>DAORUN010000005.1:0-34968 GCA_035433205.1 Thermoflexales bacterium | reverse complement strand
GGAGCGCTTAGGCTTTCCCCAACAAAATCTCGCGCACGGCTTGTTGGCGATACGCAAAAATGCGGCCAAGCTGGGCGCGAACCAGCGGGTAGGCCACATCGCCCAGCGGCGAAAGCGGCAGACGATACGTCACCTCATCGCGGTTGATCGTGCCGCCATCGGGCGCGTCAAAAAACGAGTGGCGATGCTCCCAAAGCGCATACGGTCCGCGCAATTGTTTATCCACAAAATAATCGTTGGGCTGCCACTCGGCGATGAGGGTGCGCCAGCCAAACGGCACGCCAAACAAACTCAAGCTGTAATCAATCAATGCGCCCTGCTTAATGGTGATGGGTTGCGGGCTGGTGATGACAAACCGCATCTCCGGCGGCGTGATGCGCTCCAGGTTGGTCGCATCGGCGAAGAACTCAAATACTTTTGGGCGTGGCAAGGGCAGCGCAATTTCCGTGCGTAGGATGTGGTTCATGGGGTTGGCAAGCGCTCCGGCCGCGTCCCAACGAGTTGGGCGAAGCGACCGGAGCGCTAGTGTTACGATTTATAACTAATCAGCGCCACGCCCACGATGGACAAGACGACGCCCGCCACGTTCACCGCGCTCAGTTTTTCGCCCAGCAGCAACACACCCAGCGCCAGCAGCAAAAGATTAATCACCACGCCGGTGACCAGATTGCCCGCGCTCAGCTCCCAGCCATTGCGATACATGAGCAAAAAGCCAATCTCGATGAGAAAGACCGAGGCCGCCAGCGCAAGCTGCACCCAGTTAAGCTGTTTGATGTTCGCCAGCACGCCGCCCTCTGGCCCGGCAAACGGCAGCGCGGCCACGCACAGGCCAATCACCAAAACATACGCGCTGATAACCGAGATAAACGGGTTGACACCCTGCGGCACCAGCTTGACAAAATACTGGTAGCCCACTGCGCCAAGAATCGCCAGCGCGGCGGAGAGGTAGAACATATTGGATCGTTTCAAGATGAGTCTAAAAAAGACGGGAGACGGAGGACGGAGGACGGAGGACGGACGTTTACCAAGTATCCGTCTTCCGTCTCCTGTCCTCCGTCCGAAATTTAATACGCTAGCATTCCGAGTAGCCGCAGCTCTGGCACTTCTTGCAGCCTTCGCTGCGCACCAGCGTGACCATGCCGCACTCCGGGCACATATCCGCGCCAGAAATTTTGACCTTCGCGCCCTCGGCGGTTTGCACCACGGCCATCGCGCTGTGGCCGTGCCCGTTGCTGCCATGGCCGTTTGTGCCATGCGCGGCGGGGGCTGGCGCCATCCCAATGACCGGCAACACCAATTGCTCTACGCCGTTTTCCGCAAAATACATTTGCTTCAGCGCGGCGGCCACCGCATCGGGAATGGACAGCACCTTGTTAATGCCAAAGCCCACCGAGCGCGACCCGCCAATGCCCTCCAGTTGCGAAACCAGCAACCCCAACCGCTCGCGGCGGCTGAGCGGCGAAGCCAGGCGCAAATTGAGCGAGATCATGCGGCCCAGCGCCTCGGCATCGGCCTGCAAATCGCTGCCCGCTTTGCCCACCGTGATGAACACTTCAAACGGCTCGCCGTGCTCATCGTGCGTGCTGGTGATGTGAATCGTGCCCATCGCCGTGTGCTTGCTGAGCGTGAGGCCGGAGCGCATGGCGGGCAGCGGCGCAACCGCAGGTTCTGGGCTGATGGCTGACGCGGCGCTCGTTTCGGTCTTCTTCGTCTCGGCCTTGTCATCTTTCAGCATCAACACCTGCTCATCGCGCGACCCATCGCGGTAAATGGTGCCGCCCTTGCAGCCCAGCTCAAACATCAGTTCGTAGAGCGCCTTCACCTGCTCCACCGTGTATTCGTTGGGCACGTTGCACGTTTTGCTAATGGATGAATCCACCCAGCGCTGGATGGCCGCCTGCACGCGGATATGCTCCTCTGGCGAGAGTTCCATCGCGGTGACAAAATACTCCGGCAGTTCCTGGCCGGGGTGCGCCTGCTTCCACTCTTCCACCACCGCCACGTTTTGCTCGTGCAAGCCAAGCCGGCTCTTGCGGAAAAACGTCCACGAGAAGAACGGCTCAATGCCGGTGCTGGTGTCCACCATCGTGCCAATGGTGCCGTTTGGCGCCTGCGTAAGCAATGTCACATTGCGCGCGCCATACTTGGCCACTTCCTCGCGCACGCGCTTGGGCATGGCCTTCATGTAACCGCTTTGCAAAAATTTGCTTTCATCAAACGCGGGGAAGGGTCCGCGTTCGCGGGCAAGCTCCACCGAAGCCAAATACGCCTCGGTCGCAATAAACTCGTATAGCTTGTCCAGCCACTTCACCGATTCCTCGCCGCCATAGCGAATGCCAAGGCGAATCATCAACTCGGCCAAGCCCATCGTGTTTAAGCCCACGCGGCGTTCCTTCAACTGCTGGCGATGGTTCTCATCAAAGAAATACGGCGTGGCGTCAATCACGTTATCCAAAAAGCGCACCGAGTAGCGCACGGTGCGGCCAAGCTCTTGCCAGGCCACATCATGCGTCTGGGCGTTGTAAAACTTGGCCAGGTTGATGGCCGCCAAATTGCACACGCCCCAGCCCGGCAGCCCCTGCTCGCCGCACGGATTTGTGCAAATGATCGGCGCAAAATACCACGAGTTGCTCATGGCGTTGTAGCGCTCATTAAAGAAAATGCCCGGCTCGGCGCTGACCCACGCGCTCTCAATAATGGCATCCCACACTTCGCGGGCTTTCACCGTTTTATGCTTAACCACGGGCAGGCCGCGCTCGCGCCAGGCGCTCAAATCGCCATCCCAAGTTGCGTTGTAATCCGGGTGGCTGGTATCTGGAAAAACCAAATCCCAGTCCGCGTCGGCTTTCACCGCGGCCAGCAACCCATCCGATACACCCACGCTGATATTGGCGTTGGTGATTTTTCCCATGGTACGCTTGCTGTTAATAAAGTTAAACACATCCGGGTGCCAGTCGTTCAAAATCAGCATCAACGCCCCACGCCGGCTGCCGCCTTGTTCGATGAGACCCGTGACAAACGAATACAACGCGCCCCAAGACACGCTACCCGATGAGCGGCCATTCACCCCGCGCACATAGGCGTGCTGCGGGCGCAGGCTGGAGAGGTTGATGCCCACCCCGCCCCCGCGCGACATGATCTCGGTCATTTGGGCCAGCGTGCTAATAATTCCTGCGCGGGAATCTTTTGGCGATGGGATCACATAGCAGTTGTAATACGTGAGCTGCTGGTCGCTGCCCGCCGCGGCCAAAATGCGGCCGGCTGGCACAAACTTAAACCCATCCAAAATAGAGCGAAACTTGCCCTCCCACTCTTTTTGCAATTCTGGCGTGCGCTCCACGCTGGCAATGCCTTTCGCCACGCGATCCATCATGTGCGAAGGATGCGTCTCCAGCGGCTTGTCCACGTGCTCAATGGGAACAATGATCGTGCTGCCATCGCGCAGCTCCACCGTCACGTTGGGCGGCGTCAATTCGGTCACCACGCCCACCTCGCGCTGATTGGTTTTGGAGTCCACCAGGGCCACCACCGTATCGTTCACGGCCAGCGAGGCGCGGGTCATATCTTTTATGGCGTAGCGATCCAGAAAAATCTTCTCGCCCAGCCCATTCAAGGCGTTCACATCGGTTTCAAATTGTGTGTTTACTGGCATCATAAAATCCTAAGTTCTGCGCACCAAGTCCTGAGCAAAAAGCAAGAACCCAGCGCTCGACATCTAGCGCTCTCCCAACAATTTCTCAATTTCTTTCTTCACGCTTTCAAGGTCTTTCAAATTCAAATACACGATGGCGTATCGGATGTAAGCGACCTCATCCAGCTCCTTCAAGCCTTCAAGCACGCGGTCGCCAATCTCACGGGCGGGGATCTCGCCTTTGCCCGTGGCGCTCACCTGCGCTTCGATGGAATCCGCAAGGCGCTCAATATCCTGCGCCGAGACGGGGCGCTTGGCGCACGAAATGCGCAAACCTTCTAAAATTTTCTCGCGGTTGAAGGTTTCTCGCCTTCCGCCGCGTTTAACAACCAATGGCACGGTTTCAACCACCCGCTCGGTGGTGCTGAACCGCTTGCCGCACGCCTTGCACACACGCCGCCTGCGCACACCACCGCCTGGCTCGCGCGTGGTGTCAATCACATGCGTATCATTCGATCCACACGCTGGACATTTCATCTATTTAAATTCCTTTCCCTTCCTGGAAATGCGTCATAACCACCATATATGGCGGATGTTATGGACAAACATCCCATATATGGCCGGAATGGGCGCAAGATTTTATTCAATTAAAAACACAAAGTCAATATAGAAATGCGAAACGGCTACAAAGAACGACCTTAAATTTTCGTCCTCAACCTCTCACGCATGGCGCGCAAGAGTTCCCTTCCACGAAGATTTTTATCTGCCACCCATGCAGACAAAATACAGCACAGATGACAATGCCCCCCAGATCGTCATGGATCCGGAGGGCATGACACAACAAATAAAAATTTAGCGTTGCTGACGGCGCAGGAACGACGGCAATTCGAGATTATCGTAATCCATCGTGGGTTTAGCGGGCGCGGGTTCGGCTTCGGCCTCAGTCTTAGAGGTCTCCACCAAAGACGGCCGCTTGACCGTTGTGCTGCGCGACGCGGACGAGCCAGCCATCGCCGGGCGGCGAATTTGGCTGCCACGCCCACTGGCGCTGGTTTGGTCAAACCCGGTGGCGATGACGGTGATGCGAATCTTATCCTTCATCTGCTCATCCACCACCGCGCCAAAGATTACGTTGCAATCCGGGTGCGCCGCAGCCTTGATGAGCGATGCCGCCTCATTCACTTCAAACAGGCTCATATCTGGCCCGCCGGTGATGTTAAACAGCACGCCGCGCGCGCCGTCAATCGTCACATCCAGCAAATTACTGGTGATGGCCTGCTCAGCGGCCGCGCGCGCCCGACCCTCGCCGCTGGCCGTGCCAACCGCCATCAACGCCGCGCCACCCTCGCTCATAATCGCGCGCACATCGGCAAAATCCAGGTTGATGAGACCCGGGACGGTGATCACTTCGCTGATGCCCTGAATGCCCTGGCGCAACACATCATCTGCCACGCGGAAGGATTGCTGCAAGCTGGCGCGTTTGTCCACAATATCCAACAACTTATCGTTGGGGATGACGATCAGGGTGTCCACATGCTCCTTGAGCTTCTCAATCCCCGACTCGGCGGATTTTGCGCGCGGCATCCCTTCAAATGTGAAAGGCCGCGTGACAACGCCAATGGTCAACGCGCCAAGCTCCTTCGCCACACGCGCCACAACCGGCGCGGCGCCGGTGCCTGTGCCGCCGCCCATCCCGCAGGTGATGAACACCATATCCGCGCCTTTGAGAATGGCGTAAATTTCATCGGCAGATTCCTCCGCCGCTTTCTCGCCCTGCTCTGGCCGCCCGCCCGCGCCAAGACCGCGCGTCACCTTCTCGCCAATGCGCACCCGCATGGGGGCGCGGCTCAGCATCAATGCCTGCTGATCGGTGTTGACGGCTACAAATTCAATGCCTTGCAAGCCTTCTTCCACCATGCGGTTAACCGCGTTTGAGCCGCCGCCACCCACGCCCACAACTTTGATTTGCGCCGGTGACTCCGCGCGATACTGTGCTTCGTTATACGTATTCATTCCTTGCTTCACTCCCTGGCACTGCCAGATAAACTCGCGCATTATATCGCTCTTGCACAAGTTTTCCACAGGTAACACCCAAAGTGTCCACCGATTGTAATCACGTTATCCACAAAGTCAATAGACTTATCAACAACTTCACATCTTAAAAATATTTTCTATTCTTATGGACAGGATTTGCGTCTTTCGCAAATTGCGCTTTGCGCTCTTATCCCGGCAAAAGATTTTTTAACCACCCCCCTAATCCTTTAAGATTTGAGTTCCCGCGCCGGCGACGCGCCGGGCGGGCATTTTCTTCCTGCATCGTAGACCGCAGCATCCCGGTGGATGTGGCGAAGGCCGGGCCTTGAATCGCGTCTACCAACCCAACCAGTTGCGCGGGCATGGCAATTCGCACTGGCAGATGGAGCTTGTTGCGGGCCACCTCGCGAATGCCCGGCATTTGCGCCGCGCCGCCGGTCAAAATCACCCCGGCGGGCAGCAAGCCGTCATAACCTGTGCGCTTGATCTCCTGCCCGATCATGTCAAACAATTCTTCGGCGCGGGCGTGCAAAATCTCGGCCACATCGCGCTTGATCACGGTCACCTGCGTGTCATCGCCAAACCCCTCCACCGTCACCGGGTGCTCCAGCGTGGGCGATTCCAAACTGCACGTGCCGTGCTGCAATTTCAGCTTCTCAGAAATATCCAGCGGCAGATGAAGCACATACGCGAGGTCATTTGTAAAATTCCAGCCGCCCACGTCAATCACAGACGCGTGCCACACCGCCCCATCCACAAAAATGGCCAGGTCGCTGGTGCCCGCGCCCACATCCAAAACCATGCAGCCCATCTCGCGCTCGGTGGGCGTGAGCGATGCCTCTGCCGAGGCCAGCGAGGACAACACCACGTCTTGCAGCTCCACGCCCGCGTTGCGCAAACATTTGGATAGGTTCTGCATGGGCGATACCGCCCCGGTGATGATCTCCGCGCTCACCTCCAACCGAAACCCCAGCATCCCCTGCGGGCTGCGAATGCCATCCTGCTCATCCACTTTGAACTTTTGCGGGATGACGTGCAAAATATCGCGGTTGCTGGGCAGGTTCACCGATGAAGCCTGCTCCAGCGCCCGGTTCACATCATCCTGGCTCACGCCCTGGTCGCCCCGGCCGATGGCAACCGTGCCGGTTCCGGTTTGTGATTGCACATGGCTGCCGGAAAAGTTGGCGAACACATGCGTGATCTTGGTCGCGCTGGTGTGCTCCGCCCCATCCAGCGATTCACGAATGCACTCCGCCGCTTCCTTCACATCCACAATCTGCCCACGCTTGATGCCCCGCGCCGGGACAATGCCCACGCCAGACACCACGATGTCACTGCCGCTCTCGGCCATCTCGCCCACCAGCGTCACCACTTTGGATGTGCCCACATCAATTACCGTGATTTGTTTTTGTTCTGCCATGTTTTTGTTCAGACCGAAAACCGGAGACCGAAGACGGAAGTGAACTGTTTAAGAACCGTCTTCCGTCGTCCGTCTACGTCTAAATACATTTATTTCGTATAAAACGGCGCGTTCGCAAACCGCACATCAATCACCTTTGGCGTGACCTTTTGCGCCGCCAACTGCCCGCGCAACTGCGCCGCCAAAGCCAGCTTGTCTTTCACCGCGCCTTCTCGCTCCGAGGTGCCCACGCGAATGCGCGTCCCGCGCTCGTCGGTGAACATCACCCCGTATTGCGCGGTGTACAGATAGGTGGTGATGCCCGGTTGGGCCGCCTGCAATTCTTTTAATGCCCGCGCCAGCCCGGCATCCATCAGCGTGCCCAGCGTTGGCGGCGCGCCTTCTTCCACCTTCACCACCAGCGGCGCGCTAATCTGCCCGGTCACGCGCTGAACCTTGCCCTCGGTGTCCGTCCACACATCACCCTGCCCGCCGCTGGCCCGCCACACCGCCATTGGCTCGGCGGGCAAAATGGTAATGGCGCAGGCCTTGCCCCATCCGCATTGCACTTGCGCCCCGCCCACGCCCGGCAAGTCGCTCACGGTTTTGGCCGCTGCGCCCGCGTTGATGGATAACGGGTGCTGGCCCATCAACCCGCTCACCCCGCGTATTGTGTCGGTGGGCACATTGTCATTGCCAATCACATCTATCTTATTGATGCGAAACGCATCGCCAAAAAACCACGCAAGGGCCAGGGCGATGATCGCAAGCGGAAGCGCCATCAGCAAAAAGCGGCGCGCGCCGGGCGAGACCAAGGCCTGCGCCTCGCGCCTCACGCTGCGCTTGCTGTTCGCGCTCGCCATCGCGCTAAACCGCGTCCGCTCGCGCTGCTCAAACTTTCGGTTTTTTGGTTTGTAACTCATTGCAAATTCTCAAAGAAACAGAGACAAGAAATAACAAATAAGAAATTTTTTAATTGCCAAGTTTTTAATTTTCCTCTTGCACTTCATCCAATCAGCATTTCTTATTTCTCATTTCTCATTTCTTATCTCTCATTTCTCTAACTTTCCATCGCCAACTCAATCAATGTATCCAGTAAACCCGCATAAGTCATCCCAGATTCAATCCACAATTTTGGGTACATGCTAATGGTAGTAAACCCGGGAATCGTGTTTATTTCGTTGATGTAAATCTCATTCGCGTCGCCATCCAGCAAAAAATCCACCCGCGCCATGCCGCGCACATCGGCCAGGGTCGCCACCTCTGCCGCCACCTCGCGAATCAACGCGCTCAGCGGCTCCGGGATCGGCGCGGGCATGAGCAGCTTCGACTCATCCTCGCCCTTGTCCAAATACTTTGCCGCGTAGGTGTAAAACTCGCGGTTGGGCACAATCTCGCCCACGATGGACGCCTTGAGTTCATCGTTGCCCAGCACGCTCACCTCAAGCTCGCGTGCGCGCGGCACGGCCCACTCCAACAAAATTTTGCGATCCCACTTGAAGGCTTCGTCAATCGCCGCATCCAACTCATCCGCGGCGTGTACTTTTGTAATGCCCACGCTGCTGCCCATGTTGGCAGGTTTGGCAAAACACGGGTAGCCAATATCCGTCGCCACTTTTTTGCGGATGGCATCCGCGCCGGTCTGCCACTCGTGCCTGCGCACAACCACGCTGGGCGCAACCGGCAACCCGTTCGCCCGCATCACATCCTTAAACACAACTTTATCCATCGCCACCGCGCTGCCCACCACGCCCGCGCCCACAAATGGCACACCCATCACCGTGAGCAGCCCCTGCACCGTGCCATCCTCGCCGTTTGGCCCGTGCAAAACCGGGAACACCACGTCAAACTCGCGCAGTTGCTCCATCGGGATGGCCCACTCACCCGCCTTGTTGATGAACACCGGCGTGATCTCGTATCGCTCGGCGTCCAGCTCTTCCATCACGCAGCCCGCGCTCATCAGGCTCACCTCGTGCTCGCCAGATTTTCCGCCGTAAAGAACAGCTACCCGCAATTTCTTCTCGTTTGTCATTTTGGTTCTATCTCTCGCAAAGACGCAAAGGCGCAAAGAATTCTTGGCGGCTTTGCGTCTTTGCGAGAGATTTATTCTTCATTCGTAATTTGTAATTCGTCATTCGTAATTGCCTCGCCCCATTCGCCCACCAACTCAACTTCCAGATCAAGATCAACGCCAAATTGGCTCATCACTTCATCGTGCGCCAGGTCAATCAGCGCCTTAAAATCCGCGGCCTTCGCCTCGGCGTTGGCGTTCACAAAAAAGTTGGCGTGCATTGGGCTGATCATCGCCCCGCCAATTTGCCGCCCTTTGAGGCCGCACGCCTCAATCAGCCGCCCGGCGTAATCCCCGGTCGGATTCTTAAACATGCTGCCAATCGTCGCGCCCGGCGGCTGGCTGGCCTTGCGTTTGGCCACAAACTCCGCGGCGCGTTTTTCCAAATTGGCGCGGTGATCTCGCCGCAAATCAATGCTCGCGCTAATCACCATCGGCCGGTCTTTCGGCGCGTATTGCTTCAACGCGCTGCGCCGATACGCAAACTGCATTTGGCGCGGCGTCCAATACTCCAGAGCCCCATCGCGCCGCAGCACTTTAACCATGTTCACGCACGCGGCCATGTCGCTGCCATGCGCCCCCGCGTTGCCCACCACCGCCCCGCCCACCGTGCCGGGCACGCTGATGGCCCACTCAAACCCCGCGAGGCCGCGCTCAATGCACTCTCGCGCCAGCGTCACCAAACCCACGCCGCTATCCGCCTCCACCCGCGCAGAGGTGTCTCGCACCATCCATTTCATCTCTTTGGCGCGGTTCAAAATCACCAACCCGCGAATGCCCGCATCGCTCACCAGCACATTGGCCCCGCCGCCCACCACCAGCCAGGGCAAACCCATTTCCTCGGCGCGTTGAGCCAGCCCGATCAACTCCTCGCTTGACCGCGCCTCAATCAACATGTCCGCCGGCCCGCCCAACCGCGATGTCGTGTGTTTCGACATCGGCTCGTTGCGCCGGGCGCGGGCTTGTAATTCTGCTAAATTCATGTCAACTTCAATGACCGGGGACGGAAGACGGAGGACGGTTTATCAGCCGTCTTCCGTCCGCCGTCTTCCGTCCATTCACAACATCTGCAACAACTTCTCTCCCGCCATGTTCCCATCCCCCGCGCTCAGGGTAATGACCACATCGCCGGGGCGAACCTGAGATAAAAGCAGCCCAGCCGCGTCGCCAATTGAGGCGGCGTTTCGGGCGCTTTTGTGCGCAATCTTTCGCGCAATCTCAATTGGGTTGATGGCATTCGCGGCGAAAGAAAAATCTTCTTTCTTCTCACGCGCCGCATAAATGGGCAGCACCAACACCTCATCCGCGTCGCCAAACGAGCTGGCAAATTCATCCATCAGCGCCACCGTGCGGCTAAACGTGTGCGGCTGCCAAATGGCCCAAATTCGCGCCACCGGGTAACGCATTCGCGCGCCTTGCAGGGTGGCCTTTATCTCGGTTGGATGATGCGCGTAGTCATCAAACACTTTGATGCCGCGCTTCTCGCCGCGCATCTCAAACCGCCGCCCCGCCCCGCGATACACGCCCACCGATTCGGCGGCTTTGTCCAGTGGCACGCCGCAGGCATCGGCCACAATCAGCGCGGCCAGGGCGTTGCGCACGTTATGATTTCCCGGCACGCGCAGGCTCACGCCCGCCCGTCTGCCATCCGCCGCTTGAACCGAAAAATCTTGCCCGCCCAACGGGTTGCCGCGCACATTCAAGGCCCGCCACTCGCCGCGGTCAATTCCGTAATCCGTCACATGCTGGGGATGGCTCTCGCCAAACGCCGCGCGCTTCACGTTCATCGCGCCATCGTCATCGGCGCAAAAAACCACCAGCCCATCCGCCGGAACCTGTTTTACAAATTGCACAAACGCCGCGTTGTAATCGGCTAAATCTTTGTAAATATCGGGGTGGTCAAACTCCACATTTGTAATCACCGCAATCTTGGAATCCAGCCGCAAAAAGGTGCGGTCGTATTCATCGGCCTCCACCACAAACGCATCGCCCTCGCCGTGTTTGGCGTTCACGCCCAGGCTCAGCGGCGTGGCCCCAATCACAAACGAGGGGTCCATCCCGGCGTCGGCCAAAATCTGCGCAACCATGCCGGTGGTCGTGGACTTTCCGTGCGTCCCAGCGATGGAAATTCCGATTTTGTCGCGCATCAAAAAATTGAGCAGGTCGCCGCGATGCCAAATTTTCATCCCGCGTTTGCGGGCTTCGGCCAGTTCCGGCTCATCTTTGCTAATCGCAGAAGATGGCGCGAGAATATCCCCCTCACCCAGAGGGGCGGCGCCATCCAAATGGCGCGGGTCATGGCCGGCAAAGGCGGGTATGCCCTCGTCGCGCAAGGCGGCCAGCACAGGCGACTCGGCGCGGTCATCACCGCTCACCTCATACCCGCGCGAGCGCAGAATGCGCGCAATCGCGCTCATCCCCGCCCCGCCAATGCCCATGATGTGAAATTTCATAATTAGTTGCTAGTTGCTAGTTGCTAGTTGCTGGTTGCTGGTAGTTTGCTGTCCTTTCAATCTTTGATGAAGAACATTTAACTGCCTGCCCAGCACATCCATTTGTGTTTTTAGATTTTCGTAATCCGTCTGTTTAAGATAATCAATCCGTTTCGCTATTTCGCATTGCGTTTCGAGTTCCGCCAAAGAACCCATCGCCATTTCAATAAACCGCCCAAATTCTTTTGATGAACGATTGAACCCTTCAGCGATATTTGATCCGATTGAAACCGAAGCTCGTCGCATCTGGCTCATCAATCCAAATTGTTCATGTTTGGGAAAACTCTCCGTTATTTTGTAAATAATCACCGAAAGATCAATGGCAGCCTGCCAAACTCTCAAATCCCGGTAATGTTTTACTTTTTCGCTCATATTAGTAGCTGGTTGTTAGTAGCTGGTTGCTGGTTGCTGGTTATTGGTTGTTGCAGCCAGTCACCAGCAACTAGCAACTAGCTACCAGCTACCAGCAACTAAATCAATACAACAATTACAAATAAAAATACCATCACCAAAATCACCAAAAGAGTTGTCCCGGCAAAAACGGTAAAAGCCGAATTTTTGATAAACCAGAAATTGAGCCAGCCCTCTGGCGGCGCGGTGAAGATGGCATTTCCCACCGGGTTCAGCGCCGGGTCGGTCAGCAAGCCCGTGTCATTGGCAAAAAACATGATTGTGCTAAAGATAATATAGCCGTTAAACGCGCCCACTAAAAATGACAAAATGTTTTGCTCAACCTTTCCGCGAAAGTTCTGCTCAAACCGGTTGCGCACCACCGCCGGGCCAAGATACCCAAAAAACGCAATAAACAGCAACGGCGCGGAACGCATAATGAACCGCCCCTGCGCGTTATCTGCCCCAAACGGGATGGCGCGAATTTGGGTGTTGAACTGGCTGTAAATAAACAGCGCAAACAGCAGCGCAAAGGTCACAATCACCTCGCGCACCCATCCCCGCGAGGCCCCAATCCAGCCAAAAATAAACACCAAAATCCAGAGAAATACATCTGCTCGGATCATTCCTTTCCTCCTGAAGCCAAAGCGGCCAACGTTCGCGCGATTTCCATTGCCCCATCTCGCCGCGCCAACCCCAGCGCGGCATTCCGCATCGCGCTCAAACGCGCGGTGTCGTTCAACAAACGGCTCACCTGCGCGGTCAGCCCATCTTGTTCATTATTCAAGTTTCCATCCGCCAGCATGATGGCCGCCCCGCGCGTTTGCAAATACTCTGCGTTCACCTTTTGGTAACGCCACGCATACGGGTATGGCACAAGAACCGCAGGCAGGCCCACATACGGCAGTTCGCCCAGCGCGCTGGCCCCGGCGCGGCACACCGCCAAATCTGCGGCGGCCATCACCTCGGCCATCTCCTCGTGCAAATATGCAAACACGGTGTATCGCGCTTGCTGCTCTGCGCTCAAGCCCTCGCGGATGGCGCTCACCTCGGCAAAATCACCCGCGCCAGTCACATGAATCACTTTGCACAGCTTCAACACATCCCCAATTTGCGCCGTGAGGGCGCGGTTGATGTTCCGCGCGCCCTTGCTCCCTCCAAACACCAAAAGCAATTTCTCATTTTGGCCGATGGTGTACTTGGCCCGCGCGGCTTCCCGCCCCACTTTGGCAAAGACCTGCCGCACCGGGTAGCCGGTCACCACCATTTTATTTTTGGGGATGAACGCCGCGCTGGCCTCGGTTGTGGTCGCCACTTTTGTCGCAAAGCGCGTCATCAACTTCACCGCCGACCCCGGCTCAATATCTGGCAAATACACCACGCTGGGCACACCCTGCGCCCGCGCGGCCACGCTCACCGGCACGCCCACAAACCCGCCGGTCAGCAAAACCACATCCGGCTTAAACTGGCGCACAATGCCAAACGCGCGGCGCGTTCCAAGCGCAAGGCGAAGGCCGTTCTTCACTGCCTTCGCCGCGCCAACACCATGCAAACCGCCCGCTTGTATCGCCAAAAAATCAACTCCTTCGCGTTCCACCAGAGCGCGTTCCATTCCTTGTTCCTCGCCCACGAACAACGCCTTCAATATTTCGGGCGATGCCCCGGAGGAGGCTTTCGCCCTGCTCCACTCGCGCAGAGACGCCGCTTCGGTTTTGGGCGGCAAACCGCTGGCGGGTTCTGGCGCCGTTTCTGCGGATGGGGCCAAGGCCGATTGCGCCAGCAAGGTCTTCAACGCGTCTAGCACGGTCAACGCCGGCAGCACGTGTCCGGCTGTTCCACCGGCTGAAAGCAGGATTCGCACGAGTTTGTTTTTGTCCTCCGATATTTTGTCTGGCGCGCCGCGCAAAACCATCCTCCTCCTGCGGGGCTGCTTCTGGCAGCGCCCGCCGGGCGGCGGTCCCGCGCGACACACTGAGCAAAACACCACACGCGGCCAGCGCCATCACAGCAGATGAACCGCCCTTGCTGAGAAACGGCACCGGCACGCCAAGCATGGGCAGCAAGCTAATCATGCCCATCACATTCAACAACATCTGCGCGGTGATCCATGTGGTCACGCCCACCGCCAGATATCTCCCAAATTTCGAGTCGGCGTTTTTTGCAATGCGAATTCCTAAATACGCAAACGCGCCAAACAAACCCAGCGTCAGGGTCAACCCCAGCAAGCCAAATTCCTCGCCAATGGCCGGGTAAATGCTATCGCTAAACGGCACGGGCAAAATGCCAAACTTGTAATACCCCGCGCCCGGCCCCACCCCAAACAGCCCGCCGTTCACGATGGCGTTGCGAACCTGCGTGAGATGCCAGTTCAGCTCCGCCTCGTTGGTCACCATCTTCACATACTCATCCCAACGGGCAGCCGCGTGCGGCGTGAACCGCACCGCCAGCACAAAGAAAATGCCCGCCACGCCGCCAATCAAAAAGATGTGCCGCCACGGCACACCCGCCACAAACAGCATCGCGCCGCCGGTCAGCATAATCACCACCGATGTGCTGATGTCTGGCTGGATGGCGACCAACGCCACCACCGCGCCCACAATCACGGCAAACGGGGCCAACCCCAGTTTTATGCTTTTGAGCTGCTCCCCGCGCGAGGCCAGCCATACCCCGGCGTAAATGATGATGAACAGTTTGGCGGCCTCGCTGGGCTGAAACGAGCCATCATTCAGACTGCGCGTTGCGCCAAATCTCGCCTCGCCCACCACCCACACCAACCCCAGAACACCCAAAATACCCAACATGGCGGGCACGGCAAAGGGGCGCAAATAGGCATAATCAATCCGCGCCAGCACAACCAGAAGCGCCAAACCACCCAGCGTAAAGGCCAACTGGCGGGCAAACAGCTCAAACGGCCCGCTAAAGTTTTGCGCCGACCAGTCGAAGGTGGTGCTGTAATTCATCACCAGCCCAAACACGCTGAGCACAGCGATGACGATGATGAGCATCCGGTCTGGGCTGGCCCGCCCGTTGTCCTCAAACATCGCCAACATTCTGGCCGCCCGCGATTTCTCGCCGCGCTTCGTCCTTGTGCCGCGTGTGGTAGAAAGCGTGTCTCGTATCATTTTTAGTCCTAAGTTCTGAGCGCTAACTCATCCCAATTTTTTATTCGGAATTCATAGCTCGTAATTCGTAATTCTGGTAAAAACGTCTCCGCGTTCCGCAAAATCCTTGAAGGCGTCGTAGCTGGTGCCGCCCGGCGAGAGCAAAACCACATCACCCGGCCCAACCACGCCCGCCGCCGCATGAACCGCCTCGTGCAATGTGCTCACCAGCGTGTTGGGCGTATCTTTTTGCAGATGGGTCTGCACCATTGGCCCCATCTCGCCAAACAAAATAACGTGCTTGCATTGCCGCGCCATCAACTCCGCGGCTTCATCCCAGGGCAAATGTTTATCTCGCCCGCCCACCAGCAAAATGACCGGCTGGTCAAAACAACGCAGGGCGGCCATCAGCCGTTCTGGGGCGGTGGCGATGGAGTCGTCGTACCACTTCGCGCCGCGCGCCTCGCTCACCAGTTGCAGGCGATGCGCCACGCCGCGGAAGGTAGTCGCCACCTGGCCCATGGCCTGCGCCGATGCGCCGTTAATGCCAGCCACCAGCGCGGCGGTCAGCACGTTCACCACGTTGTGATCGCCCATCAAAAGCAGGTCTTTGCGGTTGCAAATGGCCGCGTCCAGTTTGCGCGATGCGACCCGCACCCGCAAGTCGCCGCGTTCATCCATCCACGCCCCATCGCCCAAAGGCTGCTGGCGAAAGCTGAACCACGCCGCGTGACCATGCGGGACAAGCTCGCGCGAAACCGGGTCATCTGCATTCAGCACGGCCCAATCTTCCGCGCCTTGAAAATCCAAAATGTGTTTCTTGGCGGCGGCGTAGGCTTCCATCGTGGCGTGCCGGTCCAAATGGTTTGGCGTAATGTTGGTGATGCAAGCCACATGCGGGCTGCGCGTCATCAACTCAAGCTGAAACGAGGACAACTCCATCACCACAAAATCGGTGGGGCGCACTTTGGCCGCCACGCCAATGAGCGGGTTGCCAATGTTGCCACCCACCCACACTTTGCGTCCTTCGCCGCGAAAGCTGTGATTGAGCATCTCGCCCACCAGCGTGGTGGTGGTGGTTTTGCCCGCGCTGCCCGTAATGCCCGTGACTGGCGCGGCGCACACATCAAAAAAGATTTGCGAATCGTTGCTCAACAAAATGTCGCGCCGTTTGGCCTCCAGCACAATGGGCAGGTCAATTGGCACGCCGCCACTCAGGCACAGCGCATCGCAGCCATCCAGCAGGGTGATGGGATGGCCGCCGAGCGCAAACGTGATCTTCCCCGCGATGTCGCTCAGGCTGGACACATCCGCCTGCGTGTTCGCATCGCTCAAGGTCACGCGCGCGCCTTGCGCCACAAGCCAGCGCGTCAAAGCTGTGCCTTGCCGCGCCGCGCCCAGGATGACTACATTTTTGTTAAGCCACATTTCTAAATTACTAATTACTAATTACAAATGACTAATTTGCACTGACACTTTTGTAGATTTTTGGATGGAGGTTATGATTTTCAAAAGCTCTTCCGAATCCGCAAAAATGCTTTCAAATTCTGTTTGTGTCAGGTAATCCGTATCTTTTAACAAGCGAAGCCAATAACTTGTTTCTCGCGCCTCTTTGTAAGCAATCGTCATTTTTGCAACAAAATCTGCGCGAGATTGACCGCCAATCGCTTCTTCAACATTTGCGCCAATACTTGTTCCGCATCGCAATATCTGTTTGGAAAGAACAAACTCCTTCTTTTTATCTGTTAAATGTTGATACAGACGAATGATGCGAATCGCAAACGCATAACTCTTGTTCTGAATCACGTTCTCTGTCTTCATCTCGTCGTAACTCGAAAAAATTAGTAATTCGCAATTCGTAATTCGTAATTAAAAGACCGCCAATCCAATGCCAACCATCGCCCCGATGATGCCGATGAGCCAGAACCGCTGCACAATTTGCGGCTCGCTCCAGCCAAGCTGCACAAAATGGTTGTGGATGGGCGCCATCTTAAAAAAGCGCCTGCCCTCGCCATATTTGCGTTTGGTGTATTTGAACCACCCTACCTGAATCACCACGCTGATGACTTCTGCGGCTGGGATGATGGCGATGATGGGAAACACCAGCCACTGGCCGGTCATCAGCGCAATCACGCCCAGCGTTGCGCCCAGCGCCTCGCTGCCCAGGTCGCCCATAAACAGCGCCGCCGGATGCACGTTGAACCACAAAAAACCCGCCAGCGCGCCCGCCATGACCATGCACAACATGGTGAGGAAAACCTGCCCCTGCAAATATGCGATGATCCCGTAGGCGATAAAAATCAAAAAGCTGATCAGCGCCGATAATCCATCCAGCCCGTCCGTAAAGTTCACCCCGTTGGCCGCCGCCAAAATAATGAAGATGGCGACGGGAATCCAGACCAGCCCCAGATCAATTGGTGCGCTCACAAACGGCACGCCCACTTTGCTGATCTCGAACCCAAGATTCATCACAACCGCCGCGATGGTGGCGATCACAATTTGCAGCGCAAACTTGCTGCGCCCGCGCATCCCCTCGCCGCGCCGCACGCCGCGCACACCCATGTAGTCATCCACCGCGCCCAAAATGGCAAACCCCAGCATGACCAGCATGGGGATGGCGAGCGATTTGCCAATGAGCACCACCCCGCCAAAGTTTGGCGTTATGCGCACCAGCAACCGCGAGATGAGATACATGCCCAAAACAAGCGCCAGCACCGGCCCAACAAACACAATGCCGCCCATCGTGGGCGTGCCGGTCTTCACCATGTGGCTGCTCGGCCCATCCAGCCGAATTTGTTTGCCTATGCGATATTTTTTGAGCAGCGCGATGATAGGCCGGCCCAGCAGCAGCACGACAAAAAATGTCACACCGCCCATCAAAAGACAGGTTCCCATCCCCGCTACGCGAATCGAATTTTCCATGTTTCCGTGATTAGCGCTCTTTAGTGCTCCAAGCGATTTAACCGCCCAGAGCGCTTAACGGCGCTTTATTCATTTCATCCCTTATGCCCAAAATGGGCGCTTTGCACGCCGGTTAAACCCTGCACAATTTCTTCCATCACCATCCCGCGCGAACCTTTGATTAGAATCACAGACTTCTCGCGGATGATGCGCTTGAGCGCGTCCAGCGCCTCGGCGTTGTTTGTCACACAAACCACGTTGCTTTTCTTTGCTCCGCAGGCGATGGCCTCTTCGGCAATCCATTTTGCGCGGGGTCCCACGCACACCAAATACGCGGCCACGATGCCCGCGCGGCAGCCAATCTCGCGGTGCGCTTTTTCCTCGTCTTCGCCAAGCTCCAGCATGTCGCCCAGCACGGCCACGCGCGGGCCGTCGCTCAACTGCGCCAACAAATTCAGCGCAGCCATCGTGCTCTCTGGGCTGGCGTTATAACTGTCATCCAGCACAATAGAATGGTGCGGACCATCCAGCACAGACAGGCGCAACTGATCGGTGCGCTGGCTCAGCCCCTCCACAATGTCCTCCCAGTTCATGCCCTCGCCCCAGCCCACCGCCGCCGCGCGCAACGCCGTCTGGGCGCTGTGCTGGCCCAGCAGCGGGGCGTGCACCATCCACGCCCCATCCCCATGATGCAGCCGGAAAGAAATGCCATCCAGCCCGTGACTTTCGATGTCATCGGCCCACACATCCGCCGCGCTGGTCAGGCCATAGGTGATGATGCGAGCGCGAGTGTGCGCCGCCATCTCCATCACACGCGGGTCATCGTTGTTCAAAATGGCAATCCCGCCATCAGCCGCGGCGGGCAGCGCGTCAATCAACTCGCGCTTGGCAAGGGCAATGTTCTCCATCGTGCCCAGCCGCTCCAGATGCACCGGCCCGATCATGGTGAGCACGCCCACATGCGGCCTGGCCCACTGGCAATACGAGGCGATCTCGCCGCGCAAATACATGCCCATCTCAATCACAGCCCGTTCGTGGTATGGCCGCAAGTTCAACAAGGTTAGTGGCACGCCAATCTCGTTGTTCAGGTTGCCTTCATTCTTAAGCGTGTTGAAGCGCAGCGCCAAAATTTGCGCGGCCAGTTCCTTGGTGGTGGTTTTGCCAATGCTGCCCGTCACCGCAATCACCCGCAAAGGCGGTGTTGGAAATTTGGCCCGCCAATACGCGCCCAGTTTTTGCAGGGCGGTCAGCACGTCATCCACGCGAATCAGTTTTTCTTCGGGGGCCATCACGGCGCGGTCTTTGCGCACGATGGCGACCAGGGCGCCGCGGGCCAGCGCCTGGCTCACGTAGTCATGGCCGTCGGCTCGCTCGCCGGGCAAGGCGATAAACACATCATCGCGCTCCACCTGCCGCGAGTCAATCTCAAAATGATGTACAACGCGATCAAGCGCAACCGTTTGCGGCGGTTGCGCTCCAATCCCAAGGGAAATGTCGTGCAAGGTGATCATGATGTCAAGGACTCTTCACCACCACATCTGGCGGAATGCCCAGCAGACGCACTGCGCGTTCCTGAATATCGTGAAAGATTGGCCCCATGCTGTCTCTGGCATAGGCTGTGTTCGGCTCATCCAGTTTCACCAAAATTGTTAGGCGTGGCTGCGATGCGGGCACAATCCCCACAAATGACTGGATGGTGGTATCGGCTTTTTTGCCATTTTTGTACCAGTTGGCCGTGCCGGTTTTGCCCGCCAGCGTGTAGCCGGGGATCATGGCTTTTGGCATTCCATCTTTGATAGATTGCGCGGCCATTTCTCGCACGGCTTTTGCCGTTTGCGCCGAGACGGTTGTGCGCACCTGCACCGGGCGGCGCGTCTCGGTTTTGCCATTTGGGTAGCTTGCCTGCTGAACAACATACGGCTGCACAATCACGCCATCATTTGCCAGCGCGTTGATGGCGCTGACGACTTGCAACGGGCTGGCCGCAATGCCCTGGCCGTAGCTGTTCGTGGCCAAGTCGGCGCGGGTCCAGCCCGCATCGTTATACGAGCGCACCAGCCCCACCGTCTCGCCCGCCAGGTCAATGCCTGTGCGCTGGCCAAACCCAAAGCGGTTGATGTAATCATAAAAAATGGGCGCGGTCATGTCTTTGGCAATTTGCGCAGCCACCACGTTTATGGATTCCTGCAACACATCCACCAAATCCACCGTGCCATATTTTTTGTAGCCAGAGTTGTAGATGTACTGTCCGCCCACATCAAATTTGCCCGTGTCGTTAAACAACTGCGTGCGAGAAATCTTGCCAGAGTCCAGCCCGGCGGCAATGGTGAGCAGCTTCATTACAGACCCCGGCTCGTAGGCATCCGAGATGTTTTGGTCGCGCAGAACCGCCGCGCCCTGCTCGTTTGCAATTTGAGTGGCTTTGGCCGGGTCATACCCAGGAGCCGAGGCCCAGGCGTAAATCGCACCCGTCCGAGAATCCATCACAATGACCGAGCCGCCGCTGGAGTTGGTTGCGCTAATGGCCTGCGCGAGCCGGTTTTCCACATAGTTTTGCAAAACCGAATCAAGCGTAAGTTGAATCGTCGCGCCATCAATTTCCTCGGTCACGCTGATCAAATCCAGCAAGCTGCGCCGGTTGATTTCTCCCGCCACGCCAGCCAGCTTTTGCTCGTAATAACCTTCCACGCCGGTGTACCCCAGCGGCTGCAAGCTGACAAACCCCAGCAGCGGCCCCGCCAGGTCGCCTTGCGGATACACGCGCATGGCGCTCTCCTCCAGCTCAATCCCGGCAATTTTTTGCTCTCTCAGCGCGGTGGTGATGGCGTATGTTTGTGAAAGCGTCACATTAGAGAACAACATGGTCGGGCTGTATCGGTCGCCCGCGTAATCCATCACCAGCGTGTCTAGTTTGGCCTTTAGCGCCGGGGCAGATGCGCCCATCACGGGCGCGATGAGGTTCGCCATGCGCCCGGTGTCGGTCACGGTTAGCCGCGGGCGCACAGTGCTGGTGATCTCGCCTGTGACCTGCAAACCGCCCATCAGCCGCGTTTGCGCCCGGATGTTATACGAGGCCTGCGTGGTCACCAGCGGCGCGCCCATCCGGTCGGTGATGACGCCGCGCATGGGCATATATTTGCTCTCGCCCACCAGCAACCCGCTCGATGATTTCTTCTCGCTGGCGCTGACCACATAAAACGACGAGGTACGCGCAAACACCACCCCAATCAGGGTGATAAATGCGATCAGTAAAAAACTCAATCGTTTGTTAGATGCCATTTTTAGTCCTAAGTGCTGAGAGCCGCTCTGCATTCGCTATTTTTTATTTCGTCATCGTCGCCGTCGTCGTCAGGCCATCGCTGGCAACCACCAAATGCTCCACTTTGGCAGGTGTGACAAAACCCGCGTCTTTCACCCGCTGCTCCATGCGGTCGGCGGCGGTAAGTTTGCCAATCTCGGTCTGCAAATCGTTGATCTCGCGGGTCAAATCGCGATCCTGCTGCGCCTGCCTGTCCAACTCGCGGTTGGCCGCGGCTGTGCCCGTGCTGATGTTCAAAAACGCCAGCAGCAACGCGGTGAACAACACCGCAGAAGCAGCCAGCACAATCGCCGCTTGCTTCACGCTTAGGTTGATGGAACGAAGAAATTTGAGCGCGTCTTTCATTTCAATTCACCTTTCGCTCTTTAAATCCTCTCCACCACCCGCAACTTGGCGCTGCGAGCGCGAGGGTTGGCCGCAATCTCGGCCTCGCCTGGCCCAATGGGCTTTTTGGTGATGAGCCTGACCCGCGCCTGTTTCTCTGGCTGATCTAACCCAAAGCCGGGCAAGGCCACCACCTCGGCGGCCTCGTCTCGAAAAATGTCCTTCACAATCCGGTCTTCCAGCGAATGAAAGGTGATGACCGCCAGCCGCCCGCCCGTTGCCAGCGCGCCAATAAACTCTGGCAGGGCGCGGCTCAGGCGGTTTAGCTCGTCGTTGGCGGCAATGCGCAACGCCTGAAAAACCTGGGTGGCCGGGTGAATGCGCTTGCCCGCGCGCTGGCGCACCACGCGCTCCACCGCCCGCTTTAGCTCTTGGGTGGTGCGCAACGGACGCGCGGAAAGAACCGCATCGGCCACCCGCCGCGCGTTCTCCACCTCGCCATATTCACGCAACACCTGTGTCATCATGTCTAAATCCGCCTGATCAATCCATTCCGAAACGCTCAGACCGCGCTGGTTATCAAAACGCATATCCAGCGGCCCATCTGTTTTGAAGGCAAACCCGCGCCCGGCCTCATCCAACTGAAAAGATGAAAGCCCCAAATCGGCCAGAATGCCATCCAAAGGCAAAAAACCGCGCCGCCGAGCCGCGGCAACCGCGTCATCCAGCCAGGCCTGCTCAATTTGGGCGCGCTCGCCAAACTCGGCCAGCTTGTCTTTGCAGCGGCTGATGGCCTCTGGGTCAGCATCGGTGCCCATCAACCAGCCAGATGGGGCGCTGGCCTGCAAAACTGCCGCCGCGTGACCACCGCCGCCCAGGGTCACATCCAAATATCGCCCGCCCGCTTTAGGCTGCAATACAGAGAGAACCTCTGTCAGGAGAACCGGCTTGTGCATAGCTCACCTAAATTTGCACCTTCTCCCAATCTGTGACCTTTTTGGTCTCTTCAATTTTGTTTTTCATCGCAGTCCAAAGCGCGGGCGACCAAACTTCAATGTATCGGCCCACGCCCGCGACCACCACCTCAGAAGAGGCGCTGATTTGGGCGTATTGGCGCAACTGCTCGGAAACGATGACCCGCCCCTGCTTGTCCAGTTCGGCATCGTTGGCCTTGGAGAAGAACAAGCGGCGGAACTCGGCGGCATCTACGCCGGTGAGCGGCAACGTGTTTATTTTTTCGGCAACGGCATTAAACGATTCTTGCGAGTAAATCCAGATGCAGTGATCGGTTCCAGCGGTGAGAACCACGCCGGTTGTGAGCAAGGAGCGATGTTTCGCCGGAAGGGTCAAGCGAAATTTCTCGTCCAGGGTGTAGCGATACTCACCTAAAAACATTTTTTGCGTCCAAATCCTGACTGTTTTTTACTCGTTCGCAGGTCATGGTCACCACTTTGACCCACTTTGACCCACTTTATGCTCAGAATTGTAGCAAAAATGCGAAATATCGCAATAGGCAAAGCTATTCTTAAGGCTTAAATTTTGGGAAAATTTGGGATAACGGGCGGTTAGTTGCTAGTTGCTGGTTGCTGGTGGCTGGTTGCTGGTGGGCAACTAACAACCAGCCACCAGCAACCAATCACTTGTTCGGCAACTTAAAGTCATCGCCCAGAATCACCGCCGCGTCAAGATCGCCGGTTGGGGTGCCGGCGGGCGGGTTGGTGATGGCGGTGGGCGGCAGACCCAGCGCGGCGGCAACCTGACGGAGGTAGGCATCGCGCGGGCGATACGCCAAAATCACGGTTTGTTTTGCGCTCTGCGGCGCATCGCCAATTTGGGCCACGCTAAACCCCTTGCTCTCCAAAAACGTCTTTGTGCCAGAGGCCAGCCCTTGCGTTTGCGTTCCATTCAAAATGGCAATTTTGCCCGTTTCTGGGGTCAGGCTCACCGGGGCGCTGTTCGCCACGCCGCTAAACAACGCATCGCGCAGGGCGCGAACTTTGTCGCGGTCGGGAACGACCACGCTGGCGCCTTGCGGGGTTGTCCAATATTGCGTGGCGTTCTCATCAATCGTCACGCGCACAATTTTGTCGCTCGGCACATCCTTCGCCAAAAGCGCAAGCTGCATCAACTGGGCGGTTGTCAAATCGGTGGTGATGGATTTCTGGAGCGTGGAAAGTATTTGCGGCGTTTGAGGCAGCAAGCGCAAAATGGTGTCTCCCTGCAACGCCTTGTCTCGCACGGCCATCATCACCTGCTGCTGGCGTTTCATCCGCTCAAAATCGGTGCTGTTATGCCGGGTGCGGGCATATTTAAGCGCGGTTTTGCCATCCAGCTTTTGCCAGCCCGCCTTCAAATAAAACGGGTCGTAGCCGTAATTGTTGTCTGGGTAAGTTGGGTCGGCAATGTCCGCCGCGTTATACACATCCACCCCGCCCACCAAATCAACCAAATAAATCACCACGTCAAAATTCACGCGAATGGTGTGCTGGATGGGGATGCCAAAGTTAAACTCCACCGTCTTTTTGGCCAGCTCTGGCCCGCCAATGGCGTGCGCGGTGTTGATGCGGTCTGTGCTGTGGCCGGGGATGGGCACATACAAATCCCGCGGGATGGACATCATGCCGCCGGTTTTTGTGGCCGGGTCCAGGGTCAGCACAATCATCGTGTCTGTGCGGGTGGTTGATGGGTTTTCGCCCGGCCGCTGATCAATCCCCAACAAAAGCACATTGATGCGGTCTGTGCCCTGCCACGTTCCAATCTGAGAAATGGGCAGGTTCTCTGGCGTGGCGTACACAATTGTGCCGTTGTCCAGCTTCACGCGGGTGATGGCGGTGTAAGCCACAAACGCCGCGGCGGGCAGCACAATCGCCGCCAGCGCAACGGCAAAAATCACCAGCATGTTTGGCCCGCGCCGCGGCGATTTGAAAGATGGTTTTGGGGTCATGGTTTTGCTAAACCAGGTTGGGGTGATACGCGGGCAGCGTGACCACAAACGTGGAGCCTTTGCCCAGCGTGCTATATGCCTGAATCTGCCCGCCGTGCGCATCCACAATAGATTTGACAATGGCAAGACCAAGCCCCGCCCCACCCTGCGCCCGCGACCTGGCTTTATCCACGCGGTAAAAACGCTCAAAAATATGCGGCAGGGCGTCGGGCGCAATCCCGCCGCCGGTGTCGCTGACCGAGAGATACACCATATCGTTGCGCTCGTAACCCAGCGCGGTCACCTCGCCGCCATCCGGCGTGTGTTTGATGGCATTCTCGACGAGGTTAAGCAGCACCTGCTTGAGATAATCTCGGTCGCCCTGAACCAACAATTGCTCCTGGGCGCTGGCGGTCACTTTTACGCGGTCATCCGCAATGATCCGCCCGTTGCGCTCCACATCCATCAGCATGGGCGCAAGGTCAAGCGGCTCAATCTTCATTGGCAACTGGCCAGAATCGGCTTGCGAGAGCATGAGCAATTGAGTGACCATGCGGGTCATGCGGTCGGCCTCGCTGCTAATGGCCTCCAGCGATTCGGGGTCGCCGCTGCGCATGGCGCGCATCAAATCCACATTGCCGCGTATGACCGTGAGCGGCGTGCGCAGTTCGTGAGACACATCACCCACCAGCCGCTGCTGCACCTGAAACAAGGCCGAGAGCCGCTCCAACATCTCGTTAAACGCGCTGCCCAGCCGCCCCACTTCATCACCGCTGGTCACATCCACGCGCTGCTCAAGGTTCTCCGCGCGGTAAATGCGCATCACGGTGTTGGTAATGTCATCCACCGGCTGCAGCGCCCGCCGCGACATGATCCATCCGGCCAAAGTGGCAACGCCCACCACCAGCGGCCCCAAAAACAGCAGCGTTGTCCACAAATTGTTCACCACGCCCTGCATGTTGTCTAGCGAGGAGCCAAGCTGCAAATAACCCAGCACTTTGGGGCGCTCCTGCTTGCTGATTGGGTCGCGGTAAGCCGTGCTCATGGGCAAAGTGAGCACCCGCAATATATTTGTGCCATGCTGAGACTGCGACCAGAGCGAGGTTTTGCCCATGTCTGGCTGCTGGGCAACCTCAATGAAGGCTTTTTGATCCAGCAGCACGGTTAGCGCAGGCGCGTTGGTGCTGCGGATGGAGCCGTCACTGTCAATCACCTGCGCGTAAATCTGCGTGGCGCGGAACATGTCCAGCGCGGGCACATCCACCACAAGCTGGCCGTTTTCCATGGCGGGCCGCGCCTCATCAGAAATGGCGCGGGCGGTGTCATACAGCGCCACATCGGTTTGGCGCGAAAGGGTAAACCAGACCACAAAATACACCCCCGCGCCGAATATCATAAACGCGGCTATCAGAATAAAGGCGTACCAAAAGGTCAATCGAATGCGAATAGACATGCTTCTCGAATGTTGGGGAGATTATCGCTTAACAGAGAAAAACCAACTCGGCGAAGAATGCGCGGTGTAAGGTGTGGCGTGTAAAGTGTGAGAGGTTATTTGGAAGTTGCTTACACATTACAATCCCCTCCCATCATGAACTTTAGCAAAGAAGAAGCCTTCGACCTCCTCAAAACCCTTGTGAGCATTCGCAGTTACCCCGGCGAGGAAGCCATCGCCCAGCAAGCCTGCGCAAACTGGCTGGAAAATTGCGGGATAAAAACCGAGTTGCAAACCACGCACAACGGCCAGCCCAACGTTTTGGCCCATATCAAAAATGGGGATGGCCCTTCTTTGCTGCTAAACGGCCACATGGACACGGTTTTGGCCGCCGAGGGCTGGGTGTGCGACCCCTGGCAGGGCCAACGCGAGGGCGATATTTTTTATGCCCTGGGCGCGGCAGATATGAAAAGCGGCGTGGCCGCCAATATGCTGGCCGCCCGCGAGCTGGCCCGCAACAAACATCTGTGGCGCGGCACCCTCATTTTTAGCAGCGTGACCGACGAAGAGGCGTATTCGTATGGCGCTCATGCGCTGGTGGATGGCGGCCTGAAAGCCGATGGCTGCATCATCACCGAGCCGCATTTTGAGGCCGCCTGCATTGGCGGGCCGGGCAAAATTTTGGTGGATGTGGCCGTCACGGGCAAAGCCGCGCACGGGTTCCGCCCCTGGGAAGGCATCAACGCCGGGGTTGAAGCGGCACGTTTTGCGGCGGGGGTGGATGCGGCCGTGCCCGCGCTCAAACATCCGCAAGCGCCGTCCTCGCAGGCGGTGCTGGGCATTCACGCGGGCAGCCAACTGTATGTGGTCACGCTGCCAGAGAAGGCCAGCGTGAGCGTGACGCGGCTGACCGTGCCGGGCGAAACGCGTGAGCAAATTTTGGGCAAAATGCGCGGCTTTACCGATTCGCTTCATTCTCCCGCGCAGTTTGAGTTTAGCGTCAAAGACCCGTATTACACCCCGTGGGCTTTTGACGACGCGGCGCACCCCTTCCGCCGTGCGTTTGACGAAGCCTACCGCGCCACGCAAGGGCGCGCCGCAACCTATGACTACATCGGCGGTATCACCGATGGCAACGTAATCGCGGGCGAGGGCGGGATCCCGTGCATTGTGTTTGGCCCGCGCGGCGACAAATTCCACCAGTGCCAGGAATGGGTAGACCTGGCCAGCATCCCGGCGGTGGCAGACGTGGTGGCCGAGACCGCCCTGCGGTTTTTGCAAAAGCTGTAAAAGGGGATGGAGGCTGGGGGTTAGGGGCTGGTTGCTGGTCGCTGGGCTTTGCATTCAGCATTTTGCATTTTGCATTTCTAAAAAGCCGCACTTGACATAGAACGCCTGTTCGTATACAATCTAGAACAACTGTTCAGACCGATATATGATTTTTTGAGTGGAGGACCAATGGCACGACACAGCAGCGGCGTAATGTCTCAATTGCAGGAGCGCATCCTGAATTTTATTCGCACATACGAGGCGGATAACGGCCTGCCACCCACCGTGCGCGAGATTCAAACCGGCGCGGGGGTCAGCTCCACCTCGATGGTGAGCTACCATCTGAAGGCGCTGGAGACGATGGGGATGCTGGCCCGCCGCGAGCGCAGCTCTCGCGGGCTGGTGCTAAACGACCCGCATCAAGCCAGCCCTCGCGATATTTTCAGCGTGCCGATGGTCGGCGTGATTGTCGCATCTGCGCCCGCGCCTACCCCAGACGCAGACGCGCTGCGCAGCGCGGAGGAATACGTTTACATTGCAAAAAGCATGGTGAAGACGCCCGGCGATTTATACGCCCTGCGCGTAAAAGGCAACTCCATGATTGACGCGCTCATCAACGATGGCGACATCGTGGTAATGCAAAAAGTCAACGATATCAACAACGGAGACCTGGCCGCCGTTCGGCTAATGGATCGCGATGAGACCACGCTCAAGCGGGTGTTCAAAGAAGGCAAGCGCCTAAAGCTCAAGCCAGAGAACCCCACCATGTCCCCGTTTTACGTGGACGCCCGCCGCGCCGAGATTCAAGGCCGCGTGATGTGCGTGATTCGCAACGCATAAGAAAAATCTGGTCAATTGTTTACCACTCGCAAAGACATGAAACTCTTTGCGAGTTTTTTTTATCATGTCCATCCAAACCATTTCCAAAATTCTGATTCACGCACCTGCGCACAAGGTGTGGCAGGCCATCACCCAGCCGGAGTTAGTGAAACAATGGCAATATGGCTCGGATTTGATCACCGACTGGACCGCAGGCAGCTCAATTGTGTTTAGAAACGAGTTTCAAGGGCAGGTTTTTGAGCAAAAAGGCATTGTGCTGGAGGTAAGGCCAAACACGCTGGCGAAGTACTCGTTGTTCTTCCCGCGCCCCGACTTGGAGGACAAGCCCGAAAATTACTTCACGATGACATACACGCTGGAGGAGGCGCATGGACAAACCACGCTTACCATCATCCAAGACGATCCGCGCCCGCAAGAACCCCATCAGCCAAAAGAACCAGAGGATGGCGAAAACCCTATTTTGGCCGGGCTAAAAAAACTGGTTGAAGGAGATGGCACAACAAGCAAAAATATTTCTTTTGCGGTAGATGGCAAACCGGTTGGCGCGTATCTGGCGCAACCCGCGCAGGGCGGCCTGCCCATTTTGGTGCTTCATGCGTGGTGGGGGCTTTCGCCATTCTTCATCTCTCTTTGCGACCGACTGGCGCGGGCCGGGTTTATGGCCTTCGCCCCAGACTTGAACGATGGCAAAGTGGTCAACACGGTGGAAGACGCGATGGCCTTGATGAAAACCCGTGATTTTGCCTTCACCGAGAAAGTGGCGGAGGCGGCCTTGCAAGAGTTCCGCAAAATGGCGGGCAAAAACGCGCGGGTTGGGGCGATGGGCTTCTCGATGGGCGCGGCGTGGGCGATTC
Organism: Thermoflexales bacterium; assembly: GCA_035433205.1. Taxonomy (GTDB): domain Bacteria; phylum Chloroflexota; class Anaerolineae; order J036; family Brachytrichaceae; genus DAORUN01. The sequence goes on along the minus strand of DAORUN010000005.1, from coordinate 5,988 downwards.
ATTTGGGGTTGACCCAGCCAGAAAACCTATCGGCCCTTGCGTTGTTTTATGGCACAGCCGACATGCCCATGGACAAGCTGAGCGTTCCAACTTTGGCGCATTTTGCCGAGACCGACGAATGGGAAAACCTGCCCGAAGCCCAGCGCATGGCGCAGGATGCCCACGCCGCCAGCCATGACTTCACGCTGTATGTTTACCCCGGCACGGGTCACTGGTTTTTTGAGGACAACCGCCCGGAGAATTTTCATCCCCAGGCCGCCGCGCTGGCCTGGGAACGCACGGTGGCATTTCTAGTGAAGCATCTTAAAACGCACTAGAAATTTAATGCCAGCGCATTTGGCAAACAGCAAGTGTTTTATCTTTTCCAACGTGCCAAATGCTGAGATAAAGCGGAAAGTTTCAAGGACGACAACTCACGCTATTTACGCGATGCGGCTGGAAGCCCAATCAACAACTTTTTGAGCTGTTTCCAATGCCTGTTTGTATTCATCCGCGCCAATCCTCGGCTCAAAAACAGGATAGCGGGTTCCAATTGCATAATCTGTCAGGAACGCAGCTTCGCTAATCCAATCTGGCAGCGGGAATAGATCTTCAATCAATAGAACAATGGATTGAATATCATGCGTCCGAGGTGGACGGATATCGTGATAAATCAAAATGGCCTTCAGAGCTTTTTCAACGGCCTGCTGAATGTGAAAACACAAGGTCTCCAGCAAAACGCCCTCTAGAGGGGAATGCCGCGCCAAAGCCAAATCACTTTGCGCAAAACGCATCCAATCTTGGGCGGAACCAGGCTCAATGTTCATCTGCGGCATAAATCACCCGCCCTTCTTCCAGAATAGCGCCATACATCAAACCCGGATGGCTTTTATATTCGGCTAACTCGCGCTCCGTGGCCGTTATCACATCTACGGGATATTCAAATTGCCACAAGTTGGAGCGAATCTCGCGTTTTGCGCTGCGCCGGTCTGAGGTCTCTGGCAGAACAACCAATACATCCAAATCGCTTTCATCATTCATTTCCCCCCGCGCCGCCGACCCAAACAAAATAATTTTCTGCGGATGCGATGCCGTGACAATGCGGACAACCAGATCATCCAGCGCGGCATTGTCTGGAGAGACATCTGGGCGGGCAGCGTAACGAGATTTACTCACAAGCAAAATTCTACAACCAAATGGACGCTTTTAACGCGGCGCCCAGTTTAGCCGTCCGGCTTCTTAACGTTGCGCCATCCCGGTCCTTTCGCCAAAAATGCAACGTAAAATAGCCCTGCGCGTATAAAACGTATGGAGGTCATTAAAAATGAGTGAACAAGCCATCAAATTTTATGGGGCGATGTGGTGCGGAGACACCCGCCGCGCCCGCCGGTTTTTTGACGATTTTGGCATTCCCTATCAGTGGATTGATATTGACGAGGACAAAGATGCCGCCGAGACGGTTAAGTCATTGAATAACGGCTTTCGCAGCATCCCCACCATCCTTTTCCCGGATGGCTCCAAGCTGACCGAGCCAAGCAACATGGCGCTGGACGCGCATTTGCGAGAGCTGGGTCTGCTAAAAGACGAAGAAGAATAATGCGCAGGTCTGACCGCTAGCAAACGACTTCTTTTTAGAATGAACGAACCAGCCCAGAATCAAATCCCGCCCCCTGCCTCATCCAACCAAATGGGATGCCTGATTGCGGGCGGGATCATCGCGGGCGGGCTGGTGCTTGCGGCGTTCATCATTGGCATTGCCATCAGCAGTTTTGGCGGCGTGATTAACAGCGCCAACCCGGCCAATGTGCTTGGCACGGCCGCCGCGCCGCGCACCCCAACCGTGGTGGCACGCCCGCCCATGATTCAGCAGGTGAAGGCGCTGGCCGACCTGACCACCGTGCAAACGCTGCTCTCCACCATCGTCGAGGCGGATCAGGCGCGGGTGGGCAATGTGGTGTACGAACGGCTGATTTTGCTGGCGTGCGGGCGCGTCAAGGCGGGCGTTGACCTGTCCAAAATGACCGATGCCGACATCACCGTGAGCGCAGATGGCAAAACCGCGCGGGTGCATTTGCCAAAGGCGCAACTGCTAGACACCTACTTGATTGATGACCCAACCCAGCCATGCACGACCAAAGTGTATGACCGCACCAACTTGATTCTTTTGCCCGCCTCAAAAGACCTGGAAGGCGTGGCGCGTGACAAGGCCGTGAAAGCCATCACCGAAACAGCGGTGCAAGCCGGAATTATTGCCGAGGCCGACAAAAATGCCCGCGCCGCGATTGAGCGCATACTGATCAATTCTGGGTTTGACAAAGTTGAGTTTGTGCCGTGATTGGTGACAACTGATGCCCGCGCAGACGCGCTATCATCAAGCCACCATGAACATCCTCCTCCTTGGTGCAGGAATGCAGGGCAAAGCCGTTCTGCACGACCTCATCGAATACTCGCATCTGGATAACATCACCGCCGCCGACGCCAATCTTGATATGCTGAAAGCGCACGTAAAACAGCGCGGATGGGAGGACAAGGTCAGTTGTATTCATGTGGATGGCTCCAGCCCAGACAGCCTTGACCGCGCCATGCAGCGCGATGTGGATATTGTGATTGACCTTCAGCCCAAGTGGTTTGCGGTAAACGCGGCGCGGGCGGCGCTCAAACGCGGGGTCAACTTCATCAACGCGTCTTACCCCGGCCCGGAGTTCAAGCAACTGGATGCCCAGATTCGCGCCAAGGGGCTGACCTTTTTGCCAGAATTTGGCCTCGACCCCGGCCTTGACCTGGTGATGCTGGGCGATGGCGCCCGCTCGCTGGATGTGATTGAAGAAATACACAGCTACGGCTCCGGCATCCCGGAATGGAGCGCGGCCAACAACCCCATCCATTACAAAGTGTCATGGTCGTTTGAGGGCGCTCTGGACGCGTATCGCCGCAACTCGCGCATGATCCGCGATGGCAAACTGGTTGAGATTGACGGCATGACCATTTTCTCGCCAGAGCATGTGACGATTGAAGAGATTGAGGGCGTGGGCAAACTGGAATCGTATCCAAACGGCGACGCCGCCGAGTATGCTGGCATTCTGGGCGTGGATCCAAAATCGCTCAAGGCCGCCGGGCGTTACACTTTGCGCTGGCCCGGCCACGCCGCGTTTTGGAAGGCGCTGGTAGATTTGCATCTTCTGGATCGTGAGCCGGTCATGGTGGAGGGCGCGCCGGTCAACCGCATCAAATTCCTCTCGCAGGTGATGGGGCCGCACTTGCAATACGCCCCCGGCGAGCGCGACATCGCCATTGTGCGGGTGGACCTCATCGGCCAAAAAGACGGGCAGCGCAAACGCCTGCGCTACGAGATTGTGGATTATCTTGATCTCGCCACCGGCCTGAGCGCCATGAGCCGCACGGTTGGCTTCACCATTGGCATTGGCGCGCTTTGGCTGGCCGATGGCACCCTGAAAGGCCCCGGCATCATAAGCCCGCTGAACGATGTGCCGTTTGCGCCCCTCGCCCGCGAGCTAAACAAGCGCGGCGTGCGCATCACGCGCGAAGAAACAATCTTGAGTTAGTGTTCGACAAACTTGAATATTTGCTGATATAGCAGGTGAATACGAAGGAAAAATACACTCGTCTTACGCAAGATGTGTGTCAAATAACCAAAAGAATATCCGTCATTCCCGCGCATGCGGGAATCTATACCGCGCCAAACCAAAAATGTAATGGAATCCGTGTTTCTCGGCACTCATTTTATGGGTTAGTTATAGATTCCCGCGTGCGCGGGAATGACGATTTTGGTTTGTGAGTAAGCCCAAACTAGGAAAGCAAGGCGATTATTCCTGTTTCTACCGAAGAATAATCAAGTTAGTAGAATACTCTCAAGATAGTCATTCACGCGCAAAAAAGATTTTTGCCCAAGTTCAAACACATCAATCCATGATTCTCGAAATTGCCATCCTCAACATCAAACCCGGCCAGTCGCCGGCATTCCAAGCCGCGTTTGCCGAAGCGCAAAGCATCATCGCCTCCATGCCTGGTTATTTAGGGCATGAGCTTCAGCGCTGTTTGGACGAAGCCGACAAATATGCGCTGCTTGTGCATTGGCGCAGCGTGGAAGATCACGAGATCGGCTTCCGCAAATCGCCCGAATACCAACGCTGGCGGGCGTTGCTCCATCACTTTTACGATCCATTCCCAGTTGTGCAGCACTACCAAAAAGTTGTTTTTTAGCCCGACGCGTTTTAACTATGACCACTGAACTCACCCTCACCACACCCGCGTTGTTGTTCCCAGCCATTTCCTTGCTGCTGCTGGCCTACACCAACCGTTTTCTCACTTTGGCCAACCTCACCCGCGAGCTATACGCGCGGCATCAGGCTAACCCGCAGCCAAAAATTCATGGGCAGCTCAAAAACCTGTCTTACCGGATGGGGCTGATACGCAACATGCAATTCGCGGGCATCACCAGCTTTTTCTGCTGCGTGTTGTGCATGTTCCTCATTTTTGCTGGTTTGGCTGATGTGGCTCGGTTGGTGTTTGGCCTCAGCCTCATCTTGTTGCTCGTCTCGCTCGGCACTTCCATGCGCGAGATTCAAGTTTCGATTGACGCCCTGAACCTGCAAATTGCGGACATGGACGAGATTCCAACCCCGCCCATGCCCCCGCTTTTTCCGTAGCCGGGTCAAATTTCGCCAATCACCCGCACAGCTTCCCCAACCCCATCCTCCGCGCGGATGAGGTTGCCCAGCCGCGCAGCGTTTTCGATCAGCGCGGGGGTTGTCACCATCGCCTTAATCCCATCAGCCAAAGACTGCGCGTTAAGTTTAAATTTGTCCACCGGCTTAACCGCCACGCCCAGCTCGTGCGCCCGCCGCGCCCAATACGGCTGGTCGGCAAAATGCGGAATGACAAATTGCGGCACGCCCGCGCGGAACGCAGCCGCGGTTGTGCCCGCACCCCCATGATGCACCACCCCGGCCATGCGCGGAAACAACCAGGCGTGCGGAGCGGAATTGAGAAAATACACATCATCGCCGGTCTGGGCGCCATCCGCCCCGGCCAGCCCGGCCCAGCCGCGCAACACCACCGCGCGTTGACCGCTTTGCATGATGGCGCTCATCACCGCGTTGCTTTTGGCGCGGGCATCGCCGCTGGTCATGCTGCCAAACCCAATGTAAACCGGCGGCTTGCCGCGCTCTAAAAACGCGGCCAGGTCGGGCGGCGGCTGCCAGCCGGGTTCGTCATCCAAAAACCAGTAGCCGGTCACTTTCATGCTGGATGGGTAATCGTTTGGCGGCGGCACAACCTGCGGGCTAAACCCGCACAGGCCGGGCGTGTGGCTGAGCCGTTTGTAATACGTGTCATACGACCATGCTGGCAGGCCCAGCTCCGCGCGGTATTCGCGCATCACATCGGCAAAAACGCCAAACAAAAACCGCCCAGCCACCTTGCCCGCCAGCACATTGAGCTGGCTCCCGCCAAACGGCCAAAAAGGCAGCACGGTGGCCCAGGGCGCGCGGGTAGGATACATGGGTTGCAACGCCGCGCCCATATACGCGATACCCAATTTTTCGCACGCGCTGGCCGCCGCAAAATCCGAGGTGAGACCGCCGATGACCAGATCGCTGCCCTGAATCGCGGCCTCAATATCGTGGCAGCCTTGCAACCCCACTTTGGCAAACAGGGCTTTCATCTGGCGCATCTCGGCCATTTTGTCGCCCGCTTCCACCCATGCCACGCCATCCTCGCTCTCCATCATGTCTCGGATGCTCACGGACAACGGCGCAAAGCCCAGCCCGTGCGCTCGAACCCAATCGCCAAAGTCGTGGCCCGCCACCACCTGCACGGCGTGGCCCGCCGAGCACAGACCTTTGCCCAGCGCCACAATCGGCTGCACATCTCCGCGCGTGCCAAAGGCGATGAGGGAGATTTTCATGCTAGTTGCTAGTGGCTGGTTGCTGGTTGCTACTGATCTTTGAATAAACTATGTCGCCCAACTCATTCGCAAGAAGCGCAAGT
>DAORUN010000004.1:50104-66902 GCA_035433205.1 Thermoflexales bacterium | reverse complement strand
GCCATGCTTATAAAACCCGAATGATATAATTAGCCCACAATTTTAAGGCTGAAAATAATATCGGCGCGAAACCAAAATCGCCGGTCAGCAAGCAAAAGGCGGGTGAAGTACATTGACACGGGTGACAGTTGAAGATGATGAGACATTCGAGAGCGCGTTGCGCCGTTTTAACAAACTGGTGCAGGGCGACCGCGTGTTGGCCGAAGTGCGCCAGCGCCGCTTTTTCGAAAAGCCCAGCATCGTGGACAAGCGCAAGCGCGCTGCCAAACTGCGCAAGAGCCGCCGCCAAAGTTCGCGGTTGACCTCGCAGGAACCGCTTCCATAAAGCGAAACAAATCACAGGCCCTCAAAAAGCCTGTGATTTTTTATTTTTCAAAAATCGCGTTTTTGTCATATTTCTGTAAGGTTGGCGCGGTAACATCCGCACATGATAGACAAACCTTACGCAAAAATTTCGTCGTCGCAGATCACGCCTTTGGACGTGTATCTGTCTCGGCGCAAATTTCTAAAAGTTGCGGCGATGGGCGCGGGCGCAGCGGCGCTGAGCGCGTGCGGGGGATCCTCGCCAGCAGGGGCCACACCACCAGCCGCGGCTGCATCCACCGCCCAGGCCCCATCCCCCAAAAGCCCCACCGATGAGCTGGGCGACAAGCTGACCGCATTTGGCGACGCGACAAACTACAACAATTTTTATGAGTTCACCGAGACCAAAGAAGCGGTGGCGAGCCTGGCCAAAAACTTTTCGCCCAACACCTGGAGCGTGAGCGTGGGCGGGCTGGTGAACAAACCGCGCGTGTTTGATTTGGACGATTTGCGCAAACTGTTTGGTCAGGAAGAGCGCGTATACCGCCTGCGCTGCGTGGAGGGATGGAGCATGGTCATCCCATGGCTGGGGTTTGCCTTAAACAAGCTGCTGGCGATGGTTGAGCCAACCTCCGCCGGAAAATTTGTGCGGTTCGAGACGTCGAGCGACCCAAAGCAATTTCCCAACATGGGCAACAGGTTTTACCCCTGGCCGTATGTTGAGGGGTTGCGCATGGATGAAGCCATGCACGACCTGACCTTTTTGGCGACGGGGATGTATGGCTTGCCTCTGCCTGGGCAAAGCGGGGCGCCCGTGCGGCTGGCTGTGCCATGGAAATATGGTTTCAAAAGCGCAAAATCCATCGTAAAAATTGATGTGGTGGATGCCATGCCCCAAAGTTTTTGGATGAAAACCGGGCCGAGCGAATACGGGTTTTACTCCAACGTGAACCCAGAGGTGCCGCACCCGCGTTGGTCGCAGGCCACCGAGCGGCGCATTGGTGAACTGAGCCGCCGGCGCACCACAAAATTTAACGGCTATGAGGCGCAGGTGGCCGGGTTATACACCGGTCAGGATTTGCGGAAGGATTTTTGAGTGAGATTTACAGGTCTGACCGCTTTTCCAGCGGTCAGACCTGTGTGTAAGACTACCGAAGCGTAAGGCTATACGACCCCGGCTCGGTGGTGATGAGCGTGGTGGGCGAGACCGCCAGCACGGCAACTTTCACATCATCCGCGCCTTTGCCAAACGCAATCTGCGCGGAGCCAGCGCCATTGGTCACCGCCACCATTTGGGCGTAACTCTTGCCGCCGTTGGTTTGCACAATCAACTGCACGGCCCATGTTTGCGGCAGCGTGTTATCGGCGTTTAGCCAACCCTCGGTCTTCCAGCCATTTTGGGCGCTGCCATCATCCTTAAACCCAATTTCCGGGATTTCGATATCGTCAATCGCCAACCCTTCGCGGTTTACCCCCGCATCGGTGACGGTCTCGAAGCGCAACTGGATTTTCTTTCCAGCATAGGCGCTTAGATCAACGGTTTCATTCACCCAACCCGGGTTGTTCTTGTCCCCGCCCGATGGCCCGGTGTAGCCACAACCCAGGTTGGCGCTGTTCGGATCTTCGGTTGAGCAAGATGGCGTTTTGAGCGTCTTCCATGTCGCCCCGCCATCGGTAGAGACGGTGACATAGCCGTAGTCGTAATCTTTCTCAAGGCGATACCACGCGCGATACTTGAGTGTGGCTTTCTGAACGCCGCTCAAGTCAATATCGTGCGTCATGCGGCTGTTGCTCACATCCGCGCGGTTAGACCACCAGAATTTGCCGTGATTATCGGCAGCGGGCAGGAGAGCCACGGTTGGGCTGCCTTGAAAGGCCAACGCCACGGGCTGGTTGCCCTTCAATTCGTAATAATTTGTGCCGTATTGATTGACCTTCTCGGCCATTTGCGCCGGATACGACGACGCGCCCACGCGATCAAAAATGTCCATCATCGGCACATCAATGCCCGTGTAATTAAAGCGGTTGGCCGCGCCGCCGTTATCGGTCAAGTGATTCTTGCCCTCATAGTTGGCGACCACCCAATCGGCGAACAACGCATCAAACGTGTAGGCTTTGCCCGTGTCTGGGTTGGTGATGCCAGACTCTTGCATAATTTTGATGAGCGCGTTGATGCTGCGCTCTTTGGACTGGGCAAACTTGCGGGCAAAGTCCACGCCAAAGCGGTCATACAAATACGACCAGAACAAATAGCCGCCGCCGTAATGGGCGCTATTTTCGCCCGCGCTGCTCTCGCTCCAGGTGTTCAACTGCGTGTCTGGCGAGCTTGCAAAATCAAACGCGGTGCCCACGTTGCTGCCATATCCATTGATTCGCTCCGAAAGCTGCGCCGCGCCTTCCTCCAGCCACAGGTTGGGGGCGTAATCCATGTTGTGGCTCACCATGTGTTGAAACTCATGCGCCAGGGTGCTCATGTAATCCACGCTGCCGGGGTTGGAGCCGTTGTAGCCGGGCGCGGCATGAATCACAAACATCTCGCCTTCATTTGAATCTGGGCGAACCGATTTGGGGTAGCTGTCTGGCGAGGAGAAATACCCGCCCACCGTTTTGCCAATATCAGTGGCGTGAATGATATGCACATGCGCATCACAATCCACACCGGGGCTGGCCTCGCTGCCAAAAAAGGCGCGGGTGGTGGGGTAAATTTTTTGTTGGAAGGAATCTGCGGCCTGCTTCAATTTTGTGTCATTGATGTTCAGCGCCTTCGGGCCAGTTTCCACCCACATATACACATTATCCGTTTTGTATTTCAACTGCGCGGTGATGTCAAACTGGGTATTGCTATCCTGATTGCTCAGCTTAAAGGTGCGCGTGTCACCCACGTTGTAGCCTTTTGCCTGTGTGGCGCATGAAACCGTGGTCGCGCTGGGCGATGCGCCCCGAAACCGGGTGGCAATATCGGCCAAATCCTCGCGCGGCATTTGCTCTTGGGCATTTTGCGCCGCAGCATAGGTGCTGGCATCCACCGGCCCGCTCACAGGTGTGGCCTGGGCGATGGGTGTTTTGCCAGCGGATGGCGTTCCTGCTGGCGCGGTTGTTGCAATGGGTGTGCGCAACGGCGCGAGGGTAGACGTGGCGCGGCCAGGCGGCACCGCCGTCAGCCGAGTTGATGGGTTCGCATTACCCATCCGCGAATAAAAGAGAAAACCAGCCCCGCCAGCCACCAGACACGCGCAGGCGCAGGCAAGGACAAGACCAACAATAAGGGCAATCCAGCTATTTCTGTTCATACTGTTTTGTAATTTTTCCTATTTCAATTAATGTTAAGGCGAATTGTAGTGTGTTTTTTATAACCGCCGTCAGTCATTGCAAGAATTACGAAAATCCATTAATTAAGTTGCGCGGGCTGTTTTTTTGCCCAAAAAACAAAGAATTAAAAGACTTTATTGAGACATTAGACCAGTATAAATATGGCAAGCTCGCCAGTGCAAATCAGGCTTGTTAAAGCTACCATAAACACACACAACCCCGTGCTTGGGTAGTGAAACCTTAATAAGGGAGGCAAATTCATGTTCAAAAAGATTTTGATCCCGCTGGATGGCAGTGAGCTGGCCGAAAAAGCCATCAGCTATGCCACCGATTTGGCAAAATGCGCCGATGCCGAGATTGAGTTGTTGCGTGTGGCGCAGCTTTACCTGCCAAACTACTATTTTGAGGCCCCCATTGATGCCGAAGATCTGATCCAGCGCGACCGCGATGAGGCAACGAGCTACATCACCAAGCTGGCCGATCAGCTAAAGGCGCAGGGTTTCCACGTGACCAGCAGCGTTGGGCAAGGCCCAGTGGCCGATGTGATCGTGGATTACGCGGCATCCACTGGCGCAGACTTGATCGTGATGTCTACACACGGGCGCGCTGGTGTTCAGCGCTGGCTGCTGGGCAGCGTGGCCGACCGCGTTTTGCACGGCGCAAAAGCCCCCGTGCTGCTGGTGCGGGCCAACTAGCCAGTGCAAATTAAAAACAAGAAATTACGAATGACGTTTGCGCTGCAAACCGATCTCCATTTCTCATTTTTAATTTCTCATTTTTAACTCTGAATTCAGGCTACCTGTCCAGATGGCCAGGTAGCCCACTGGCCGCGCAGACGGGGCTTGCCAGCTAAATTTTCAGTATTTTTTCACTCTCAGGACCTGATAAAACCCTCAGGCCCTGTTTTGCTATTAGTCATTTGCAAAAATTTTCACATGAGTGTATCCTTAGAGAAATATTAAAAAATCCTTTTTTGATGATCAGGAGGACCCTATGAAGGAAAACCAGTCACCACCCAAAGAACATGCCGAAGAGGAAGAATATCCCCGCGGCGCCATCGCATTTCTTGCCATCATGTTGGGCAGCTACGCAGTGTATTGGGCCATACTTTATATGGTCACCATGATTCAACGGGGAGGAGGTTAATTTATCATGGCAATCAATCGTTACGAAAAATACTGGCTCATCGCCGTGTTCACCATGCTGGGCGCATTTGCCGCCGCTTTGATCGTGGGTGTGATGGTGTTTGGCGTTCGCCTGCCAGCGCCTGTCGCCCGAATTGACCCCCGCAATATCGCCAACACCGAGTTCGCCAAATTGGGCGTTCGCAAGCTTGGGGGCAACCGGGTAGATGTGTATATGGTCGCCAAAATGTGGAGCTTTGACGCAGGCGCAGAATCCGGCGCACCCGGCGCGCCGCCCAAGATTCACATCCCCGCTGGCTCAACGGTCACTTTCAACATCGCCAGCCTGGACGTTTTGCATGGCTTCTACATCGAAGGGCACACCATCAACATTGAGCTGGTGCCCGGTCAAGTTGCCCGTCAGACCGCTCGTTTCAACACCAAAGGAACCTACAAGATCATCTGCGACCAGTATTGCGGCGCAGGCCATCAGGTCATGTATGGCGATATTGTTGTTGAATAGGTTCAAATAAACACGGAGATATTGCAATGCAAAGAGCTATTCCCGGAACAAAAGCAGCTGCAGAGCGGGTAGATTCCCCAGTCGCCAAGCTGAAATTCCCTGCCGCCGAGATGGTGCGCGAGGAGAAAACCCTCATAGGCGCGTTCATCATTAGCGCCTTCATATTTCTTTCTTTGGGTCTGTTGATGGGGCCTTTTCAGGCTTTTCACCGCTCGCCCGGCTTTGTGAATGACATCGCCCCCAGCCTTGCGCCCATCGGCCTGGATCAAATCCCGATCTTCAGCTATTACTATCAGGCGCTCACCGCGCACGGCATTCTGAACGCGCTGGTGTTCACAACCTTCTTCATCATTGGTTTTACCATTTTCGTGACACAGCGTTCGCTTCAGCGCGGGCTGACCGCCCGACCGCTGGCGTGGACCTCGTATGCGCTGATGATGATCGGCACGGCCATCACCGCCGTTGTGATTATTGTTGAGCCGCAACGCTCCGCCGTTCTGTTCACCTTCTACCCGCCCATGCTGGCCCCGGCTTTGTTCTATGTCGGCCTCACGCTGGTGGTGGTTGGGTCTTGGGTTGGCACAGCGGTGGTGTTCCTCACCTACCGCGATTGGCTGAAAGACAACAAGGCCGCCGGCCGCCAGAACGTGCGCGTGCCGCTGGCCGTTTATGGCGCGGTCATCAACTTCATTATTTGGGACTTGTGCACCATCCCGCTGGCAATTGAAGTTTTATTCATTCTTTTGCCCGGCGCGTTAGGCATTGCCAAAGGGACGGATCCCCAGTTTGCCCGCGTGTTGTTCTGGTTCATGGGTCACCCGCTGGTGTATTTCTGGCTGTTGCCCGCCTATATCTCTTGGTACACCATGCTGCCCAAGCAGGCTGGCGGCAAGCTGTTCAGCGAGCCTTTGGCCAAAGTGGCCTTCCTGCTGTTCCTGATCTTCTCCATCCCGACCGGCGTGCACCACCTGTTCGCCGACCCCGGCGTCAGCTCCACCGCCAAAGCCATCCACACCTTCTTCACCTTTATGGTGGCCGTGCCCAGCTTTATGACCGCCTTCAACATGGCGGCCTCGCTGGAAATTGCGGGTCGCAATAACGGGGCCAAGGGCATGTTGGATTGGTTGTGGAAACAACGCTGGAGCAGCCCCATTGTGATGGCGCAACTCTTCGGCATGATCCAGTTCCTCTCCGGCGGCATCACCGGCTTGATTCAAGCCTCCGCCGAGTTGAACACGACCCTGCACAACACATCGTGGATTCCGGGCCACTTCCACCAAACGGTGGGCGGCGCGGTTGCCATGACCTTCTGGGGCATCACCTTTTGGCTGCTGCCCATGATCGTTGGCCGCAAACTTATCAGCCGCAAGATTGCCATTTGGCAGCTCATCACCTACATCATCGGCATGTTGCTGTTCGGCATTGGCATGGGCGAAGCAGGTCTGGCCGGCATTCCACGCCGCACACTCTCTGGCATCGCCCCGTATCTAAACGCCGACTCCAAATTCTGGCTGGATTGGTCTGCCGCGGCTGGCGTGATTCTGTTCATCAGCATCATCCTGTTTTACGTTTGGTTCTTTGGCACCATTTTCTTTGGCAAAAAAGAAAAACTGGACTACGAGCCACCCATCCAAACCGAGGGCGATCCTTCATCGCCAATGATTTTGGAGAACTGGAAGCGCTGGCTTGTCGTCACCGTCGCCTTGATTGTGGTGGTGTGGGTGCCACCCTTCCTGGACACGTTTGACCCGAATGCGTTCATCATTCAGCGTTACTCGCCCGCCCAGCAGTCGCCTCTGCCATAAACCAACTGGCTGAGTTGTAAAATAAACGCCGGGTTAAGAGCCGCAAGGTTCTTGATCCGGCGTTTTTTATTGCGTATCAGAATGACACAAATCTCCAATCGCTCATCCTACTTCAACTCGCTGTTCATCGGCATCGCCTTGCTTAGTTTTGGCATCACCATATTGCTGATGGGTGTTGTGTATGCGCAGGATGTGGCCGTTTTGCGAACCGCGCCAGAGATACTTTGGCAGGTCATTTGCGGAAACCCGCCAAAAGACAAAGCCTATGTCATGCCCGTCATTTTGGTGTTGAGCGAAATTGCCACGCTGGCGGGGCTGGGGCTGTTGGTTTTGCCACGCGTCAAACCACCCGCGCGGATGGCGCTTCTGGCGGTTGCGGCGGTGGGCATTGCGGCGGCGGGTTACTCCATTGTCACCAGCGCCCCCAGCGCAGATGACGTAAGCGCGGCCCGCGACAACGCCATTATCATCTTAAGCCCGCCGCAAGATGTCAACCCCGAAGCGCGCGCCATCAAACTGACCAACGAGGACGGCCAAATTGTGACGCTGAGCGATTACAAAGGCCGCCCCACGATGATTTATTTTGGCTACACCTTTTGCCCAGATATTTGCCCCACCAGCATGAGCGAGATGGCGCGCGCCAAAAAAATCCTGGGCAACCGCGGCGACGAAGTGAGCTTTATGATGATCAGCGTGGATGGCGAGCGCGACACGCCAGAGGTGATGAAACGCTACGTGCCCAACTTTGACAAAAACTTCATCGGCCTCACCGCCCCATCCGAGACCGTGCGCCCGCTGGCCGCCAAATTTGGCGCGCAATTCCGTATTGACAAACCCGAAGGCACCCAGGCGGCTTATCTGGTTTCTCACACCGCCATGACCTATCTTTTGGATGCCAACGGCGCGTGGCGGGCGGCCTTCCCGCAAAACACCGCGCCAGAGCGCATAGCAAAAGAAATCGCCAACGTTTTGGATGGCAGATAAGCGCGATTGCCTTTCATGCCTGCAAAGGCAAATCGTATTCCGGGAAAATCTGGAACAAAATGCGGTCGCGGCGCAGAACATCGGCGCGCATGGACGGTGAATAAAATTTTTGCCAGCGGTCTTCCGCCGATCTTCTTCCACCCGGCTTAACCGGGGCGCGATTTTTAATAAACGCGATGCGCTCTTCGGCATAGCCTGCGCGGCGCAAATACGCCATCAACTCGTCGTTAAGCTGCTCGGTGTGAAGAAAAGTCATCCCGCCCAGGTCTTCGCGGATGGCCTCGCGCAGCGTTTTGTCATCGGCCCGCATCTCCAGCAGGCGCTCTGGCTGGGCGCAGTGATACTGAATAAACAAAACGGTGAGCCTGCCCAGCGATGGATTCACCCGCACGTTTGGCGTCAGCGCCTGCGCCCACACCTCGTTAGACAAACGCATAAACTGCTCAAAACTCAAATTCTCCCAACCCGGCTCATCCATCAAGCCCGGATAGTAATTTGGGTTCGTCTTCCAAAATTGGAATTTGTAATTCGAGACATACCAGTCCAGCGGGTTGCGAATGCAAGCCAAAACCGGCAAATGCTGGTATTGCGCGGGGATGGCGCGGCGCGGGGCGTGTTTTTCAATTTCCACATGAGCCGCGTTTAGCCCCAAAACCCCAGCCGCCGTGTTAAAAATTCGAAAATGCCAGCGCCGAAGCAGCGGGCTAAACGCCCAGCGCGGGGCATACAAATCGCGCAGCGCTTCGGCCACAAATGTCCCGCCCGTTTTGGGCAAATGCACAAACACAAACTCGCGCGTGATGTTCATGGCAGGCTCACCGCTTTACCGCCACGCAGGCATAGTTTTTGAACAACTCCCCGCCCGTATATTTGCTGCGCAGCTCCAGTTTTGCCAGCAGGCGGGCCATCACCCAAAAGATGGCCTTTGCGACCAGCGCGCCGGCGCTGGCCAACCCACCCACCAGCCCGCCGCCGTATGCGCCCCGCGCGCGCGGCAACGTCATCACCGCGTAATCTAGCTGATGCGCCAGCGTGCCCAGATAACCTTCCAGCGGCTCAATGCGCTTCACCTCAAACCCAGCCTGCTCCAGTTGATGCCGCAACCCAAACCGGGTATACCGATAAAAATCGTATGGCTGCATGTGCTCTTGAAAAAAGAACGGCGCAGAAAGCCACAACCTGCCGCCTGGTTTTAGCACCCGGCACAGCTCTGCCAGCACCGGTTGCGGCTCTGGCACATGCTCCAGCACCTGCGTGCACACCACCACATCATATTTTTCGCCCGGCACAGGGATGGCCGTAAGGTCACACTTGTATGTGATGTCCCCGTAATTGATGTCATCGGCGGCGCAAAAATCCGCCGATTCGTAATGCGCGCCCGCAAAAAACGGTTTGTAGCAGCCATCCCCTGCCCCGGCATCCAAAATCCAGCCATTAGCGGGCACATCGGCGGCGGCTTCTTTTACGAACGCCTCCAGCCGCACGCGCGATGGATTTTTTATTGTGCTCAAAAACTTAACTCCTTCCAAGCGACTGAAGTCGCGCCTCGCGAGCCTTCGGCTGAGCGCCCGCCTACGCGGGCGCATGAGGGCGTCGGCGCAGGCCGACGCTCGGCTAAAAGCCCATCAGGCGCGACTTCAGTCGCACACCTGCTCATACCCGTGAAACACGTTCACCCAAAACAATGTCTTTGTATAACGCCTCGTATTGTCTCGCAATTGCGTCCAGCGAAAAAGCCATCACCCGTTCCTTTGCGGTTTGCGCCATGTTTGCGCTGCGCGATGGATGCGCCAGCGAACCCATGATCGCCTGCGCCAAAGACTCCGGGTTGCCCGGTTGCGCCAACACGCCGGTCACGCCGTCTTGCACAAGGTCGGTGTTGCCGTCAATCGCCGTCGCCACGATGGGCATTCCAACCGCCATCGCCTCCATCAACACGGTGGGCAGCCCCTCCAGCGTGGAAGCCGACACCAAAACATTCAACTCGCGGATGATGGCAATCGCATCGGCCCGCGCCCCGGTAAAAAACAAGCGCCCGGCCAGCCCCAGCTCACGCGCCTTATCCTCCACCTCTGGGCGGCTGGGGCCATCGCCCACAATGACAAAAAAGACATTAGCGTTTTGCGCCGCAAGCAGTTTGGCGGCCTGCAAAAAATCGGCGTGGCCCTTGCGCGGCTCAAACCGCCCAACCATGCCAGCCAATTGCGCGGTGGCGGGCAAGCCCAACTCCGCCCGAATATCCGCGCCGGTTGGTTTTGCGCCAATGGCGGCAAGGTCAACCCCGTTATAAAACAAATGCGCTTTGCGGACAAGCAAACGCGCGGCGGGGCGGCCATCCAACCGCGCAACCACCGCCCGCGAGATGCCCACATCCGCCCGGCGCAGCGGTGTGAGCGCCGCGCTAAGCAGCCGCGCCAAATGCGGGCGATATTTCATCACAACCGGAAACTCATCGGCCAAATGCGCCGTGCGAACATGCGCCACGCGCGGCCAGATCAGCGCGTTGGCCGCCAGCGTCACAAAATCGGCGTATTCGCAATGGGTGTTCACAATTTGCGGCTTCCAATCGCGCACAAACCCGCGCATGGGTTGGATGGCGCGGCGCAGCTCTCGAATGTTCGGATTATGCGGCATGAGCGCCGCGTAGCCCACGCCCGCCTGCCGCAAACTGGCAATTTGCTCGCGCTCGTTGGCGTCATCAAAACGCCACACGCCCAGCAACATCACCTCAAATTGGGCGGGGTTCAGCCGCCGGGCCAGGTTGGCCGCGAACTCCTCCGCACCGCCCACCAGCGCCCCGCGCGGAACGCCCAGCGCAAACTGCGCCACCCGGATGCGCCGCCCGACCGCGCTCATTCGCCCAACCTCCGCGCCACCTCGGCCAACGCGCCCCGCGCCTGCTCGCCCAGCCGCGCCACCTGCGCCGAAAGCGCAAGCGAGACGGCCTCGCGCTGCGCCACCAACGCCTCAAACCGCGCAATCAGCGTGGCGGGGTCAAGCTGCTCAATGGGCAGGCAAAACGGCTCAAGCCCCAGCATCCGCATCAAGCCAATGGATTTTGGCTGATACCCAATGACCAGCGTGGGCACGCCGCCCAGCATGGCAAAAATAGCCGAGTGCATCCGGGTCGCCACAAACACATCCATCGTGGCATACAACCCAGCCAGGTCGCACGCATTTTCCAAAACAGGATGCAGAATCACGCGCTCTGGGTTTTTGGCGCGGGCAAACACCCGCCGCGTAACATGCCTGTCATCATCGTGCGCCATCGGTCCCCAGACCTGGCACAACAAATGCGCCTCGCCGCCCGCGCTGGTCACGTGATCAATCAGCGCCAGCATAACCGTTTCGTAGTCTTGCTGGGCAAAGGCGTGGTTGCCGTGCGCCTGCCAATCCAGCAGGGTAAAACCAACCCGCATTGGGGCGGGCGTTTGGGCCGATGGGGCGCGGGCGGGCGCAGGCTCGCAGCGCAACCCCAGCGCCAGATCGGGCCAAAGCAACGCCGTGCTGGCCGCGTTGAGCTTGCGCAACGTCTCCAGCGATTCGGCCTCGCGGGGCATGACGAGAAAACTGTGCCGAGCCAGCCATGCCATCGCCCGGCGCTGCCAGGTTGCGCCAAACGGCCCAATGGATTGCGGGAGCAGCGCCAGCGGTTTTCCCATCCACACCGCCAGCGCCAGCATGAGCCACAAACTCAAAAACCAACTGCCCGCATCTGCGCTGGCAAACAAATACCCGCCGCCGATGCCCAGCGCAAGGTCGGCATCGAAATACGCGTCCAGCATTTGGCGTTTTTCCGGGTCAGAGAAGAAGCGCCATCGCCAGCCAAAAACGCGAAAGACCACGCCAATGATGAGCAGCACAACCGCGTAAAACGGCGTGACAAACCGGCGAATACCCGCGCTGCCATCTGGGTTGGCGTAGGTCACCCACGCGCGGATGGAGTGCGCCACACCCTCGCCCATCAGCGGCGTGTAATGCCGCGGGTCGTTGCTAATCACGGTGATTTTGGCCGCCGGGAACGCCGCGCGGGTTTGGCGCAGGGTTTCCATCAGGATGGCCTGATCGCCCGCGTTGCATTGCGAATGCTGGCCCAGGATCAGAATGTTGCGCGTGTTCATCTGGTCCGCATCCCCTCCCAAATGCCACGGTAATACCAGCCGATGGAGCGCAGGTCGCCCGCAAACAACCGCCGCCTGGTGACGCCAAAAATATAGAGCGACTCGCGCAGACAAAAACGAACAAGATTGGCGGCGCGGCCTTTTGCGGGCGCAGGTTCGTACTCTCCCCGCGCGTACCGCTTAAAAAAAATCCAGCGGCTGCGGGCCGTGTAATAATCTCGCAAGTGAGGGGTTTTGCGCGTGGTCAGGCTGTCATCGTGGCGCACGGTCACGCCCGGCGCAAACCCCATCCGCAACCCCAGCTTTGCCGCCCGCAAACAAAAATCAATGTCTTCAAAATACATGAAGAACGTCTCGTCAAAAAATCCAATTTTCCGAACATCGGCCAGACGCAGCATCATGGCACAGCCAAACAGCACATCTGGGGTTAACCCGCTGTCATATTGCCCGTTGTCCTGCTCATCCATGCCGATGGGCGTCATCCACCAGCGCGGGCGCATCTGCCCGCCCAATTCCCAAAGTTGGCGCGGGTTGCTGGAGTACACAATTTTTGGCGCGGCGATTGAAATTTCCGCGTGCGCATCCATGTATTCCATCAACCGGGTCAGGCCGCCCGGCGGCACAGAGGCATCGCTGTTCAGAAGCAGCGCGTACTCCGCGCCCTCCGCCAGCGCAAGCCGCAGCCCGCCGTTCACCCCGCCCGCAAACCCCGCGTTTTTTGTGTTGCGCACCACCCGCGCGGATGATTCGCGCTCAAATAATTCCGCGCTGCCATCAGCAGAGGCGTTATCCACCACCACCGCAAAATCGCCATCTGGCTGCGCCGCAATTTCTTGCAGGCAGCGCAGCGTTCGTTGGGCGGTGTTGTAATTCACCACGATGACGGCGAGGCGGCTCATGGTTTGCCCCGCCATGCGACATACGCGCCAAGCCCATACGCCGCGCACAAGGCTATTTCCACCACCACCGCCAGCCCCGCCGCGCCCACCGCGTTGAATCTTGGGATGATGATCAGCCCGCCAATGACGCTGAGAAAAACCACGCCCACCTGCAACGCCACGCGCAACCGCTGGCGATTGCGCGAGAGCATGACCGCCACGCTTAAAAAACTGAACGATTTGAGCAGCGGCATCGCGCTCATCATGCGCAGCAAGGGGACGGCCTCGGCGTAATCCGGGCCGTAAATAACCGTGATTAGCGGCGCGGCCAGCGGGATGGCGACCAGCAAGATCAGCCCATACGCCAGCGCGCTAAACGCCATCGCCCGCACCGCCGAGGCGTATTCGCGCGGTTCGGTTTTGGTGTCACTCAAAAAAGGCAAGGCCACCATAAACACCATCGTGGGGATGACATACGGCGCGGTGGCGAGCGTGAACGCAATTTTGTATTGTGCCAGCGCGGTTTGGTTCACCGACCCCAAAATAGCCGGGCTGGATTGGGTGTAAAAACTTGCCAACAGATCCGCGCCAATAAACGGCAACGCGGCAAACAAAATGAGCGGAAGGCGGCGGATGACTTTGCCCAAATCGCGCAGCCGCACCCGCTCTTCGCGGGCTTCTTCTGGCGTGTCTGACTGGTGTTTTGTGATGAGAAAGTGCCATACCTGCTGGGCCAGAACCAGCGCAGCCGCAACACCAACGGCTGTTTGAATGGCAATGGCCCCAATTACGGTGGGCCGGCTGGCGCTGATGAGCACCAGACCCGCCAAAACCAGCGCAGCCACCACCACCTGAATGAGGGCGACCCGCCCGTTTTGCCGCCGCGCCCGCAGCACGGTGTAGCCGGTCTGAGAAAAACTCCCCGCGACCATCCCCAGCGTGGCCAGCCCAAACGCAAACGTGAGCGAGACCCAGGCGGTGCGGGCCACCAGCGCCGCCACGCACAAAACAGCGATGATGAAAACCTTGAAAATGACCACGCCCGCCGCGTTTTGGCGCAATTTGGATGGCTCCCGTCCGCCTTCGCGCAGCAGCCAGGTGTCCATGCCAAACCCCAAAAAACTGGCAAGAAATGTGAGGGCGGTGGCGATGACGGTGTATTCGCCAAATAATTCTTTGCCCAGCCAGCGCGCTATCAGCACGCCATTGAGCATGAGCAGCCCGCGCGAAATCAGGTCGCCCAGCACTGCCTGGCCGGCTCCCCGCGCCAGCCGGCTGGATAAAGATGCGGTCATGGTGTTTTGCATCTGGCCGCTGGCACAACTTGCACCATGCCGCAACCGGATGCGCACAATTATAAGTAACCGGCGAAAAAATCCAAAGCGCGGCCGCAACCGCGCAAAGGAAAGCTCAAAAGAGTTCTACAAATTTGCTACGCCCACATACCACGCCAGCTTGCCCCACCACATGCCCGGCGCGGCCCGCCAAAACGCGCGCAAATGCGGGTTGGCCGCAAACACCCCAAGCACATCTTTGGCCGCCAGCAACGGGCCAGCCAGGGCGGCCATCTGCCGCAGCCAGCCCGGCGCGCGGGTGATGGGTGACCGCGCGAGGCGCGGGTGCGTTTGCGCCATTTGCGCCCAGCCGCGCCCAAAGAGGCGCAAATGCCGCCACACCGCGCTGGCGCTGGCCCGCGCCGGGCGGTGCGCCACTTGCGCAGATGGCTCAAAAAGCAGCCTCGCGCCCAGCTCTCTGGCGCGGAAACTCCAGTCCACATCCTCGGCGATGCCACCGCGCCCAAAAAAGGCCGGGTCAAAACCGCCAACGCGCTCAAATAGGGCGCGGCGCAGACCCAGCGCAAAACTGGGCAAATAATCGCGCTCGCCGCGCGGCGCACCGCTCAGGCTGCGGGCAAACACCAGCGCGTTGTCGCACATCAGCCAATACGGTTTTTGCTCCAGAATCATCGCCCCACCCACCACAACGCCATCGGCCAACGCGCCCGCCATGCAGGCCACAAAATCGGGCTGGGGGATGCAATCCGCATCCAGAAAAACAATATCTGCGGCGCGGGCGCTGGCCGCGCCCAGGTTGCGGCCCTCGGCGGCGGTCACAGGCTGCGGCGTTTGAACAAATTGCACACCCGGCGGCGGCGACCAGTTTTGCTGCACCCCCACCACGATGATTTCTTCCACCAGATCACGCGCGGTTTGCGCGGCCAGCGCCGCCAGCGTCTCGCTCAGGCGCGGCTCGTTGAGGGTGGGAATAACAATCGCGATCATTTGGGCGTGACAACGCTCCGTTATCTAAAACTCACGTTAATGATTGTATCCGGCTCTGGCAAGCGACTAAAATGGGGCGCATGTCCCAAGACACCATCTTTGCAAAAATTGCGCGGCGCGAAATTCCAGCGCAAATTGTGTATCAGGATGAGGACGTGACGGCCTTCCGCGATGTTGCGCCCGCCGCGCCCGTGCATATTCTGGTTGTGCCAAACAAAATCATTCGCTCGTTGGATGAGGCCGAGCCAGGCGATGAGCGCCTGCTGGGCAAAATGCTGCTCACGGCGCAAAAAATCGCCCGCGAGCAGGGCATTGCAAAAGATGGATACCGGCTGGTGATAAACACAAACGCCGATGGCGGGCAGACCGTGTTCCATCTGCATGTGCACATTTTGGGCGGCCAGCGGCTGGGGCGAATGGCGTAGATAATCTCAACGCGGAGACGCAGAGACGCCGAGAAATAAGAAAAGCTTGCACAACAAAATTTCTTATTTCTCATTTGTCATTTCTTCTTCTGCTACTCTGCGCCTTTGCGGTGAAACCAACACACACACATGAAATTTCTTGTAACTGGCGGCGCGGGCTTTTTGGGCGCGGCGCTTTCTAACACTCTGGCAAAGCAGGGGCACACCGTGCGCGTGCTGGATGACTTTAGCAGCGGCGACCCAACCCGCCTTGACCCATCGGCCCATGTGACGCGCGGCGATGTGGCCGACACGCCCAAGCTCTGGTCGTTGCTGCAAGGCGTGGATGCGGTGTATCACCTGGCGGCGCGGGTGTCTGTGCCGGAATCGGTGCTTTACCCCGGTGATTACAACACCACAAACGTGGGCGGCACGGTGGCGCTTTTGCAAGCCATGCGCGATGCCGGCGCGCGGCGGGTGATCATGGCTTCATCTGGCGCGGTGTATGGCGAGCAGCACGAGCAGCCGCTGCGCGAAACGCATGTGCCAAACCCGGCCTCGCCCTACGCGGTGAGCAAAATTTCTGCCGAGTATTACCTGCACACCATCGGCGCGCTTTGGGGTTTCGAGACCGTCTCGCT
Organism: Thermoflexales bacterium; assembly: GCA_035433205.1. Lineage (GTDB taxonomy): Bacteria > Chloroflexota > Anaerolineae > J036 > Brachytrichaceae > DAORUN01. Next base: position 50,528 of record DAORUN010000004.1, on the reverse strand, counting down.
GCGCGTGTTTAATGCATATGGCCCCGGCCAGCATTTGCGGGCCTCGCACCCGCCGGTTGTGCCCGCCATCATCCGCCAGGCGCTGGGCGGCGGCTCCATCATTGTGCATGGCGATGGCAAACAATCGCGCGATTTTGTTTACGTGGATGACGTGGTGAGCGCGCTGGTTGCCGCGGCCACCGCGCCTTCCATCAACCGGCTCACAATAAACGTGGGCAGCGGCGTGGCGACCAGCATCAACGAGGTGGTGGCGGCGGTTGGCCGCGTTTTGGGGAAGGAACTCACGCCGCTGCGCGTGACCGCCGAAAGCGGCGGCGTCTCGCGGATGTGGGCAGACCTGAGCCGCGCCCGCGAACGCCTGAATTACGCGCCGCAGGTCTCGCTGGATGAGGGATTGAGCCGCACGATTGCGGCGGCAAAACGG
>DAORUN010000004.1:43058-50004 GCA_035433205.1 Thermoflexales bacterium | reverse complement strand
GCACTTTGCACTTTTAATTTCTCGCCATGATTCGGGTCACCAACCTCGCGCTCAAAACCAACAAAACGGTTTTGTTGGATGGCCTTTCGTTTGAGGTGGCTGCGGGCGAAATATTTGGCGTGATTGGCCCGGATACCCCAAACAAAACCGCGCTTCTGCGCCTGTTGGCCTCGCTCATGCGCCCAACGTCTGGCGAGGTGATGATTGGGGGCGTGTCCACAACCCATCAGCCAGAACAGGCGCGGCGTTTAACCGGCTACCTTGCCAGCGATGCCGGGGTGTATTTAGACATGACATGCGCCGAATATCTGGCGTTTTTTGCCGAGTGTTATGGCGTTTCTGCCGGTGCGCGGCCCGCGCTGGTGAGCGATTTGCTCAGCCTGGTGGATTTGCAAAAACGCGCAAACACGCGCATTGGGGCGCTTACGCGGGGGATGGGCCAGCGGCTGGGTTTGGCCCGCGCTTTGGCGCACGACCCGCCCGCGCTTGTGCTGGACGAGCCCATGCGCGGGATGGACCCGCGGGCGCAGGTGGAAACCCGCGAGTTGCTGCGCGAATTGGCGGGCATGGGCAAGGCCATCGTCTTGACTGCGCGGAGTTTGGCCGAAGCCGATGGCCTGATCACGCGTGGGGCGCTGCTGGCCAGGACCAGGTTCACGGCGCAGGGCGAGATGAGCGAGCTGACCAGCGCGGGCGAGGCGTATCGCACCATCCTCATCCGCGCGTTGGGCGATGTTGAGCGGGTGATGGATGTGGCCCGCGCCGCGCCGGGCGTGGTGGAAATTTGGAGCACGGGCGCGCCCGATGCGCCATCGGCCCCCAGCCCGCAACCGCCCATTACCGAGTTGCGCTGCCGCTTTAACGGCGGCTACCTGCAAGCCGATGCGCTTTTGCGCGAGCTTGCGCATCACGGGGCGCAGGTGGTGGCTTTTCACGAAATTTAGGGAAATGCAGAAGTCAAGATATGCTTCTTTCCAATCGTCTTAATCCCCTGCTTCGCACCGAATTGCGGCGGCGGTTTCGCAACGCGCGGTCATTTGGGGCGCTCACGGTGTATTTGGCCGTTGTGAGCGGGCTGGCGCTGGCGTTGTATTTGGGCGTGGCCATCTCAAACGCAAATGGGCCAACCGGGGGCGGCATTGAATCTGGACGCGCGGCGGGCACGTCGTTGTTTTACATCACCAGCGGGTTGTTGCTGGTGCTGGTGTGCTTTATTGGGCCGCTGTTCTCGGTTGGGGCCATTGCCGCAGAGCGCGAAAACGCCACTCTGGATGCGCTGCGCATGACCCCGCTGCCCGCCCGCGAGATCGTGCTGGCAAAATTCGCCTCGGCGTATGGCTATGTGGTTTTGCTCACGCTGGTCACGCTGCCCATTTTTGCGCTGGTGCTCATCATTGGCGGGGTGGAGGCGGCAGAAATTGCGGTGGTGTTGTGCGTCATCCTGTGCGCCGGGTTTGCCTTTACCGCGCTGGGCGTGCTTGCCTCGGCCATTTCCAAAACGCGGATGACCGCGGCGATCCTAACTTACACGGTGGTTTTGCTGCTGGTGATGGGCACGGCCATTTTCAGCCTCATCGCCGCGCCGGGGTTGATGGCGCTGCGAACGGCGCTGGCTTCTAGCGGGTCTGCGCTGGGCGTTTTCTTTGGTCAACTTCTACTCATCCTGCCGCTCAGCTTTAGCCCCATCAGCGCCATTGTCTCCGCCGAGACAAACTTTCGCGCCAGCGGCCACATGCTCAGCATCACGCCCGACCCGCTGCCGGGTTTGCCCGCCACAAGCGCCATCGCCATGCCCGCCCCGTTTGCGCTGATGACGCTGTTTTATCTTTTGGCGGGAATTGTTTTGTTGATAATCGCAATTAGAAAAGTAAAGACGATGGACGATAGACGATGAATGGTCTATCGTCCGTCATCCATCGTCCCGCCTAGTTTGGCTGTGGCGAATTCACGCTGCCCATTCACAAAATCTCGAATTGGCATGGGCTTTTTGCCCTCCGGCTGAACCTCCAGCAGTTCAAGAGCGCCATCGCCGGTTTGCGCGCAAATGGCTTTGCCCTGGGCGAACACGCGGCCCGGCTCACCGCCAGAAAACCCATCGGCCAAGCGGCAGCGCAAAATTTTGAGCAGCTTGCCATTCCAAAACGTAAACGCGCCCGGCCAGGGCGACATCGCCCGCACATGCCGTTCCATTTCAAGCGCGGGTTTGCGCCAATCTATTTGCCCCTCTTCTTTTTTTAGCGTGCGGCACAGCGTCACCTCGCTCTCGTTTTGGGGGATGGGGCTTATTGCTCCGCGCAGATGGCCCGGCAAAGTCTCGGCCAGCAGCTCTGCGCCAAGCTGCGCCAGTTTGGGCGTGAGCGTGCCGGTGGTGTCTTGCGGCTCAATGGCGATGGCGCGTTGCGAGAACATCGGGCCGTCATCCAACCCAACACCCATCCGCATGATGGTGACCCCCGTTTGCAAATCACCGGCGGCGATGGCCGCGCTGATGGGCGAAGCGCCGCGCCAGCGCGGGAGCAAGCTGGCGTGCACGTTCACGCACCCGTGCGGGGGCAGCTCTAGCACAGCGCGGCGCAAAATGCGTCCGTATGCCGCCACCACGATCACATCTGGGGCCAGGGCGCGAAGCTGCTCCAAAACCTCCGGCGGCTTGAGCGATTCCGGCTGAAAAACGGGGATGCCCAGTTCCTGCGCGGCCAGCTTTACCGGCGGCGGTTTGGGTTGCCCGCCCCGTCCGGCGGGCGCATCGGGCTGGGTGAATACGCCCGCCACGCGCCCCATCCCAACCAGCGCCCGCAAAGATGGCACGGCAAAATCTGGCGTGCCCATAAACACAAAATTACTCATCTCGTTTGACATTCATCACAATCCATTTATACTTGTTTAGACACTTTTTTGGTCAGGTCGAAACTTTTGCAATGCTTTGATCGTATCAAAGATGTTTAGTCGATGATTAAATAGGGTAACGATTCAATAGTATTTTATGGGAGGCTAACATGAGCGATCTGGAGAACAACATTAACGATGCAGCGGATGCCGCCAAAGATGCAGCCAGCGACGTTGTCAACACGGTGAGCGACGCGGCAAGCAACGCAGCAGGCAATGTGGCGGGCGCAGCCAGCGGCGCAGCGAGTAATGTGGCAGATGCAGCCAGCGGCGCGGCCAAGGGCGCAGCCAACGCGATGAATAACGCCGCTGCCAGCGTATCCAGCGCAGACAACAACAAGTTGTTTGGCGCGCTGACCTACCCCATCCCTCTTATCGGCATCATCGCCCTCGTTTCAGATTCGATGAAGAATGACCCGGTGTTGCGCAAGCACTCGGTACAGAGCCTGGCGTATACCGTGGCCGCGGTTTTGGTGGGCACAATTCTCACAACCATCACTTTTGGAATTGGCGGTTGTCTCACCCCGCTTATGATCATCCCGCCCATCATTTGGGCTGTGCAAGCCTATGGCGGCAAGGATGTCAACATCCCCGTAATTACGGATTTCTGCAAAAAGCAGGGCTGGTTCTAGAGCCAATCCAAAATTTAAGTAAGTTTGAAGGCCGTGCGGCAAAAACCGCACGGCCTTTTTTTGCGTTTTCTGCGATATAGTTGGCCCCCAAAGCCCCCTCAAAGTAAAGAAGTGATGGGGCTTTTGTGATATGCGCTCTTGCGCAAGATGGCGCACACCGAGGGACAAACGCAAGAGCAAGAGAGAAAAATGGTCAAGCACACAACTATTCCTTTTGCACCTTTCACCCCGCCGGGCGCAACGCCATCTTTGGCGCGGCTGGCCTATGACCGGCTGGGGTTTGGCCCGCGCCCGGGGGCGACCGATTTTAATGATGTCACCTCGTTAAACGCCTATATTGACGCCCAGCTTGCCCCCGAAGTGATAGATGACAGCGCGTGCGATGCCTACATCGCGGGGATGAGCCGCCTGGATTCGGCGGGGTTCACCATGCCCGTGCCCGATGCAACCACCGCGCAGATAAGGCAGTATGTGGCCGCCACCACCGCCTATGGCCCCGGTGAACTGGGCGAGTTTTTGCGCAAAGCCACCACCGCGCGGGCCATTTTTAGCAAACGCCAATTGCTAGAGGCGATGGTGGATTTTTGGAACAACCACCTCAACACCACCATCAACACCAGCCAATACAAATACTGGGAAGACCGCTATGTGATGCGCGAGTTTGCGCTGGGCAACTTCCGCGATATTCTGGGCGCAAGCGCCAAAAGCCCATCCATGCTGGCATTTTTGAGCAACCGGTATAGCGATGGCTCCAACCCAAACGAGAATTACGCCCGCGAGCTGCTTGAGCTGCACTCGATGAGCCCAACAAACCATATTCCGGGCGACCCGCAAAACGGGCAGGCCAATTACACCGAGGTGGATGTTCACACGCTGGCGCAAATTTTGAGCGGCTGGACCAACACCCACTCGGAAGAAGATGAGTTTGAGTTTAACGATTCGCCCTATTGGCCGTCCCATCACTACCCGCCCAAAAAATTGTATTTGGGTGGCAACACGCCCATTTATTTTCCGTATGGCGGGCAAGAGCAAGGCGAATACGCGCTGGATGTGATCTCGGCGCACAAAAGCACCGCGTATTTCATCTCCTGGAAGTTGTGCCAAAGATTCATCAGCGATGTGCCAGATACGTTTTGCCCAAATGTGGTTGCGGCGGGCATGAACGCCTTCATTGCCAATTACGGCAACATCCGCGAAACACTCCGCGTTATTTTGAAGGCCGACTTCCCCGGCGCGGATTTTAAGAGCAGTTGGGGGCAAAAGATCAAACGCCCCTTTGAGTTTTTAGCCAGCGCCCTGCGCGCGATGAACGCGAGCAGCTACCCGCCGCCCAACAACCCATACAGCGGCATCAACGATTGGGACTTGCTTAATTATTACAACGCGCTGGGGCAGGAGTTATTCGCCTTCCCAACCCCAGACGGCTTCCCCGAAGAGATGACGGCATGGATGAACACGAACCATGTATTTGGGCGCTGGACGCTGGGCAACTTGCTGGTGCGCCGCTATTTTGGCGAGATCAGCAACAACTGGAGCATGGGCGCAACCGCGCCCGCCAACGCCGCGCTGGATGTGTTCGTGGGCGCATCGCCCGGCCCGGCGTTGAACGCCACACAAGTGGTGGACCGGCTGATTGGCTACTTTATTGGCCGAACGATTGACACCGCTGACCGCGTCAATCTAATTACCTATCTTTCAAACGCCAGCGCGGGCAACCCAAACGCCATCACCAGCACAAACCTGAACATTCGCCCGCTCATTGGGGCGCTCATCGCTTCACCTTATTTTCAGTGGCGGTAAATGCAATAAGAAATTACGAATTACGAATTACGAATTAGCCAGATTTGATGATGATTTATTTTCACCGCGGAGACGCAGAGATGTTAGAAAAGTTCTATTTTCTCTCTGCGCTTCGGCATCTCTGCGGCGAATAAGTTTTTGCAAGTGGTGTGAGAAAAATACATGAACAGAAGAACATTTCTAAAAGGGTGCGCCGGTTTTGCGGCAATGGCCGCCGTGCGCGGGTTTGGCATCACAAACTTGACATTTGCCAAAGACTTGCCCGCGCAAAACCCATCCAGCAAAACCAACACCCCGCCGCCCAATGGCCGCGACCTGCTGGTATTTGTGTTTGTGCGCGGCGGGATGGACGGCCTGAACGTGGTTGTGCCGTTTAACACCAGTGCGGCAGATCGCGCCTCGTATTACAACGACCTGCGACCCACGCTCGGCATCCCCGCGCCAGACTCCAGCGCGCCTCGCAAGGCGGTTGCGTTGGATGAAATTGGCGGCGCAACGCGATTTGCGCTGCATCCAGACGCGGCGCGTGGCTCGGTTGGCGTGAACACCCCCAACCCCGAAGGAAGCGATAACGGCGGGCTGTTCAAGCTGTTCACAGATGGCGAGCTGGCGATTGTTCACGCCTGCGGTTCGCTGAATGTGACCGGGTCGCACTTTGACACCCAGCAATACGTGGACACCGGCGGCACAGATTATCACTCTGGATGGATCACGCGCTATTTGCAGGCGATGAACACCCCCAACGATGCCCTGATTGTTGCGCCGCAAGCCAGCGTGCCGCAATCTTTGGCGCAATGGTACAGCGCGCTGGCGATTGAAGACCCGGCCAATTTTGGCGGGTTGTGGCATCCGTGGCACGGGTATAACGATGCGGTTGTGGCCGCCCAGCGCAGCCTGCTGGAGCCCATGTTCAATCGCGGCACAGATTACGTGGAAATGCAAGGGCAAACCGCGTTTACCGCATACGATGCGCTTCACACGATCCTTTCCTCGTCGTATATGCCATCGGCCACCTACGCCACCGCAGACCCGCTTGCGCCAGATGGCGGCACGTTTGGCCGGTCTTTACAAACCATCGCGCGGCTTACCAAAGCCAGCCTGCCCAGCAACCCTCTGCGCGTGGCCTGCGTGGATGTGGGCGGGGGATGGGACACGCACGACAACGAAGGCACGGTGGACTGGGGCGGCAACACGCGCTTCCCCGCGCTGGTGGGGATGCTCTCCAACAACCTCAAGGCTTTTCACGATGATTTGCAGGCCGACGCCGCCATGCGCGGGCACTTCACCATCGTGGTGCTGAGCGAGTTCGGGCGGGTGATGTATCAAAATAACAGCTACGGCTGCGATCACGGTTCTGGCAACCCGCTGTTTGTGATTGGCAGCAAAAACGGGGCCGGGGTGAGCAATGTGAACGGCGGGCGCGTGTATGCCAACTGGCCCGGCTTGCAGCATTTGGGGTTTAACGATGGCCTGCAAATTACAACGGATTACCGCACCGTGCTGGCCGATATTTTGTATAACCGCATGGGCGCATCGGCCAACCAAATCAACGACACCATTTTCCCCGGGTTGGGGTTTAGCGGCGGGCTGGGCTACACCCACGCCAGCCTCACTGGAATTTTGCAAAA
>DAORUN010000004.1:34269-42958 GCA_035433205.1 Thermoflexales bacterium | reverse complement strand
ATGGCGCTTGCGGCGATTGCGACACCCGCCAAAACGGCGGTAGAAGCGTGGACGCCAAACACGCGCTTGTTTGCCAGCCAGGGCCAAAGCCTGCAAAGCGAGCCATCAACCGCGGTGGGCGGCGCGGGAGGAAATTCGTTTTTGGTCACTTGGACGGATGAGCGAAACACCGTGCCGGATATTTACCTGAACACATGGAACGGGGTAACGCCGGCAGTTGCCAACCAACGGGCCAGCGATTTGAGCCAAGACACGCCGACAAATGACACAACCTCATCCGCAGTGATGGATGCGGATGGCCGGGCTTTCATCGCATACAGCACGATGGAGCGCGTGATGCTGGCCCGCCGCGAGACAAACGGCAGCATCGTCTCGACCACGCTGGTGAGCGGCGACCCCGCGACCTGGTATGCCCACGCCCGCCGCCCATCGCTGGTGAGCAACGGCAGCGCAGACCTGGTGGTGATGTGGCAGAGCTTTCAAAATGAGCAGTGGGATATTTATTCGGCTAAATGCGATGGCAACGCCATGACCTGCGCCGCGCCCGTTTTGGTGAACAGTGATGGCACAGCCAGCACGGCCAAAAACCAAACCAGGCCGCGCATGGCGCGAAACGGCAACACCATTGTGGCGGCTTGGGAGGATGACCGCGAAACCGGAGCGCAATACCCGCATGTGTATTCCAGCATCTCCACAAACGCGGGGGCAAGCTGGGGCGCAAATGTGCGCGTGGACGCCACCTACACCCAGACCAGCGCCGCGCTGTCCCCAGCGGTGGCTGTTGACCCATCCAGCGGAACAATTTACGCGGTTTGGGAGCAGCACACCGGGCTGCCCACCTCGCCCGCAGATGTTTACATGGCGCAGTGGAATGGCAGCGCATGGGCAAATCACGCGCGGGTGGATGGCGCTCCGGCGGGCGTGAGAGCCATCGCCCCAGATATTGCAATTGGCAGCGCGGGCCGCTTTGTGGCATGGGAGGATTACCGCAATGGCAACGCCAACGCCGATATTTACGGCGCACGCTGGAACGGCAGCGCGTGGGCAGAGCACGTGGTGAGCGCGCAAGTGGGCCAGCAAGTTCAGCCATCGCTGGCGGTTAGCGGCGCAAATGCGCGGGTGAGCTGGCAAGACAACCGCAGCGGTCACTGGGATATTTACACCGCCCGCTGGAATGGCAGCGCGTGGAGCGATGAAGCTCAGGTGAACGAGAACGCGCAAACCACCTCGTATCAAAACGCGCCCGCGCTGGTTGCGGTTGGCAATGGCGATTTTTGGATGACCTGGATGGACAACCGCGATTACGACGACCTTCTTTACGCCAGCAAATATGACCATGCCAGCCAGACATGGGGCAGCGCCATTCAATTGCCAGTGGGCGATGGCTGGCACGGGGTGATGAACAACACGCCCGCCATCGCTTTGGATGACGCGGGGAAGCTGCACGCGCTTTGGGCAGAGAACAACGCGGGCGCCAACGATCAAATGCGCATCTTTCATTCGGCGCTCAGCGGCACAACCTGGTCGCCAGAGGTTCAGGTGAGCGACAACGCCACGCACACCGTTTGGAGCCCCAGCTACGCGCCTGTATTGGACAGCAAAAATGGGCGAATGGCCGCCGCGTGGGTGTATCAGCAAAATGACGCGGCTTATTCGTGGCCGCCGACGTATACCGTGTTTACCTCGTTTTGGAACAGTGCAACCCAAACCTGGTCGCCGCAAACCCAGGTAAATACCGAGGTGTTGCGCGGCGACCCCAGACCATCCATCGCGATTGACAATGCGGGCAATACGTTTGCGGCGTGGGGCAGTATTCAATATACCAATAGCGCCTTTTATGGCAATATCCGCATCGCCAAATATCCGGCGGGCGGCGGCGGGTGGACGCAATACAGAACGGTTAACAGCGTTGTCTCCACAAATGATTGGTGTTATCAGCGCTACCCGCAGCTCAAGATTGACGCGCAAAACATACTGCATGTGGTGTGGACGGGATGCAATAACTGGACATGGGCAGGGTATTACGCCCGCAGCGCCGATGGCGGAAACACATGGTCACCCGCCCCTGCGCCATCCATCAATGATTTTGATGGCGAAACCTTTGCCACGCTGGTTTTGGGCGGTGGCGTCACGCCAGAATTGCTGGTGGTGTATCCGCACAGCACCGGGGATGGATACCGTTTCTTCAGCGCGCGCAACATCACAGGCACATGGCAAACCAGTGCGCCGGTGAGCGATGGCGCGACAAACTGGATAGATTGGCAAAATGGCCGCGCGGCCACCGTGTATGACCCCGTGACCAAGCGCTTCTTCAGCGCCTTCACCGACAAACGGTTGGGGCTGCCGCAAATTTATGGCACGTGGCTCTACGCGGGCGAGTTGAAAAAGGTTTTCCTGCCCAGCACCATGCGCGCGGCGAATGTCAATTACTAATTACGAATGAGATTGTCTTCCCAATTCGTAATTAGTCATTAGTCATTCGTAATTGCCTGCATCCACGCTGGTTTAAGTTTTTCAATTTCCGCGTAGGTGGGGCAATCGGATGAGTGAGCGCCGGGCAGGTAGCCTGTGCTCATCAAAAATTCGTTCACAATTTCGCCGCCGGTAAAGACAAACGTTTTCTTAAACAGCTTTGTCCAGCTTTCGCGTGTGCGCGGCGCGGCGTCCTCCATCACGTTTGCATCCAGCCAGGCTTTGAACGAGCCATGCTCGCGCTGGATGGCCTGAATGCGCCGCGCGTTCTCAATGGCGGCGTTCACCTTTAGCCGGTTGCGGATGATGCCCGCATCGGCCAGCAGCCGCGCCCGGTCGGGTTCGTCAAACTCGGCGACCACGGCCACATCAAACCCCAAATACGCCCGCTGAAAGTTGGCGCGTTTGTTCAAGATGGTGGCCCAGGACAGCCCGGCCTGATTGATCTCCAGCACGAGGCGCTCAAACAGCGTGTTGTCATCGCTCAGCGGGAAGCCATACTCGTAATGGTGATATTGGCGATGCACATTATCTGGGGGCATGGTCGCCACAAAGGCGCAGTAGGTTTGCATGGTTGGTATTTAACTCAGTGTACCGCCATCGGGTTATTTGCCTGGCACGGCGCGTATCCAAACATCCTGCTGGGGAAAGGGAATCTCAATGTTGTGCTGCTTGAAGCGCTCGTGAATCGCCATGATCAGCTCGGTGGCCACGCGGCGCGAACGCTCGTAATGCTCCAGCCGCACATCATCCACAAAATATTTCAACGTCAAATCCACGCTGGACGCGCCAAACCCTTTGGCCTCCACAAACGGGTCTTTCCACGGCTCCGGCCGGGTTTTGTATTTGGTGGTCACCCACTCGCGCAGGGCGTTCACCCGCGTGTCCAGTTCCATTTCAATATCGGCGGGTGGCTTGCTGATGGCCGTCTCAAGGGCGCGCCACTTGTCGCTCAGACGTTTGTTGGCGGCGGCCCAGCGCGCATTCTCATCCCGCACCTCGCCCTGCAATGCCAGCGGATCGGGATGGCTCAGCCACGCGCTCATCGCGCCATATACATCCTCCAGCGCCACATTCACACCGGGCAGATAATTTTTCTGAAAATGTGCGGTCTCTTCATGGTTAAACCCGCCCTGCTCAAGGCGGTTTAACTCCCCGGCCAGAGCCACCAAAGTTGAATCAAATGCGATGAGCGACTTGAGCAGATCGGTTTCGCGCTCAACACGCGGGATCATGGCCTGGATGGCGTCCCGCCGCATCTCAAGCTCGGCGCGGTGGGTGGCGGCCAAAGGAACATCACCAGACAGCCGCGCGGCCAGCCGTTGCGCCGCCTGCCTCAGCCGCGCCGTGCGCTCGGCGGCGTTGGTAAACAGCACGTTTGGATGCTCCATCGCAATATCCATCAACAGCGATGAGACAAATTCCAGATCGCATGAATACGCCACGCCAATTTCAATCGCCCCGCGCGAATCAAAGGATGGCTTGACGATGTTGGTGATGGCCGCGTTGGCAAGGTCTTTGTTGGGCATGAAGATGAGCGAGTGGTCTTGCGCGTAATACAACTGGGTGGTGCGCAGGCCAATCTGCTCCACTTTGCACACTTTGCCATCTGGCAGGGCAATGAGTTCTCCGGCGGTAAAAGGCTCATCGGCCAGCAGGCCAATGCCCGCAAAAATATTTTGCAGCGTGTCTTGCAGCGCCAGACCCAGCACCAGGCTGATGATGCCCGCGCCCGCCAGCGCCGCGCCGATGTCCACCTCCCATTGGTTCAGCACCGCCAGCGCAGAAAAGAAGATCACCACCACCGGCACAATCATGTTGACGATGCCAATCATCACATCATCGGCGCGCTTTTCGGTTTGCGCAGCCCGCGCCTTTAACAGCGGGATAAGTGCGTTTTGAGTCAGCCGCAGAAGCATCCACGTGAGCGCGATGATGAAGAGCGAGTGAAAGATTTGGTTGACCAGTGCGCCCAAAAGCCCCGCCAACTGCAAAACAGAAAAACTGCTGGTCAACCCCATCACCACCACCACCGCCAGCAGCGGCTTGCGAACCGACGAGAGAATCATGTCGTCCATCTCGCCGGGCAGGCGGCGGGTGACGGCGCGCAGCACAACGCTGAGGATGACGTATGCCGCAAGCGCAATCGCCATCCACAAAACCAGATTAACCACAAACGACCCGATGCGTCCATCCAAAAACGCCAATTGCGGGGGCAACTGCACCGGGTTGTCGAAGATGGTAATCATGGGTGCGTATTAAACACGCTCTTGGAAAATGGTCAAGGCGCAATTAGCCGGTGGTTTTGACCAGCCACTTTGCCAGCCAGCCCAGCACAAGAATTCCGGCAAAACTGGCGGCAAAATCATCCAGTGCGGGGGTGCGGCCGGGGAAAAAGTTTTGCGAAAGCTCCTCCAGCGCGACTAGCGCGGTCACAATCAAGCTGCCCAACAGGATGGGGCGGGCGAAGATGTTGACCGTGCGCGCCCGAAGCGCAAGATTGGCCAAAAACGCCATCATTCCCATCAAAATAAAATGCCCGGCTTTGTCGCCGCCGGGAAAGTTGTAGATGGCATACAAAAAAGGCGGCAGCTGGTGACGGTCTGCCAGAACCACGATGACGATCAGAACCGCCGCAAACCCCAGGGCCGCCCACTTCCATTTCATGCGGCAAGTGTACGCCACTCCAAAGTCAACCGGTTGTCAGAAAAATATCAAGCACAGATGGGCGCAGGCGCATACAGTTTTGTTTGAGGGCTGGCTCTTGCGCCGAAACAAGCGCCATCCCCAAAAGGAGAAAATATGAACACCCGAACTCTCATCCCCCTAACCGCCGCGCTATTTTTGATGGCCGCCTGCGGAGGTGCCGCTGCTCCAACCGCCGCGCCCCCGCGACCGACCAGTGCGCCCGCCGCCACCCAAGCGCCCCAACCTGTTCCTGCGCCAGCGGCCACCGCCGCGCCGGGGGTTGGCTCCAGCGGCATCCGCGATTCGGTCATCACCGGCGGCAAACTGGCCGCGCCGGTTGACCCGCTCTCGCGCATGGTGATTCGCAACGCCAGCATGACGCTGCTGGTGGAGGACACTCAGCACACCCTGAACGACATTGGCGCGCTGCTGGATCGCCTGGGCGGCTACACCCAATCGGCCAGCACCAGCAAGCCCGATGGCTTTCTTAACGCTGAGGTTGTGATTAAAGTGCCGGGCAATAAGCTGGGCGAGGCGATGGAAGCTCTGCGCAAAATGGCGCTGGATGTGCAGCAAGAAAACGCCAGCGGCGATGATGTGACCGCCGAATACGCCGACCTTGACGCGCGGACGAGAAATTTGGAATTGGCCGAAAAACAATTGCAGGGCCTGCTGGCAAAACAAGACAAGACCGATGACATCATCTCGCTGTTCAACAAGCTGACCGATGTGCGCGGGCAGATTGAGCAGGCCAAGGGCCGCATGGCGCAGCTCTCGCGGCTGAGCGATATGGCCACGATCAACCTGCGGCTTGTGCCGCGCCGCCCCACGCCAACGCCCACCCCAACAGCCACGCCTTACGTTTGGAAACCCGGTGAGACGATGAAGGCCGCGACCGATTCGCTAAACCGCAGTTTGGAAGGGCTGGCCAACACGGCCATCTGGTTTGGCGTTGGCACGTTGCCTGTTTTGTTGATGGCGCTCGCGCCGATCATTTTGTTCGCGGCCATTGTGATTCGCGCGGTGCGAAAGGCAGAACAAAAACAAAACAAGGCCGCCGCCGAGCAAAAGTAAGCGATGCGCAGGTCTGACCGCGCGAAGCGATCAGACCTGCATTTTTACAACCACCGGTTGCGCCGGATATACAAAAAGATGATGATCGGAAAGACCACCATCCCCAGCATGGCCAGAACAAACGGAACCCAGCCAAAGCTGCCGCGCAGGGCGATGTTCTCGCCAAAAAAGTTCATGCCAAAAAAACCGGTGATGAATGTGAGCGGCGCAAACAGCACGGTCACAATTGTGAGCACTTTCATCACATCGTTGGTGCGGTTGGCCGTGACCGAGAGATACGTGTCCAGCGACCCGGCCACGATGTCGCGCAGAGATTCGTTCAGATCGGCCATGCGCACAAAGTGGTCATACACATCGCGGAAGTACACCCGGTTTTTGCCATCCACCTGAGAAAGCCCTTCGCGGGCGAGCCGGCTCATCACCTCGCGCTGGGGGCCAAGAATGCGCCGCAAGCGCAGCACCGCCCGCTTGACATGAAAGATGCGCTGCACCTGCTCTTTGGATGGGTGGTCAAATACGGTGTCCAAAATTTGGTCGCTCACCTCGTCAATCGCATCCATGCACGGCATGTAACCAGTGGCGATGGAATCTGCGAGGGTGTAAAACAAAAAGTCCGAGCCGCGCTTCCAGTAGCGGTCATCGCGCTGCACCAACCGCCACACCTGGTGCAGTTCGGGCAACTCCTCAAAGTGATACGTGACGAGAAAATTTTTGCCCAGAAAAATATCCAGCTCGCGCGTGTCAATGTCCTCAATTTCAGATTGAAAGAACACAGCGTGCAAGACGATATAAAGATAATTTGTCCAGTCATCCACCTTTGGCACATGCGTCTCGGTCAAAGCGTCATCCACCGCCAGCGGGTCAAACTTAAAATCCTCGCGCAGCACACGCAAAATGTTGGGGTCGGTGGAGTGCTCCACGCCGCTTTCATCCGGCGCCCCGGGCAGGTCGTCTTTCAAATCCACCCAAAGCGTGGCGCGGCCCTCGGCGGCCTCGGCGATCAAGGCAGGCAGGTCTTTCGCGTCCACGTCATCACGAGGCGGGGCGTTATTGGTTTTGAACAGTATGCGAACCATTTCAATTACGATTCAATTACGAATGATGAATTAACACAAGTTGCCACTTTAACAAAAAGCCGAATGATTTTGCTTTTTTATCTCTCGCCAAGACGCAAAGCCGCACATGAATCATTACTTCTCACCCTTCACTCTTCACTCTTCAACCTTTTTTCATCTCTTCTGGCGGTTTTACCGCGCGCATGTTGTGCCACAAAAGCAAATCGTAAACTATTTTTAACCCGCCAGAGATGAAAAACGGCCATGAGGTTGCCAAAAGCGGCCCAGCAATGGATGGGGCGATGGCGCTGCCCACGCTGCGGGCAATGGTGGTCACGCCGCTGGTGGCGCTGCGCTCTTCGGGCGAGACCACCGCCATGGTGTAGCTTTGGCGGGTCGGCACATCCATCTGAGAAATGCTAAAACGCAAGAACAACATGCCAATGGCCAGCGGCAGGTTGGGCATAAGCGGCACAAGAATAAGCAAAATATTGGATGGGATATGCGTGAATACCATCGTGTTGATCAACCCAAACTTTTCTGCCATGCGCGAAGCCAGCAGCGCAGAAAACCCGGCCAGCAGGTTTGTGCCAAAGAAAATGCTGCCCAGCACCGCGGGTTCAACGTTAAATTTTTGGCTGAGCCAGTACGCGATGAAGCTGTCAATCACAAACGCGCCGGCAAAGGCATCCAGCGCGAACAACGCCGAAAGTTTGAGCACAATCCCGCGCGATTTGCCCAGCCCCAGCGCGTCCATTTTCACATTGGTGGATGGAGCCTCGGCCTGCGGGGTGATGCGGGTGTAGAGCGCCATGAGCAGCAGGCCAAACGCCGCATACACCACCACCAGAACACGGTCGGCGTTGACCACCTCAACACCCATCTCCAGCAGCGCCTGAACCACTAACCCGCCCGACAACGCGCCCAGCGCCAGCGCCATTGAGCCAGACAAGTTGTACCACGCAAATGTGGAGGTGCGTTTCTCGTTGGGGATAAGCTGGCTCAAACTGGCCTGCTCGATGGACAAGAAAGGGCCAATTTCTTTGCCGCTGGGGCTGATGACGCCAATGGTGGCTGCAAGCGCCAGCAACGCCGGCTCGCGCGTGATCGCGAACACCACGCCTGCCATCAGCATGAGCGCCGACCCGATGATGAGCATTTTTTTGCGCCCGCGCCGGTCGGCATTGGTGGTGAGCCATAACGAGATCACCGCATCACCAACGAGGGTGAAGGTGAACACAAACCCAATTTGCTGCGCGCTAAGCCCCAGCCGCGAAAGATACAACGCCAGCGAGACCGAAAGAAAGCCATACGCAAACATCCGCGTGATACGGGTGATAAAAAGCAGGCGGATATCTTTTTGCATGAATTTACAAATCTTATACCAGTTTGGCGCAAAG
>DAORUN010000004.1:11691-34169 GCA_035433205.1 Thermoflexales bacterium | reverse complement strand
AACCGTTGAGCACGCGCGGCTTAAGCGCAGGGGAGTCGTCATTCAACGCAGACCTTTGGCGCATTATCATGATGCCAGAGGTCTGCGTTTTTGTGCGTAAGTTAATTGGCTTCTTCCTGCTTGGCTTGATGGCGCTCTTGATATGGCAACGCGATGCCATTTTGGACGAGTTACGCGCGCTGCGTCCGCTCCCCCAATCTGCTGTGAGCATGGATGGCGCGAGCAAAGTTGTTGTGCGCTACTACCCCACCGAAACGCCGGTATTGCCGCTCACCAGAGCGCCATCACCCGCCGCCGCAATTGCCAACGCCGCAACGGCCACAAAACTCATCCCCACAAACACGCCAACGCCCGCGCCAGACAACGCCTTGATTCGCGGGCTGATTTTGCAACGCCAAACGTTCAACAATTGCGGGCCAGCTACGCTCTCCATGCAGCTCGCCGCGTTTGGCTCGCGCGATAACCAATACCGCGTGGCGCAAACTTTGCGCCCAGACAAAGACGACCGCAACGTGAGCCTGGACGAGATGGCCGCCTATGCCCGCTCAAAGGGCCTCAACGCCCGCGTGGTGCAAGGCGGCGACCTGGAACTTTTGCGCGGGTTGATCGCCAAAGGCTTGCCGGTCATCATTGAAACGTGGTTTATTCCCCAACCCAATGACGAGATGGGGCACTACCGCCTTGCGATGGGTTTTACCCGCGCAAAAACAACCGATGAATTTGTATTTTTTGATTCATACGAAGGCGAAAATGTGCGTATGCCCGCGCAAGAGATTGACGCGCTTTGGAAAGCCTTTAACCGCGCCATGCTGGTGGTCTGGTCGCCCACGCAAGATGGGGATGTTCGCGCATTGCTGGGCGAGCGCATGAACGATGCGCCCATGCGCCAGCGCGCGCTTGCGGTGGCCCGCGCCGAGGCCGCCGCCAACCCCAAAGATAAGTTTGCGTGGTTTAACGTTGGCACAAACTTGCTGGCGCTGGGGGATGGCGCCGGAGCCGCGCAAGCGTACGACCGCGCCCGCGCCATTGGTCTGCCCTGGCGCATGATGTGGTACCAATTCGGCCCATACGCCGCATATTACGCCGCGCAACGCTACGATGACGTGATTCAACTGGCAAACGAAACGCTTAAGTCGGTGAACAACCTGGAAGAGAGTTATTACTGGCGCGGTGTGGCCCATGCCGCCAAAGACGACGCCGAAGCCGCCCGCGCTGACCTCCAGAAAGCCATCAGCCTGAACGCAAATTATGAGGCGGCCAGGAACGCGCTGGAAAAACTGGCCAGATGACGCGCCAAAAGGGCGGCTGGCCCAGTGCGCTGAGTGAATCGCTTTATCAAGATACAATCTGCGCCAATGGCAGAACAGACAGAGGTCAAGACTGAGGGCAAAAAATCCAAGTTCACCAAACGCTGGGCGTGGAACAAGCCCGCGCCGCGCCGCGCGTTTTACAACTGGTGGCTGCGGCTGGCGCAAAAAACGTTTATGCGCTTCCGGGTGATTGGGCTGGAGAACGTGCCGCAAACCGGCGGCGCAATTGTGGCGATCAACCACATCAACTTTTGGGACCCGCTGGTAGTCATGCCCTCGCTGGGCAGGCCGGTCATCCCCATGACCAAGGTAGAGGCGTGGGAGGCTGGGTTGAAGTGGTTTGTGGATGGCTACGGGGCCATCCCGGTGCACCGCGGCGCGGTAGACACGGCGGCTATTCGCAGCGCAACCGAGGCCCTGAACGAGGGCCAGCTTGTGCTGATCTCGCCCGAAGGCACGCGCAGCAAAACCGGCGCGTTGCAACACGCCCAGGAAGGGATGGCCTTCCTCGCCACGCGAGCTGATGCGCTGATTTTGCCCGTTGCCATTCAAGGCACACCGCGCATTCTCAAGCGTTTGTTTGCCCCGGTCACCATCACCGTTGGCAAACCCTTCAAGCTGGATTTGCAAGGGCAAAAACCCACCCGCGAAGTTTTGTCTGCGCTTACAACCGAGGCCATGAAAAACATGGCGGCGCTTTTGCCAGAGGAGATGCGCGGGGTGTATTCCGTGTAGCTGCGCAGTTGACAATAAACTTACGCATACAAATCGAGTGTGCATTTGTTAGTGAGAAAGACGAGGAAATGTGAACGTAAAAGACTATCTTCCTTATCTTGGGTTGGCATTGTTTGTGGGTTTTTTCTGGCTGCCTGGTTATCTGATACAAAAACAATCGCAAGGTGGAAGATATATTCAGGCTCCTCGAATAATCAAATTATTTCTTGGAATTCCACATTCTTCTCATGTAGAAATCGGAGGGGCATTTTTACAATTAATGGGATATGCGTTTTTTATAAGCTCAATTTTTCTGCCGCAAAAATTGTGGATGCAATCATTATTATTTATTGCGCTGTTGGGTTCTATATTGAGATTCTTGGCGATTATTGTTTTTGATTTGCTAAAAAAACGCAAGTCCTAACGCCTTGACTTCAGCGCATAATTTTGCATTAACAAGGCGCCCCTATCAAATTATGGATGCAAGTTATGGGTGTATGCTTTAACGCATGAATGACATTCAACCCGGTCTACTGGCGCAAGAAATAGCTCATCCCGCCAATTCAATTGGCAATGGCATTTCCGAAGAGAGCCTGTTTAGCCTTATGCAAGACTGGGGCTACTACCTGTTGCCCAAGACCCACGCCGACAGTCCCGGTTTTCAGGGGCTGGTCGTGGCCATCCGCGAGAAAGCCGACCCGCGCCACTTTAACCCGCAAATGGTGCGGCTGCAATTGGGGCTTTCTGGTGCGCCCGGCCAAAAATGGGAGACGCTGCGCCAGCGCCCACTTTTCCAGGAGAGCCGGGCTTTGTACCCGGGCTTTATTATTTTGGTAGATGAGTCTGCGCGAGAGCACGAGTTCTTCACTTTTGGCGGCTCCATCGAAGTGGCGCAACGTGAAGAAGAGACGATCTACCTCATCCGTTCGCCCGCGCCAATTTTGCTACTGGGTCGCCCGGTCATTGAAGACGAGCAGGCATCTGAACAATTTGCCGAGGAGTTTGAAATGACTCTGGCCCGCGCTCATGCCTGGTGGCGCATGGATGACATAGGCTTTGCCGACAAGCTGATGAAAACTGACCCGTGGCAACTGTATTTGGCGTGTTTGAATGAGATTTTGCTCAAGACCGCCTCGCACGGACATTTGCACACCCACGAGTTCATCCGTCAAGTGCGCAGCGAGCATGACTGGCTGAGCGATACCGGACGCTGGTCTTTTTACCCGCCCGATATTGAACAGTTGCTAAAACCGTAAAGGCGCAGTCAAACCCTGCACGAAATTCTTAATTCTTAATTCTTAATTAATCAATGCCCGGCATCATCAAATCAACCCAGCCCGATGGCGCGGCGGCGCAAGCGGGGCTTCGCGCGGGCGATGGCGTGCGGGCGCTCAATGGCCACGCCCTGCGCGACGTGATTGACGCGCAGTTTTACGCCGCCGAGCCAGAGCTGACCTTTGAGATTGAGCGCGATGGCGCGCCGATGCTCTTGCGCGGCCAGCGTGAATTTGGGCAAGAGCTGGGCATTGAGTTTGAGCACCCCACTTTTGATATTGACATTCGCCGCTGCAATAACCTGTGCCCGTTTTGCTTTGTGCTGCAAAACGCGCCCAAAATGCGTCGCACGCTTTACATCAAAGACGATGATTACCGCTACTCGTTTTTGTTTGGGCATTTTGTCACCCTCACCAATCTCTCGGATGAAGACTGGGCGCGTTTGGCCGAACAGCGCCTAAGCCCGCTTTACGTGAGCGTACATTGCACCGATACGGCCATCCGCAAAAAGTGTTTGCGCAACCCCAAGGCCAAAGATGTGCTGGAGCAATTGCGCTGGCTGGCGCGGCACGATATTCAAGCGCACACCCAGTTGGTCATCACGCCCGGCCTAAACGATGGCGCGTGGCTGGAGAAAAGTGTGCGCGATTTGGCCGCGCTTTACCCCGATGTGATGTCGGTCAGCGTGGTGCCGGTTGGCCTCACGGCGCATCACAAATATGGGCACAGACCGCACACGCCCGCAGAATGCGCCGCGGTGATTGAGCGCGTGAGCGCGTGGCAGGCCGAGTTCCGCCAAACGCTGGGCGTGGGGTTTGTGCACTGCACCGATGAGTGGTATCTGGTGGCGGGGAAACCGCTGCCCGCCAAAAAATCGTACGATGGCCTGAAGCTGGAAGAGAACGGCATGGGCATGGTGCGCAACTTTTTGAACGAGTGGGCGCGGCTGAAGCGCAAAGAACTTTCCAGTCACCCGTTCGCCCTGAGCGCGAGCGGAGCGAGCGGTCGAAGGGCGTCCGTTCATCCTTCGACCAGCTCGGGACAAACGGACGCCCTTGCGCACGGCGCCGTCCTCGCCACCGGAACGCTCTTTGCGCCGGTGTTACAAAAAACCGCCGCAGAATTTGCCCGCATCACGGGCGTTCCGCTCCGCGCAATTCCCATCACCAACACCCGTTTGGGCAGCACAATAACGGTGGCTGGTTTGCTGATGGGGCGTGACATCATTGAACAACTGCGCCCGGTGCTGGCAGCTCAGCCAGCCTCGGTGGTCGTGCTGCCCCGCATCACGTTTGACCATCCCGATGGCATCTCGATGGATGACATCACGCCAATGGAGATTGCCCGTGAGCTAAACACACCCGTTGCGCTGGCCGATTGGATGGGCGATGTGCTGGACGCGCTGAACGGGACGAACAAGCTCACGTTTTACCCAAACGCGCATTCATCCAACGCGCCCATTGTGCGCGAGGGCGGCTGGGCGGTGGAAAAGTATTTGTAAAGCGCGAGGTTTTGTTGCCCCAAACAGCGTGTTTCATGGCAGAATAAAGACATGAATTCACTCAAGACCCGGCAACAGAAAGATTACGGCGAAGCGGTGGCATCTCTTATGCCGCGCCTTACCCGCGCCCGGCAAGAGCAGGTATATGAATTTGTGTTGTTTCTCAGTGGACGCGGACGGCTTGAAGAAGAGTCGCCTGAATTGATTGAAATTGACGAAAATTTGTGGGATGCGCAATTTGCGGCCACAGATCTGCATAAGCTGGATGCTCTGATCGCAGGGGTCGAATCTGATATTGCCACTGGCCAAACAAAGTCGATGTTTGATGCACGGGGAAAACTTGTTGAGTCATGAACTCGCAAACCACGCCAGATTTCCGTAAACGTCTAATGGCATTGCCGCCAGACGTGCGGCAAAAAGCGCGACAGACATACAAAGTCTGGCAGAAAGATCCTTCTCACCCAAGCTTGCATTTCAAACGAATCAACGAAAATCGTCCTCTTTATTCGGTGCGCATCACGCTGAAATGGAGAAGTGTGGGCTTATTAAAAGAAGATACGATGATCTGGTTCTGGATTGGCAATCATCAAGATTATGATCGTCTGGTCAATCAATTGTGAGTTTGCACTTTCAAGCCGTTCGTGTCCCTCATGCAGATGGGCGGTGGAAAAGTATTTGTGACTGGATTTGCGCGAAATAGCGGTCAGACCAATAAAACGACCCCGCGTATACTGCCCTGCCAAACACCATGACCAACAAACCTGTCACCCTCATTACGGCTGCTGGGCGCGGCATGGGCGCGGCCATCGCCCACGAGCTGGCCGCCGCCGGGCACGATCTTGCGCTCATGTCGCCATCTGGCGCAAAAGAAACGCTGGCCCAACTGCCCGGCGCGGTGGGGCTGGCTGGCTCCGTGACCGATCCCGCTGACCTGCAAAAACTGGTGGACTTAGCCATGCAAAAATTTGGCCGGGTGGATGGCGTTGTGAACAACACCGGGCATCCGCCAAAGGGCAAACTGCTGGAGATATCCGATGCCGACTGGCACACCGGCCTTGATATGGTTGTGCTAAACGTGGTGCGCATGGCGCGGCTGGTCACACCCATCATGCAGGCGCAGGGCGGCGGCGCGTTTGTCAACATTTCAACCTACGCCGCGTTTGAGCCAGAGGCAGCCTTTCCGGTCTCGGCTGCGTTGCGGGCGGCGCTGGCCGGCTTTGCAAAAATTTTTGCAGATGAGTATGCGGCCAGCAACATTCGCATGAACAACATTTTGCCCGGATTTATTGACAGCTACCCCGAAACAGACGCGCTGCGCGACCGCATTCCAATGCGACGCTTCGGCAAAGTGAGCGAGATCGCAAAAACCGCGCGGTTTTTGCTCTCGGCAGACGCGGGTTACATCACCGGCCAAAACATCCGCGTGGATGGCGGCATCACAAAATCAGTCTAAACAATTACGAATTACCAATTACGAATTAAAAATCGGACTTCCAAATTCGTAATTGGTAATTGGTAATTCGTAATTCGTAATTCGTAATTGAAGCCATGTACGACATGCTCATGATTGGCGGCGGCGTGATGAGCTGCGCCACTGCCTATTACCTGCTCAAGCTCAACCCACGGCTGCACATTGCGGTGGTGGAGATGGATCCCACCTACGCCCGCAACTCCACCATCCTCAGCGATGGCAACATGCGCGTCCAGTTCAACATCAAAGAAAATATTTTGATGTCCAAATACGGGCTGGAGGTGATGGAAAACTTTGCGGATGAGATGGCGGTGGGCGATGACCGCCCCGACCCAGCGGTGCGCCATCAGGGTAATTTGTTTATTACCAGCGCAGATGGCCGCGAAGAAGCGCTGGAAGGGATGCGCCTGCAAAATAGTTTGGGGTGCGAGGCGGTGTGGCTGGAGCCGGAACAAATTCAGGCCCATTACCCCTATTTTGATTCCACCCGCTGCGCTGGCGCGACCCTTGGGCCAAAAGATGGCACGATGTCGCCGCAGGGCGTGCTGATGGGCTACCGCAAAAAAAGCGCGGCGCTGGGCGCAAAGTTTATGCACGGCGAGGTAAAACACGTTCTTACCCAGAATGGCCGCGTGACGGGCGTGAAGCTTGCAGACGGCCAAACGCTGAGCGCAAATGTTGTGCTGAATGGCGCGGGTGCGTGGGCTGGGCTGCTGGCAAAAACGGCGGGCGTCGCGCTCCCCGTCATCCCCATCAAACGCCAGGTAACGGTGGTGGAGATTGCCGAGCGGCCGGGCAAAATTTTGCCCGCCATCTTTTTCCCATCCGGGTTATACGCCATGCACGAGGGCGGCGGCATGTTCACATTTGGCCAATCCTTCCCCGATGACCCGGAGACGGTTGACGATTTTGTCTGGCAGCGCGAGCTGTTTGAGGAGCGCATGTGGCCGGACATCGTGGAGCTAATGCCCGTCTTTGACCGGCTCAAAATTCAAAGCGGGTGGGCCGGTTTGTATGAGGTGAACACGCTGGATCACAACGCCATCCTTGGCGAATGGCCCGGCTTGCGCGGGTTTTACTGCGCGAATGGGTTTTCTGGGCACGGGTTTCAGCAATGCCACGCGGTGGGGCGCTACATCGCCGAGCAGATGCTGGGCTTGCCGCCCGTGCTTGACCTGAGCATTTTCTCGCCTCAGCGCATTTTGGACAACGCGCCCGTGTTTGAAAGCAAGCGTAAAATCATTTGACGCGGGCTTTGAATGCGCGTTATTGAGCGCGATTTACTCCCACGCTTCGGCAAACATCATCGTCACAATATCTTTTGCAAAACTCATCACAATTGCGCCAGCGGCGCGGCCTTCTGGCGAGTTGAGCGCGGCAATCATGTCGTCTTTTGTCTCAAAGCACAGTTCGTGAATGAGATGGTACGGCGACTGCCCGGCCGGCGCGCCAATCCCCCGCGAGACCGTCACCCGTGTCACGTTGGGGATGGCGTTGATGGCGGGCACATACCGCGAGGCAAAGTCGGTCTCGAACTGCTCAAAATTGGCGGGTGATTTGAAGAAAATTAAAAATTTAACCATGTGAGTTTGACGCTGGTCTGTCCATTTTAATCGCGCCCGGCTGGCCTGGAGGAGTGGTCGGCTAATAAATGGCGGTCGTCATTTCCGCGCAAGCGGAAATCCACAACGCGCCAAACCAAAATGCAAGAGGAATCGGCCTTCTTACACCTGTTTTTGTGAGTTTGTTATAGATTCCCGCTTGCGCGGGAATGACAGACATTCTTCGACTATTTGACATACATCTTGCGTAAGACCAGCTTATTTTTCTTCGTGTTCACCCGCTATATCGTCAAATACTCAAGTTTGCCGAACACTAGTCCCCAGCCCCGGCCAGCCAGCGCTCCTTGTTTGCCGCGCGGGCAATTTTGCCGCTGCTGGTCTTGAACAAATACCCCGGCGCAAACAACTCCACAAACCGCGCGGCCACATCGCTGTTTTGGGCCACCGCCTGGCGGATGGCCGCCGCGATGGCCGCGCGTTCATCCTCGTCGGTCGTGTCCGCCTCGGCCAAAATGCACACATCCTCCGTGCCAGCCGCGTCATTCATCACGCCAAACGCCACAACGCGCCCCGCGTGAACACCCGGCACGTCGTTCGCAATTTGCTCCAGGTCTTGCGGGTAAACATTCTTGCCGCCCACGATGATCAAATCTTTTTTGCGCCCGCTCACAAACAAATGCTCGCCGCGCAAATACCCCAGGTCGCCGGTGAGGAAATAGCCCTCGTAAAACGCGCCCGCCGTCAGGTCATCGCGGTGGTAATAACCGCTCAACATGCAGTTGCTTCTGATGGCGATCTCGCCCACCTCGCCCTCGCGCAGGTCATCGCGCTCGCCCGCCCCATCTGGCGCGCCCAAAATGCGCGCGCTGGCAAAGGGCAGCACTTTTCCGGCGGATGGCCGCCCGTTCTCAACAAGAAAATCACCGCCCGCGCTTTGGGAAACCGCAAAGGTGTTCTCGGCCATGGCATAGCACATGACCACCGCCGAAGGCCGCATGCCATACCGCACAAATCTTCTGATGAAAATATCGTGCGAGGAGGCAAACATTGGCTCGGAGCAATTGACCACGCGGCGGAGGGTCGTCAAATCCACGCCCTCCAAATCGCGGTCGCGGATTTTTTGGGCGCAAAAGTTAAGCGCAAAGTTGGGCAGCCAAATGTGCGTGCCGCCATATTTTGTGATCGCGTTAAACAGCCGGTGCGGGCCGCGCACCCACTCAAATGGCGAGAGCAGCACCAGCCGGGTTCCCATCACCACCGGCATGACAAAACAAGCGATGAGGCCCATGTCATGATAGAGCGGCAACCAGCTCACAATCGTGTCTTTCTCGCTCAACTCGATGGTTGGCGCGTAGGCCGCGATTTGATTGAGCACGGCGCGGTGCGAGAGCGCCACGCCCTTTTGCAGCCCCGTGCTGCCCGATGAATGCTGGAGCAAAACGATGTCGCTGGGCTTGGCCTGCATTCCGCGCAGGCTGGAAAAATCTGGCGCGGCGGGCGTGATGCCCTCTTGAACGATCACCGCGCAGTTGCCATCGCCAACGGCCCGGCGGGCTTCGTCTTCAAACGCGGCGTAGGTCACAAGGGCGCTGGGCCGCGTGATCTCAATCAGGGCGGCCAGCTCGTGGCGATATTTTTCCGGCGAGAGCTTCTCGGTGAGAAAGGGCATGATGGCCGGGATCGCGCCGTGCAAAATTGCGCCCCAAAAGGCGCACACCAATTCGCGGCTGTGCTGCTGGATGAGGATGACCACGCCGCCGGGCGGCACGCTGGCGTTTTGCAATGCGCGGGCAAACCCCGCCGCGCCTTCGGTCAAGTCGCGGGTGGTTAAGTGCATGTCATCCTTGCCCGCAAACTGCAGGGTGATGGCGATCCGGTCGGGCGCGGTCTCGTAATGCGAACGCAGGGAGTGGGCGAGTGTGGTCAATTTCGTAAAACTTGTGCTATGTCTTGTGCTATGTCTTGTGCTATGTAATGTGCGATATGTAATGTGTAAAACGCATGGGGTTTAATTTGCAAGTCCCCATTGCACGTTAACACCTTACTTTCTTCGTTCCAAAATCACATCTGCCAGTTGGTTAAGTGTATCAAACGTGTCGGCGTTTAGTTCAGTATCATCAAGGCGCACATCAAAATCGCGCTCAACGGCCAGCCCCAAATCCACCAGGCTAAACGAATCAATCAGCCCGCTTTTGATGAGCGACTCATCGGGTTTGATGACCTTCCTGGGCTGTCTTAGTATTTCTTTGGCGATTATTCCACCGAGCTTTTCTACAATTTCGTGTTTGTTCATGGGGTTAATCATAGAGCCTAAACGTCTGCAAGACCTTTAAAGACTGTCTTAGGCAAAGATTTTAATGCAAGGGCAATGCAGTTGCGGTTATACACATCAGATGTTTTGTTCTATGCAACTGCATTGCCCGCTAGATGCGCAAAAACACGGCCGTAGCCCTCCAAATGCGTTTCAACATCCTTGATTTTTTTTAAAATCCAAATAAAATTTCGGCCTCTCTCTTCAACGCTATAACAAGACTGTGTTACTGCAAATTTGTCTTTTCCTTCTCTTTGCCTGAGAGAGAAAGAGCGGGTGAAAATCAAAAAAAATTTGCGCGTAAATCAGAGCTTCTTATAGCCACACATCTTACAGTGAGGTGAATCATGAAAAAACGTACGGACAATTATTGGCAACGCATTCGCGTAACGTTTTCAACGTGTATGGCGCTCGTTTTATCGCTAATGGCATTTGCGGGGGTGCCAAAATTTGCGAGCGGGCAGCAGATAAACCAGTTTCTGTTGTCAGAAACTTCTCTCACAACCACAACTTCTACTTTGAACTCTCCTGAATCCGGAAAATTTGTGAGGGCGCCAGCAGCGCCGCCAGACCCGCGATTGGTGGATCTGAGCGTCTCCATTTATAAGCCGGTCACATCTGCAAATGACCGCGCTCCTTATGAAGACCTCTTCAAACAATTTGCCGACGCGATATATGAGATGACAAACGGCAAACATAAGATTCGGAATGTGGTGATTTACGACAACGGGCGGTTTTTTGACCGAGCCGACATCCAATGGATTCAAATTGAGCCATCGCCCCGCGCCACTACAAACGCTTACGGCAAGGGAAATGGGCGGGTTTACATGGGAGATCGGCTCTTTTCGGACAAATGGATCACCGATTCGATAGGTTATTACGTGCCCAGTTTGGCGCATGAGTGGGGGCACTACTTTTATGGGATGTTTGACGAATATAAAGGCGGCGCTGCTTCTTCAAGTGACCCTACTGATCCTGTGGCGACAGACCTGCCGCCAGAACCATGTTCCGTAATGTGCGCGTCCAATGGCACCATTGACTTCGCAAAATTAAACTTCTCCACGCGCAAATCCACGGTAGATGCCGGACGCACAAGCACGGCAAACTATCGGGCTTACCAAACGTATGGGTGGGAAGCGCTTGTCCGTTCGGCAAACAACGACCCCGAAGCGCTGCGCGGCAAACGGCTGTATTGGCCGGAGCTGGCTTCTGTTGCGCCTGCCGCATCCGATTTTGCCGCGGTTGAATTGCCTGCTCAACAAGCCGATGCCCGCGGCGCGTTAAACATTGTCTGGGTGGATTCCAGCCAAAGCGCAACCAAGCAAAGGATGATTCTTGTAAACACATCATCTGATATGGGTGAAAACAAAAAACTTGACAGCGCCAAAGCCGCGCTAAAGAGTTACGTGGACACATCCAACGCGAATGACATGCTGGGCATCATCACCTTTGATGAGAGTTTCACCGTTGTGCAGCCGCTGACAGCAATAAGCGGTGAAAACAAAGAAGAAATAAAGGGCAAGATTGACGCCATTAGCGCGAGCACAACGAGCAACAACCGCAATGTGGCGGGCGCCGATACCGCGGCAATTAACGCGCTAAAAGCGGTGGCTGGCACAGGTTACATCGTGGATCGCAACATCTATGTCATCACCGATGGAGCGTTCAATGATTCTACGGACCCGCATATCTTCCAGAAACTTTACAACGACCATCGCGCGGCGGGCATTCCAATATCCATCTTTAACTTTACGGGGGCGAGCAAAACCAATGATGTCTTTAGCAATGCCATTGATTTCGTGTCGTTTCCAACAAGAGCAACCACTCCAAAGGGAACATATAACGTTATTTCTACCGATGGGTTCACCGTGCCAACGTTTTTTGAGAATAGGCCGGGAGCCGCGAATGCGGCGAACGGAAGCGCGGGAAATTTGGGCCAATGGCTGGATGAGGCAGATCAGCAATACTCGCCCATTGTAGATGTCAACCTGAGCGCCGCCGGCCCCATCATGGTGCAAACTGGTCAAACCTTTACAGCCAGCATATTTGTAGACCCCAGCCTTGAAGACTTTGACGTAGATGTCACGCTGGTGGGCACAACAAGCGCGACCAACCTGCAATTGCTCATGCCAGATGGCAGCGCAGGCCCCGCCCCTGTGTGTGAAAGTGATGATGTTGAGACCTACTGCGTTTTCAGCAAATCAATGCCAGCCAGCGGCTTGTGGACACTTCGGGTGTCCGGTTATTCCACCGATATTCAGCTTGACTACCGCGCCACCGGGTATACCAGCGAGGGCAGCACCTATGAGGCCAGTTTGGAGGCGCGCGGTGGCTCGATTGTCACCTATCCCAACAATGTTGTGCTGGAAGCGCGCCTGGGCCGCGAGCAAGATGTTGCGCAGGCCAATGTCACGGGTTGGGTAAAGCGACCAGATGGGTCGGTAACCAGCATTGTTTTTAAGGATGATGGGGTCATGCCCGATGAATCCGCGAATGATGGGCTTTACACCTCATTGCTTCCCTACAACGCTGGCGGCGCATACGAAGTCACGGCCCAGTTTGACAACTCTTCTGGAACCGCCGTTTTTACCCAGCAGGGCCAATCGGACGGAGAAAGCGCCACCACCCCGGTTGGCGAGAACTTTGTCCGCTTTGCCAAAGAGCAAATAATCGTGCAGGGTTATGCGAACGATGATCACGGCAATGATTCTTCGCACGCAACTGTTTTGCCAACCACCAACAACGATGTGGCCGGGCGCATAGATATGGCGGGCGATGTGGATGTGTTTAAAGTTACATCGCCGACGACTTCCACATCGGCTGGCCCGTCTATCTTCATTTTACGGTTGGGTCACTTTGCGTTTGATATGAACGCCTCGGTTCGGGTGACCACCAGCAGCGGCGCAAAAACATACACCACCGGTTCGCGCGGATTTGGGCAATACTGGTCTATCCCGGTCATGCTTGGGGCTGGCGACACAGTCTACGTAGAAGTTCAACATGCAAATTCTCAAGCCATGCAAGGCTCATACGACATCAGCTTCGGAGAGCCATTACCCGGAGAATTGGCAGGTCGCGTGTGGCATCTGCCGTTGATCTCAAAATAAAGCCGGGTTAATTGCCGCGCGGCAAGGCATTTGAGATCGTTTATGGCCGCAACGAAACAACTAAACCGTGTTTCGTTGCGGCTTATTTTTTGCGCAAACCCAGGGCGGGCAATGCAAAAAAACTGACATTGGGTATTGGCCTAAAACATCGCGCAAAACCCGCCCGTGCTTAGCCAACACCCAATCACTTACTGAGAAATGCTCGCCTGCCCCGTCATGCCGGGGAGCAACAAAGCGTTGGTCTTATCCAGATCAATCAACACGGTGTAGATGGCTGTGCCGCTTTGCGTGCCGCTGGAATTGCTGAGCACCGCCGCAACTTTGCCGGCGAACACATCGCTGTGCGCTTTCAGGCGTATGGTGGCCGTTGCGCCTACTTTGATACTCGCCACATCCACCTCGGTCAGATTGGTGGTCTTGAATTGCATTCGGCCCAGATTCACCAGCGTAAACGCCGCAGAAGGCGCGTTTGCGCCCACAACCGCGCTCACACTTTGCACCACACAATCGCATGGCGAGGTGAGCGTGGCCTTGGCCAGGTTATCTTTGGCTCGTGCAAGATTGCTTTGCGCCTGCGCCAACTGAATATCGGAAACTTTGCGCTGAGTGTCGGTCACGCTGTTCTTAAGCGAATCCAGCTTGCTTTGCGCCGATTGCACTTGCCCGTAGGCCGACGAAAGCGTGCTGGCTGCCACTGGCTCCAGCGCCTTCATGTAATTGTCTCGCGCGGCCACCCAGCTTTCAAACGCGTTGCCATACGAAATTTCCTGCATTTTGCAATCGGTTGTTTCTGTGCCAGCCGCCGTGCCGCAATGCACATCGCGGTTAGTTTGCGCGTTCAGGTAGCTTGTCCAGGCCGCATCCACATTTACCTTGGCAGAATCAATCTGGCTTTGGGTTGTGCCGGTCTTTGTGGTTTTGTAACTCTGGTATGCGGCGTTTAGCGCGGCCTGCGCGGCGGCCACATCTTCTTTGCTGGGCGGTGCGTTTTGTTGCGCAATGCTGGCCACAACTTGGTCCAGCGAGAGTTGGGCATCCGTCACCGCGTCTTGAAGCGAGGTATCCACAATCTTTGCCAGCACATCACCCGTTTTCACGTTTTGACCCGCCGCCACGCTCACCTGTTTCACAAGCCCGCTGGTGGCAAACCCCACGCTCAGCACAGGCGTTGAGCCGGTAATCACGCCATCTGCGGTGATGGATTTTGCGGTGGTTCCGGGTCTGGTTTGTGCCGATGAGGTTGTGGTGGTTGTGGTTGCCGTTGCTTTCGGCACGCTTATTTCGGCCTGGCCGGTCATGCCGGGCAACAAGTTCGCATCGGTTTTGTCTACGCCGATGATGGCGGTGAACAACGCCGCGCCGCTGGCCGTGCCAGATGACACCGGCAACACATTTTCAACCTTGCCGTTCAATGTTTTATCAAACGCCTTGAGCCGCAAGACCACCGTTTGCCCCGCTTTTATTGTGGCCACATCGCGCTCGTTCAAGTTGGTGGAATGAAATTTAATTTGGGTTTTGTCCAGCAGGGTGATGGCGCCCGTGCCTGTGCCGCCAGCAACCAACCCCACATCTTGCACGGTGCAATCGCACGGCGCAACCAGGGTGGCGTTTGTCAGGTCGCGCTGGGCGCGGTCTACGTTTAACTGCGCTTGCTGAAGCTGAAGCTCGTAAATTTTCTTTTGCGTGTCGCTTGTGCCAGCTTGCAATTTGGCCAGGCTGGCCTGCGCCTGCGCCACACTAGACCATGACTTGGCCAGGTCGCCATCGCTGGCGGGTTTTTGCGCATCCACATACGCCTGATACGTAATTTGCAAACGCTCCTCGGCAGACTTTACGCTCCGGTCAGATACTTTGCAATCCAGATCGCCCGCAATTTGGGCGGCCATCTCGGCATCGGTGGTTTTGCCCGCCACAAAATGGCACGTCTGGTCTCGTTGAAGCTGCTGCGAAGCCAGCGAGTTTTTGGCTTGATTCCAACTAATGCGCGCCTGCTCCACCGTGTGCGCATCTGGCCCATTTTTCAGCGTGGTATACGCCGCATACGCCGCGTTCAGCGATGTTTTTGCGTTGTCAATATCGGCTTTGGTGGCGGGCGCAGAGCTGTTGGCAATTTGCGCTTTTTGCAAAGCCAGGGCATCCTGCGCCTTTTGCAGCGCGATGTTCAAGTCGGTCTTGTCCAGTTCGGCCAGCACATCACCCATTTTTACAACCTGCCCGGGCGCAGCTTTTACGCCAGCAACTTTGCTGGAACTGCCAAAGCTCAGGGAAACAAGCGGCGTCTCAAGCGCCAGAGCGCCATCCACCGCAATGACCGTGTTTGCGCTGACCACCCGCGTGGGCTGAGCCGGGGCCTGCGCCTGCGCCCCTGCGGGCGTGGCGGTGGGCGCCGGGGCCACTGCCGCCTGGTTTTGACACGCGGCCAGTGCAAGCATCGTCGCCGCACTAAAACTCATCAATTGAAACTTTCTCATCATGATTTTTTCTTAAACCTCACAGGTCTGCGAGACCTGTGAGGTTTGTGGGTTTTATCTTTCGCGCAAAATGGTGATGGCCTTGTTGCGGATGACGGGCTGGGTTGCCATCGCGCCGCTGACAATGGCCGCGAGCGTAACCAGCGCCACAATCAACCCGGCGGTGCCAAAGTCAAACGCCATCAGCAAAGGCTGGTCGTTTTGAATGCGCTGGCTGAATACGAACACATATCCCAGCAGCGTGCCAGCAATGATGCCCGCCAAACCAGCCGAAACGGTGGTGATGACGGCCTCGCCAATAAACGAGCCGCGCAGTTCCCCGCGCGATGCGCCAATGGCCTTCAACATCCCAATTTCCAAACGGCGGCTAAAGATGGCCGTATACATGACCGCCAATACTCCAAAGACAGCCGTGATCATGGAGAGCGCGGTGAGCAAAACGATGAACACGCGCCCTTGATCCAGCGCGGCGCGGGTGCTGGTCACCTGGTCGGCGGTGGCGGTCACGCTCAAGCTGTTGGATGAGTTCAGGCTGCGCCGCACGGTGTTGACCAGCGTGGCTTCGTTTGTGCCCGCTTTGGTTGTCACGTAGAGTTTTGTCACCACGTTTGTGGTTGGGTCTGGGCTGCCATTGGCGGGGTCGTTTTGCAACTCGCGGTAGGTGCTCATGTTCACCATCATGCCGCTGTTGTTGCCCGGCCCTTCGCTAGAGTTGCGCGAGAAGTTGTTGGAGAACCCCGGCACGCGCGAGGCGATGGCCGCAATTTTGAGCGTGGCGTAATGATCTGTGCCGGTGCCCGCCACCAAAAGCGAATCGCCTTTGTGCAGGTCTAGCGAGGTGGCCATGCCCTGCGAGACGATGACCGCGGTTGGGTCGGTTGTTAACAATGTCAACGCGCTGGCATCGCCTTCCGACCAGCGGAACAAGTCGGGGTAAAGCACCGTGCTCAGGTCGCCACCCACGCCAATCACGCTCACCCGCGAGGAGCGCAGTTTGATGTTGTCGCTCACTTGAATGCCGTTGAGGGCGTTGGCAACCGGAACAATTTTGTCTATGCCGTTCAACGCCTGCACCGCGGCAATATCTGTGTCAGAGAGCGTCGTTGCTGTTCTGCCACCCCGGTTAAACACGGCAAACCCGCCGCCAATAAACTGCGGCCCGGCGCTGCGCGATTGAATAATCAAAGGCGAACCGTTGCTGAACTTGGAGTCTGTTTCTATGTTGGCATCTTGCAGCGCAAGCTGGGTAGCCAAAAGCGTGGGCAACACGCCACTCATCACCACCATGAGCGAGATGAGCGCGTTGCGGCCTTTGCCGCGCTTGGAGTAGCGCCCAGCAAAGAACGAAGCCTTTTTGCTGATGCGCTCATACAGCCAGATCAACACACGCTCAAGCGGCGTGGTGAGGAAGTAGAACAACAACGAAATCCCGATCACCATCAACAAAAGAGAGGCAAAGTTGAGCACCACCTGCCCGGTGAAGTTGCCACCAGAGAAGACGATGGGCTGCACCACAAGAATGACTGCGCTAAACGCCATCAGCACCAGGCCAGCGATAAGCAGGCCGCGGTCGGCGCGGCGCTCGCGCAGTTTGGCAATGTCATCCAGCGTGGGCTGGTCGGCGGCGGCGGGGTTGAGCACCACCATAACTTTGGTGGCGGCGGCGGCCCGCGCGGGGGCAATCGTCGCCAAAGTCAGCACCAGCGCGGTGATGGCTGTTGGGATGAGCACAGTGCTCAGCGTCCATTCGGCGCTCACGCCTGCGGGCAGGTTCAAGTTTGCCAGCAAGATGGGCGACATGATTTTGTCGTTTATCAGCCGCCCCAAAATAAGCCCAAGCACAATGCCCACAATGCCCAGCAAAATTACCTCAATGATGACGACCTGATAGAGGCGGGTGGTGGGCGACCCCAACACGCGCAACACGGCCAGATCGTGCTTTTCTTCGGCAACGGTGGTTGTCATCAGCGCGTTCACCATCAACCCAACAATGCCCAGGCTCAAAATGCCATACAAGCTGATAAAAATTTGGGTGAACTGAAACGCCGCCGAAACGTTTTCCAAGTTTGTATATTTGGGCAGGCTCACCGTGTAATCTGGCCCAAGTTTGGCCTGCAACTGGTCGCGCACACTCTCGCCCACATCGCGGGCGGCGGTCACGGTGGCGTGGGCATCGGTGCTGCCGCTGTTTTTGCTTTGCCACACCAGCAACATCTGGTTGGCGCTTGCTGTCTGGCCCAGCCACGCCTGCGCATCGCTCAGGCGAATAAGCGCCGCGCTGCTCACCGTGCTGGCCACACCGTTTAGCGACCCCACGCCGCCCACCATGAAGTTGGCGGTAAGCCGCGTGGTGCTGGTGCCGGTAATCACGGCTTTGCCTTCCTGGCGGGGGATGGGAACCGCGTAGGACAACTGAATCATGTCCCCGGTTTGCACACCCAACAGGTCGGCGGCATTGCTGTTCAAATACACCTGCCCGGCTGCGGGCGGGAACAAGCTTGGCATTTCGCCTGTTCCGCTAAATCGGCCGCCCGGCCCGGGGAATGTGCCAGAGATTGGCCGCGTGCCAGAAACGGGGCGTGAACCGGTAAATACGCGTGTGTTGGTCACACCAG
The DNA here is from genome assembly GCA_035433205.1 of Thermoflexales bacterium. Classification (GTDB taxonomy): domain Bacteria; phylum Chloroflexota; class Anaerolineae; order J036; family Brachytrichaceae; genus DAORUN01. The sequence continues at coordinate 15,832 of DAORUN010000004.1, read as the reverse complement.
CCGATGGCGTGACCTGTGTTTGCGCGTTGGGGTCAACGCCATCCGGGGGCAGGCCGCCAGCAAAATCGGGGGGAGGGCCGCCACCAGCGGGAGGACCGCCTGCGCCGGGGCCAGCTCGGCCACCTGCGGCAGCGTTGCCAACAGAAATGCCCGTGCCACCGCGCCCGCTGGTGCGGATGGACAAGCCACTGGTGGCCGTTCCAGTTGTATCTGCCTGCGTGATGAGGTTGTCAGTTGCGGCATCGTAGGCGATGACCGTGACGGCCTCGCCCTCCAGCGCACCCGGTTTGCGGGCTTCTACGCTGCTTTCTATGCGCGGCAAAACCTGCGCAATCTTGTCATACGATTGCGACGCCAGCGCGCTCACTTCCTGCACGTTAAAAAATGGCGTGGAGGCGGTATCGCTTTTGGTGATGGCGAGGTCGTAGCCGCCGGTTTGAGCGCCGATGGTTTGGATGCTGAACTGGCGTTGCGTATCCACCAACGCCAACAAGGCTCCCACCAACGCCACGCCCACCGTGAGCGCCATCGCAATAATGAAGGTGCGCAATTTGCGCCGCTTCATGGAGTTGAGAACGTATTTTAGGCTCATGACTTTTTTATGACGGCGGACGGAAGACGGAAGACAGCCATTTTATTTTCCGTCTTTCGTCTTCTGTCTTCCGTCACATCACTGGCACTGCTTGCGGTTTGGCCGTTGTCTCCATCTCCAGCTTGCCATCGCGCATGTTGATGACGCGCGAGGCGAATTTGCTCATGCGCGGGTCGTGCGTCACAAACACAACGGTTGTGCCGCGCTTTTGGTTCAAATCCACCAGCAGGTTCATAATTTCGTATGAGGTCTGTGTGTCCAGATCGCCGGTCATTTCGTCGCCGATGATGATGGGCGGGTCGTTGGCGAGGGCGCGGGCAATGGCCACGCGCTGCTGCTGGCCGCCAGAGAGTTCGCTGGGGTAATGGCTCATGCGGTCGGCCAAACCCACCATTTGCAAAAGTTCTTTGGCGCGCGCCGGATTGTTTTTGCCCAACAAAACCATGGGCACTTGCACATTTTCCAACGCGGTAAAGCTGCTGAGCAGGTTAAAGTTTTGAAACACAAAACCCATCTTCTTAAGCCGCAGCCGGGCCAGCTTTTCTTCGCTGAGCGAGACCACGTTTTCGCCGTCCACGCTCACGTGTCCGCGGCTGGGCGTATCCAGCCCGCCGATGATGTTGAGCATGGTGGTTTTGCCGCTGCCGCTCGGCCCCATCAAACACAGAATTTCACCGCGAGCGACATCCAGGGTGATGCCGCGCAGGGCAGGCACAGCTTCTTTACCCATGATGAAGCTCTTGTGCACGTCCTCGATATGAACAATGACATCATCCGTGGAGGAATTGGCGCCATTTGTGGAGAAGTTATTTTTCTTGGAATCCATAATTCGACCCGATACGCCGCCTCTCGCGACGCAATTACACTAGTAGGGATATCATAAATTAGTTGAAGTTTGGTAGAAGAGTTATCTCTAACGGGATACGGATGAGCAAAGAGAGAAGTTGCGCCCAACAAAAAAACGGATGAGCCTTTCGACTCACCCGTTCCAAAACTCATCACACCAAAAGAGATTTACTGCCCCAACTGCACGGTTGGCGCGACCTCGGCAAATACTTTGCGGAAATCGCTGACCGAGAGCAGACCGGTGCGGTTTTTGCCATTCACCACAAAGGTGGGCGTGCTCTGAATGCCGCTCTTTTGGCTGTTGGCTCGCTCATCGGCCACGGCCTGGCTATATTTGCCAGAATCCAAACACTGATTAAATGTGCTTGTGTCCATGCCGGTCACTTTGGCCGCAATCGTCTTCAAGCGATCTTTGGACATCTCGCCGGAGTTTTCGGCCTTGGGCTGGTTTTGGAAAATGGCGTGGTGCATTTGCCAAAACAAGTTTTGATCCACCGCGCACAACGCGGCCTCCGCGGCGTTCACCGATTCCACTCCAATGAACGAAGCCGAGCGCACTTCGTAGCGCACTTTGCCGGTGGGCGCAAACGCGGTTTGAATATCTTTCTCATATTTTGTGGCGAACTGGCCGCAATATGGGCACTGGTAATCCAGCCATTCCACAATTTGGATCGGCGCGTCCTTTGGCCCCCATGCGCGGCTGTTCGCCTCGGCGTTGGCTGGGGCGGCTTCGTTGCTCACGGTGATGGGAGCCAGCGCTTTGTTATTCTGGCTGTTCACCAGAAAAACCGCGCCGCCAATAATCAGCACGGCAATCGCCCCAATAACGGCCAGCATGGTCAAGGTCTGCTGCTGCTGCTTTTTCTGACGTTGCGCTTCAAGTTCTCGGCGTTTAGACATGTGTTCCTCGCGTAATAAAACTGTTATTGATCACTATTTTTCACCGCGCAGGCACAAAGGCGCAAAAGAAAATAATTTCTCCGCGTCTCAGCATCATTGCGGTGAGGAATTTTTTTAGTGCGCGAAGTCTAACGCATGTGGCGATGGCGGCTGCGATGGCTTATACCTTTGCTTTAAGGACAAGGTTTCCGCTGATCTCGTAATCGCCCGCGTTCACAAACCCCAGCCGCTCGGCCAGCTTTTGCGAGACCGTGTTCTCCTCGGATGTCATATACAACGGGATGCGGCCCGCATCCAGCGCCATGTGCGCCACCGCGCTCACCACCGATTTGCCCAGCCCGCGCCCGCGCACCGATGGCTCTACCCGCACAAAAATCTCGGCGTAGCGGCTGGAAATCCACGAAACGCCCGCCTCCGCCGCGATGACATTTTGCTGGCCGCGCACCACCGCGCGGAACAAGCCATCTGGCGTGCGGCTGGTCAGCGTCATCAGGTTCATCACCGGGCGGAAGTCATCGCGGTTTAGCGTGTAGATGCGGTTTTGTTCGGCGTTGTTCACCGCGCACTCGGCTTCCACATCTGGCCGAAACTTTGGCTGAATGCTGAACAAGTAAGACCGGTTGGGGGCAAGGCTCTCGCGCAGAAGTTCGCGCACGGCGGTTCCATCCTCCCCCCGCAACACCACAAACGGGCGAAACAAATCTATGCCGGTTTGACACACCGCCACAAATGCAAAAACCTTGCCCCGCGCGTTTTGCCGCGCAAACAACTTTGTGCGTTTGGCGTCGTGCTCCACCGCAAAATAACGGGTCAGCGCGTCGGCGGGCGAGTCGGTCAGCGTGTCCGCAATTGCGGCGCGTAATGAATCTGCCATGAGAATAACCTCACGATACCAGAGATGGGACGCGTAAGGTGCGATGCGCAAAAAATAATGCCCGCCCTTGCCGCGCCATTTCTTATTTCTTGTTTTTAATTTCTTCGCTCGGCCCGCGCTTGCTCATACAATTTGCGCATGAGTTTGAACGAACTAAAAAAAATAAGCGATGAATTAAAGCCCAGCGAGCGAATGCCGGTGATGTTCATCGGTCATGGCAGCCCCATGAACGCGCTGGAAGACAACGCCTTTACGCGCGGATGGCGCGCCGCCGCGCAGGCCTTGCCGCGCCCGCAAGCCATCTTGTGCGTTTCTGCGCACTGGCAAACCCCCGGCACAATGGTCACGGCCATGGAACACCCCAAGACCATTCACGATTTTGGCGGTTTCCCGCGCGAGCTGTTTGAGGCGCAATACCCCGCGCCGGGCAGCCCCGCGCTAGCAAAAGAAACCCAGCAAACCATTCAGAAAACGCCGGTCACATTTGATGACGACTGGGGTCTGGATCACGGCACCTGGAGCATCCTCAAACCCATGTTCCCCGATGCCGATGTGCCGGTGATTCAACTGAGCCTGGATTACCGCAGGCCCGCGCAATATCACTACGACCTGGCCAAAGAGCTTGCGCCGCTGCGCGAGAAAGGCGTTTTGATCGTGGGCAGCGGTAACATTGTGCACAATTTGCGGCGGGTGGCTTTGCCGCCAAATGGCGATTTTAACCAGCCGTATGCGTTTGATTGGGCGCTGGAAGCCCGTGATATTGTGCGCAAAAAGCTGGATGGCCGCGACCACACCGGGTTGGTGGATTACGCCGCGCTTGGCCAGGCCATCCAACTGGCCGTGCCCACGCCAGAGCATTACCTGCCCATGCTCTACGCCATCGCCCTCCAGCGCGAGAGCGAATCAATCACTTACTTCAACGATGTGCC
>DAORUN010000004.1:0-11591 GCA_035433205.1 Thermoflexales bacterium | reverse complement strand
CTGTGAGGTTTGTAAGATCTGTGAGGTCTGCGAAAGTTGCGGCTTCGCGTCCAGCAGGCCCTTCACCCGCGCAATGCTGGCGCTGGCGCGTTGCAACTCTTCAATCTGCTGGCGTATTTGTTCGATGGGCCGCCGGATGAGTTCGGTGTATGAAAAGATGAGATACACGCCGCCCAGCGTGATGACGCCCTGCTGATAAAGCGCCGCACCAATGCCAAACGCCACCGCCGTGCCCACCGCAAACGTGGCAATAGATGCCATCCACATCGAATAACCCGCAAAGTTGGCGCGGGCTTGCAGCGGCAGCCATTCGCGCAAAATCGTGTCAAACTGGCCCAGCGTGTAGCCCACCGCGCCATTGCCGCGAATGTCCTCCGTGCCCGCCAGACGCTCGCCCACGAACCCGGCGAACTCGGCGGCCTTGGCCCGCAAACGCAGCCAGTGCGGCGCGGCAATCTTTCGCAAACGAATCAAAATGACGAGCGCGATGACCGCGAAAGCAGACAAGCCAATGCCCACGCGCCAATCCTCGGCAAACAGGGCGGCCATCACCCCCAGCAACAAAAGCGCGTTGCCCAACACGCGAATGACCAACTGCGAGAAGAAATTGGCGAGGGCGGTCACATCGCCATCTACCCGCTCTACCAAAATGCCCGGCGAAGTGCGGGTGTGAAACGGGCGATCCAGCTTGAGCAAGTGCAGCGCCAAATCGGCGCGCAGGGCGTTGGTCGCCATCCAACCCACCGTCTCGCTCACCGAGGTGGCAGATACGGCCATGATTTGTTTGAGCACCGCGAACAACACAAAGAGCCCGGCCAGCGCATACAAATTTTGCGGGGTGGCGTTGCCCGCGCTCACCGCGTCAATAAACCGGCGCACAATTTGCGGGTTGGCCAGATCAAACGCGATGCCCGCGAATATGAGCAACACCAGCAAAGCCACCCTGCCCCGCAACGGGCGCAGATATTTGCCCAGTAGTTGCGCATAATCGCCCAGAGGAATATTCACGGGGCAAGTGTAATTCACCCGCAGGCCGCGCGCCGGAAGCCATGCGATTGAAATCGCGCCTCATGAGCCGTTGGCTGAGCGTCCGCCTGCGCGGACGCATCCCGTGTCGGCGCAGGCCGACACTCGGCAGAATGCCCGCAAGGTGCGATTTCAATCGCAGAGAATATTTACAACGGGTTTGAGCGCGGTCTGCCGCCCTGGCGGGGATAAATGGGGGGCGAGGGCGCGATCTTGTCAATCACAATCAAGGCGCGTTTGTCTGGCAAGTTCGCCAGCGTGACCTCATCCACCCGCGCCAGCTTGCCGCCCAGCGTGCTGATGGCCGCCCCGGCCTGCGCGGCTTCCTCTTTTGCATCGGAGCCTTTCATGGCGATGCACACGCCACCCACTTTTACAAATGGCAAAAGATACTCGGCCAGCGTGGGCATGGCCGCCACCGCCCGCGCCACCACCGCGTCGTAGCGCTCGCGGTGACGCGCATCATGCGCGGCCTCCTCTGCGCGCGCGTGCGCCGTGCGGATGCCCGCCAGCCCCAGCGCGCACGTGACCTCATCGCAAAACCCCAGTTTTTTTTGGGTGCTGTCCATCAGGGTCACATCCAACTCTGGCCGCATAATTTTGATTGGGATGCCGGGGAAGCCCGCGCCGGTGCCCACATCCAAAAGCGTTTTGGCCGATGCAGGCACGGCGGGCAAGACCGAGAGCGAATCGGCAAAGTGCCGCGCCAGCACGCCCGCCTCATCGGTGATGGCGGTCAGGTTGAATTTGGCGTTCCACTCCGCCAGCAGCTCGTAATAGCGCACAAACTGCGCCGCCTGCGCGGGCGTCATCGGCGCAAGCGCCATCACCTGAGAGATATTCATTGGGGGCTATTTTAGTTGCTGGTTAATGGTTGTTGGTTAATGAATCCTGAACATGCCAAAAACTGAGCAGTTGCGCGTTAAGCAATAACCAACAACCATTAACCACTCAGTAGCAATTAGAATAGACAAATGTCACGATCCTTAGTTGCCCTTGTTGGGCGTCCAAATGTGGGCAAAAGCACGTTGTTTAACCGGTTGGTGGGTCAGCGCATCTCGGTGGTAGATGACCGGCCCGGCACCACCCGCGACCGCATTCAAGCGCCGGTGGAATGGAACGGCACGGAATTTACATTGATTGACACGGGCGGCATTGAGCCGCTGGAGGCCATCCGCGACAAAACGCGGGTGCTGGCCGAGGACTCGCAAGAGTTCGTGCGCGAGATCCGCGAGCAGGCCGAGATGGCGATTGCCGATGCGGATGTCATCATTTTCACGGTGGATTTGCAAACCGGCCTCACCTCGGTGGATGAAGCGGTGGCCGATATTTTGCGCAAGCTGGTGGGCAAACGCCAGCGGGCGGGCAAAACCGCGCCGCCCATTTTGGTGGCGGCCAGCAAAGGCGATACGCAAACCATGCGCAACAACGCCGCCGAGTTTTACGCCCTGGGCTTTGGCGAGGTGTTCCCCACCTCTGGCTTGCACGGCGATGGCACCGGCGACCTGCTGGACGCGGTGGTGGCCGCCATCCCTAAACAAGATATTCAGGCGCCGGATGACACGATCAAAATTTCGTTGATTGGCCGCCCGAACGTGGGCAAATCATCCATGTTCAACCAGCTCATTGGCGAGCCGCGCGTGATTGTGAGCGATGTGGCAGGCACCACCCGCGATGCGATTGACACGGTGATTGATTTTGTTGAGCAGCAGCCAGAGAAGCAAACCTGGGACGACGACACGCTCGAAACGCAAGACATGTCTGGGGCGCAACGCATCACCCTGATTGACACAGCGGGCATCCGCAAACGCGGGTCCATTGAGCCGGGCGTGGAAAAGTTCAGCGTGCTCCGCGCGTTCAAGGCCATCGAGCGCTCCGACCTCGCCCTGCTGATGATTGACGCTTATCAGGGCATCACCGCGCAAGACGAGCACATTGCGGGCTATGTGCTGGAGGCCAACAAGAGCGCCATCATTGTGGTGAACAAGTGGGATTTGATTGAGAGCGAGGAAAAAGTGGAACGGCTGGCTAAGCCGGTAAAAGGGCTGGGTCTGCTGACCGAGAAGATGGAAATGTTTATGCAGGAGGCGCAGCAGAAGTTTAACTTCATGTCGTATGTGCCCATCATCTTCGTCTCGGCGGCAACCGGGTTTAGATGCGACCAGTTGCTGCCCACCGCCATGCGCGTGTTCGAAGCGCGTCACATGCGCATCAGCACCAGCGAGGTGAACACCATTGTGCGCGAGGCGATGGAAAAGCACGCCCCGCCCACCCACGCCGGCAAGCGGCTCAAGGTGCTGTATGGCTCACAGGTCGCCATCAACCCGCCCACCTTCTTGTTTCATGTGAACGATGCCAAGCTGGTGCATTTTGCCTACGAGCGTTATCTGGAAAACCAAATCCGCGAGCGCTACGGCTTTCTCGGCACGCCCATCCGCATTTCGTTCCGCGGCAAGGCAGACAGAGAATAATTACTAATTACGAATTACTAGTTACGCGGCTTGTGGCGTTCAATTAGTAATTCGTAATTAGTAATTCGTAATTCGTAATTGAAATGAAGTCTCTTCTCACCAACCTCACCTTGTGGTCGTTGTCGCTGGGGCATTTTTGCATAGACCTGTTCTCTGGCGCGTTGCCCATCGTCATGGTGTTCATGGCGCGGGCGCTCAATCTTGACCTGGCGCAGGTGGGTTTGGTGATTGGCCTGTATTCGCTCTCCACCTCGCTCACCCAACCCATCTTTGGCTTGCTCAGCGACCGCTACGGCGGGCGGTGGTTTGCGGTGGGCGGCCTTTTGTGGATGGCGCTCGGATACGCGTTGGTGGGTTTTGCCACCTCGTTCCCCGCCGTGCTGCTCATCACCACGCTGGCCGGGTTTGGCAGCGCGGCGTTTCACCCGCAAGGGGCCAGCGGCGCAAACGTGGCCTCTGGCGACCGCAAAACGGCGGGCGTGGCCGTGTTTATGCTGGGCGGCAACGGCGGCTATGCGCTGGGGCCAATTGTGGCCGCGGCCCTGCTGGGCGCGTTTGGCACGCACGGCACGGCGGTCATGGGGCTGATGGGTCTTATTTTGAGCGTGGCTCTGTATATCGTCACGTCTCGCGCGGCTGGGCAGACCGCCCGAAAACCCATCACCAGCAGCCCGTGGAAGATTACGCTCAACCCCGCCTACACGCTCACGGCTATCCTCGCGCTCATGGCCGTGATGTCGCTTCGCGCGGCGGCGCAGTCCTCGTTCACCGCGTTTGTGCCGCAGTTTTTTATCAAGGTCGGGCAGTTTAACGTGGATGCCGCCAGCACCATGTCATCGGCCATGTTGCTGGCGCTGGCGCTGGGGTCGCTCACCGGCGGCATTTTGGCCGACCGCATTGGCCGCTGGCGGGTGATGATGACCTCGTTGCTGGTCTCTGCCCCGCTCATGCTTTTGATGATTTTGCTCCACGACAACCGCGCGTTTTTGGTCGCGCCGCTGGTGGGCTTTATGGCGGGCACCGCCTGGCCGCCCATGCTGGTGATGGCGCAAGAGCTGTTCCCCAAAAATGCGGGCGTGGGCAGCGGGCTGGCGCTGGGATTTGTCTTTGCAGTGGGCGGCATTGGCACAACGCTCATGGGCTGGGTGGCCGAGCAAACCAACCTGACCAACGCCATGTTCATCATTGTGGCCTTGCCCATCGCGGCGGCCATCTGCGGGCTGTTTTTGCCCAACCGCAAACGCGCGTGGAGCGCGGCGCATGTTGGCGCCCAAGAGAACACCCGCGGCCTTATTTTGGATAAAGAAAAATGACAAACCAACAAAAGCAAATTTTTGCGGCGCTGGATGCCTACAAAGCCGCGGTGTACGCCAAAGACGTGGATGCTTTTTGCGCAATTTATGCGGATGATGTGCGCGTGTTTGACATGTGGGGCGAATGGTCGTATGAGGGTTTGGCCGCCTGGCGCAAAATGGCCGAGGGCTGGTTTGATTCTCTGGGTGATGAGCGCGTGGCAGTTGAATTTTCTGATGCGCAAATCAACATCTCTGGCGATATTGCCATCGTCAATGCGTTTGTCTCATTCAGCGGCGTATCTGCGCAGGGAGAGAAGTTGCGCACCATGCACAACCGCATCACCAGCGCCCTTCGCCATACAAACGGTCAATGGAAAATTTTCCACGAACATTCTTCCTCGCCAGCAGATTTTGAAACCGCCAAAGTGATGCTGAAACGCTAAGATTTTTTATTCGCCCGCCATCGCCAGCACCCGCAAAGCCTGCTTCACGATGGGCATGTCAATCATTTTGCCATCCAGCGCAAACGCGCCTTTGCCGCCCGCCTGGTTGGCCTCGTGCGCCTGCACCACCCGCCGCGCGTAGGCCACTTCTTCGGGCGTGGGCGTAAACGCCGCGTTCACAATTTCCAGTTGTTTGGGGTGAATGCACATTTTGCCGGTGTAGCCCAACTGCCGCCCAAACGCGCACTCCTCGGCCAGCCCGGCCACATCCGCAAAAGCGTTGCTCACCATGTCAATGGCTTGCAGGTCAAACGCGGTGGCGGCCATCACGATGGCGCTGCGGGCGTAAAACACCTCCCACGCGGCAGGCGTGCGCCGCGCGCCCATCGCCCCGGCCAAATCCTCCGCGCCAAACACCAGCGCATCCAGCCGGTCATCGGCACCCGCAATCTCGCGCAAGTTCATCACCCCGCGCGGGGTTTCAATCAGCACAATCAGGCGGATGGCTTGTGCGGCCCAGCCCCGCGCCGCTTCGGCCTCATCCAGCCACGCGCAAACGCGGCGCACATCGTCCGCGCTCTCCACTTTTGGCACCACATAGCCATCGGGCTGGGTGTCAATTGTGCCGCGCAGGTCGTCCTCAAAAAATTCGGTGGATGGACCATTCACGCGCACCAGCCGCTCACGGCCAAAATTGGCTTTGCCCAGCGCGGCAATGTTGGCGCGGGCCTCGGCCTTTTTGTTCAACGCCACGCCATCCTCCAGCTCAAGAATGATGGAGTCTGCGTTGAGCGTGGGCGCTTTCTGCATGCGGCGCATGTCATCGGCGGGGATAAAAAGCAAAGATCGTCTGGGTCTCATGGTTGCAAAAATAACAAATGAGAAATAAGAAACAAGAAAATTGGCGATGCGACTTTCTTATTTCTCATTTCTTATTTCTTCATGAACATCGCCGTGCGCTCAAACTCCAGCACAACCTCGCCGCGCTGATTGCGCCCGGTGTGTTTCAGCGTCACCAACCCGGCGGCGGGGTTGGATTGCGACTCGCGCATGGCGACCACCTCGCTGCGCACATACAGCGTATCGCCATGAAACACGGGCCGGGGGTGGCGCACTTTGTCGTAGCCCAGGTTGGCGATGATCGTGCCCTCGGTCAGCTCGCTCACGGTCAGCCCCACCGCCAGCCCCAGCGTAAACAAGCCATTCACAATGCGCGCCCCAAACTGCGTTTTGCTGGCGTAATCCTCGTTCAGGTGCAGCGGCTGGGTGTTCATGGTCAGGGCGCTGAACAACACATTGTCCATCTCGGTGATGGTGCGGCCATTGGCGTGCTCCATCACCATGCCCACGCGCAGGTCGTCGTAAAATTTTCCGGCCATGCGGCAAATTATCGCGTAGATTTCGCCAAATGGAAATGGCGGGTCACTTCAGCGAGCGCTGGCCGCGCGTTTGCTTTTTCAGCTGCTCCATCCGCCGCTGGCGTTTTAACTCCGCGGGCGATGGCTGTTCTGGCGGGGCGACAAAAAGCTCGCGGCGGCCCTCCGGCTCTTTGAAAATCTCCGCCCATTCATCGGCATCGGCTTTGCTGGCGCGGGGTTTGCTGTCTGCCATGCCGGCGGCGGGCAGCGCCAATTGTTTGATGAAATCTTGAGAGGAGATGGCCCGCACCCCAGACACCCGCGCAAACCCAGCCACCGCCGCATCCGAGGTGACCACCAGCGTGCCCTGCCGATCTTTCACCAGCGAGATCAAATCGCGCAGCACATCATCTGCAATGCGCCCAACCGGCGTCCAGACCACGGTGAGCTTGCCCCGCGCCTCGCGCAGGCTCAGCCGTTCTTGCACACCATGCCGGGGCGGGTCAAAAACCACGGTTGCGGTTTTACCAACCCGCGCCAGAAATGCCATCAGCCGCGCGATCAACTTTTCCTCGTCGTTCGCGTCGCTCAATTTCATGTCGGGCATTTGCCCAATCAGGTTGTGCCCGTCAATTAAATACGCCATGTCAATTTAGATTCACACATCCCATCATAACCCGCGACTCAGGCGGCTTAACAATTTTTTGCCGCGGGCGCGCATGGCCGGTGTGCCGGTCTGGGGGATGGGTGTGAGCCGGGCGATGACCTCTTCTCTTAGCGTGTCGTCTTGTTCGGCCAGGTCGGCCATCGCCTGCATGGCAAATGTCTTTACGATGGCGCTTTTATCGGCCAGATAGCCATCGGCCAGCACAGCCAAAACGGCGCGGCGTTCTGCGCGGGTCAAATTTAGGCGCGGGATGATTTGCGCCATGTGCCAGCGCACTTCTTGCTGGGTGCTGGTGATGGCTACCCGAAGGAATTCTTTTTTGTGCGGCGTTAAAAATTCCGGGCGAGCGTGGGTTATCTTCTCAATGGCATCCGCCGCGCGCATACGCACGCCCGCATCATCCGCGCGCAAGCCATCCACCAAAACAGAAAATAAGTCTGGCGCGGCCAGCGCCTCGGCCACAACTTCATCGCTGCGCCCGGTGGTGCGCATGTCACCCTGCGCCAGTTTTTCCAGTAATGGGTGCATGGCTGGGAATCTGTTTTGTGCTAAGAAACTATTTTTTCAATTACACGAAATCGCGCAATGCTTTGAGTAAATCGCTCTGACCAGATGTGCGTTTGTTGCCGCCATCCCCGCTTTCGCGAGGAGGACGTGGATTAATCCGGCGGCTGATGCCTGCCGTTGAGCGTCAAGGCGTGAATACCACGCACAAAGTAATTCCGGCGAAAATCGGAGTCCGGGTTGAATTAAAAAATAATTTCTAAGGGCGCGTGCGTGGCCCGCCGCCAGAGCCAAAGGTGGCCTGCAAACCCTTGATAAATTCATCCCGCGCCGCGCCGGTCAGTTTGGCCTCCGGGTGCATGGGCATATACACTTGCGGCGGCATCTCGCCCTTTTGGTATTGCTCGGCAGCCTCGCGAGAGTCCATCCTGCGCGCGCCCCACTCCGAGACGTTGAATTTTTCGCGGCCTTCAAACACATCGTGGTTGATGAGCAAGGAGAACGGCGCGATGCCGGTATACCATTTCCAGTTGGTCTCGTTGCTGTGACAATCGCCGCACACCTGCATAAATGTGGCGCGGGTTTGGGGGCTGTCCCATTTCGGTTCGGCAACAACCGGCGGGTTGGTGTGGGCGCTGGCGGTCGCAAGGCTGGCAACAGCCAGCAGCGCAACAAATGCTCCGCCAGCCGTGAGTAATGTCTTTCCTAATTTCATGATTCAAGTCAGATGATATATCAACTCTGTTGGCCCTCAGCCAAATTGTAGAGACGCGCAGATGGAGACGGGCAGGTAGAGACGCAAAATTTTGCGCCTCCACGCAAATTGCCATTTGTGTAATTGTCGCGCCCTGGCTGACAAATCACGACAAGCCGATGAAAATGCCTAGAAAATATGCGCTCCAAAAAACTCCCCGCCAAACCCCCTCTATAATCAAGCGCATGGCCGATACGCCGCAAAACGATACAAACGATCAGTGGAAACCGCCATCAGGCGCGAACTCTGGCAAATGGGAAGACGCCCCGCCCGCGGGCAGCCCCGCCGCGCCTGTTGAGGTGGCTGCGCCGACCGCCCAAAAACCACTTGGCTCGTTGCTAAAGCCCGCCATCAGTGGAATCAAGGGGCCATTTGACGCGCTTTGGAGCGACCCGCGCGGGCGACCGCTGATTTTGTTCAGCATTCTGGGCGTGATTGTGGTGTGCGGTTTGTCTTGTTTTATTTTGAGCCTGGCGCTGCTGACCAACAATCAAAATCCGGGGCCAATCGCCACACCGGCTGGGGTGGTGCCCACTTCGGTCATCACCCAGACCAACCCCATCAAAATAAACGAAACGCCGCTGCCCGCCGCCGCGCCCACGCGGCTAACCATCAAAAACAGTATTTTTAACATCACGCCGCTCAAGCTGGAGCGCGGCCAATGGACCTATGACCGCAACGCGCAAAAAACCGCGTTCTGGGCCAGTGGAACGCTGGTGAACTACGTGCTGGGCATTCACGCCAGCAACGAAAACAAGGCCGTGTTTGACGCGTTGAATGTGGGCGATTTGATTGTGCTGGATACCAGCGTTGGCCCCCAGCGTTACCGCGTGTCCGAAAAACAGCGCATCAAAAATGATGATGAAGAGCCGTTTCGAAATCAGGTGTCGCCGCAAATAACGCTGGTCTTGTTGGGAGAAAGTGGCGACCAGCGCCGGATCGTCATCGCCAAATACACCGATGAAGGCACGCCAAACACACTGGTTTCCAGCGGCGTTCCGGTAAATCTGGGCGATACGCAGGTCAAAGTGATCAGCAGCCGCATCGTGCCAGGCCCGCAAGCCGGGCTGACCGGGGACAAAAACTACTATCAGGTGAACTTCCTGGTCACAAATCTCACCACACACACTTTGAACGCCGATGGGTTTAGCGCCACGCTGATTGACGCGGCAGGCGCCAAATATGCGCTTTCGGCGCAAGGGTCGCTGGCAGGCGGCGCAACGGGATGGGTGAACGGGACGATGTCGCCCGGACAAACCATCACCAGCACAGCCGGGTTTGAGGTGCCCGCGACCATACCCGGCGGCAAGCTGGAATGGAATTTTGCGGAAGAGGCGAACTCGCCGTATTTAGCGCGCGTTTCGCTGGCCTACCGCCAGGTGGTGGTGGCCCCCACCGCCGCGCCCACATCCGCGCCCACCGCCGAGGTAACCATCCTGAACGCCAGCCTCTCGCCCGAAGGCACGGAGGTGCGCATTGTGGGCACCGTGCGCAACCTGACCAGTAATTTCTTGAACGTGGCGCAAAAAGACACCTCGTTGATGAGCGGAAGCACGGCCAACCTGCTCAACTCGGCGCTGCCCGCCATGCCCTGGAGCATTCAACCCAACGAGACGCTGGCCTTCCAGCTCAGCTACTCCCGCCCACCCGGCGGCCAGGCCGTCATCTTCACTTTGTTGGGCAAAACGTTTGAGATTGGGGGACTTTAGACCTTGAACGCGCGAGGCCATTTTCAACTTCGCGCGTTCAAAATTGCACTTCTTCTATGCGAATTGTCGTAAAACTTGGCACAAGCACGCTTACCGCGGGCAGCAAAACGCTTAACCCGCGCAGAATGTTGGAGCTGGTTCAGCAGATGGCACTGGCGCGAGAGCGCGGTCACGAGGTAGCGGTGGTTTCATCCGGGGCGATGGCCGCTGGCCGGGCGCGGCTCGGCTACGACCAATCACCGCCAGAATTGCCGGTTAAACAAATGTTGGCCGCAGTTGGGCAAACGCATTTGATGAGAATGTGGGAGGGCGCGTTTGAGCCATACGAGACGCAAGTGGCGCAGGTGTTGCTCACCCGCGCCGACCTGAGCGACCGCAAGCGCTACTTGAACGCCCGCGACGCGCTTGAAGCGATTCTGGCCAACGGGATTGTGCCCATCATCAATGAAAATGACGCGGTGGCTACCGAGGAAATCCGGGTGGGGGACAACGATAATCTCTCCGCGCTGGTATCAAATGTGGTGAACGCGGATTTGTTGCTCATGCTCACCGACATGGATGGGTTGTTCAGCGCCGACCCGCGCAAAGACCCATCCGCCAAATTGATTGAAGTTGTGCCGCAAATTGACGACGCGGTTTACGCGCTGGCCGGGGCCAGCCGCACCGGGCTTGGCACCGGCGGCATGACCACCAAATTGCAGGCCGCCGAACTGGCCACACGCAGCGGAATCGCCACGGTCATCGCCAATGGCGCGCGCAAAGATGTGATCCCCGATGCGGCTGACGGCAAAAAGGTGGGAACTTGGTTTATAGCCGTCGCGCGATCCATCGAAAGCCGTAAACGCTGGATTTTGAGCGAACGCGCCAATGGCACCCTCACAGTGGATGACGGCGCAGCGCGGGCCTTGCGTGAAGGGAAAAGCTTGCTGCCAGCTGGCGCAAAATATGTGGCGGGTGAATTTGATCGCGGCGAGATTGTGACCGTTCTTTCTGTTGGCGGAGACAAAGTGGCGCGCGGCATTGCGCGTTACAACTCAAATGACATGCGCCGCATCCTGGGCAAACAATCCAGCGAAATTGAGGAAATTCTTGGCTACCAGCATGCCCCCATGCTTGTTCATGCAGATGATCTGGTGGTAATGTAGGTCTAATTGGGCTAATGAGGCGGTCATGCCTCGACCACGCCTGTCATGCCTCGCAATCGCGCTCAGAATGCGGGAATTCTACAAAGTTTTATCCAAAGCTGGCGTTAAATCTGCTTCGTTAGTCGGCGCTTCTTAGGGGAACATTTAGACGGGGGATTTTTTAGAAGTTCAGCCATCTGTTGAGCCTTGTTCAGCCCAGTTTGTGAACAAAGCGTTTAG
>DAORUN010000003.1:0-71646 GCA_035433205.1 Thermoflexales bacterium | reverse complement strand
GCTGTTGGAAGTTGCCAAGCTGGTGGAGAAAATGGACAGCGTGGAGCGCGAGGCGGTAAAGGCGTTTGCGCGCGCGCTGAAGGAGCAAGGTGACGTGATTGCTAAATCTATGCTGGAGATTTTTCACTCAACTGACCCGGTGAGCATCACTATTCAGAAAAGCAGGAGCGGGTTTTATTTTGCAGATACGCTGCCGGAAACACGCACGGGGTCGCTGGCAGAAACGCTGAAGAAGGCGGCGGCGGGGAGACAGAAGAAGCGTTGAGTTATTTTACAAAGTGCAGTGGTTTTATTTTACACAATGTTTATTAAGTATAATAATAATCAAATAAAACATGCAAACACAAGAATCCTGGCAAAACGAGGCCCCCTGCCGCCAAAAAGGCAAAAATCTTTGTTGCAAACCTAGATGACATTTGAGGATATTCGCCTTCCCAAAATCCATCACAACGCAAGAAAGAATGACGCGAGAACAAACCAAAAGTTAGCGCATTTGTGAGTTGACTCGCATTGGCTGTTATGTTATAACTCCCCCACCCTTATTGCAAATGAAAAATTTGAACAACGTGACCGAAGACAGTGTGAACGCATTTCTAGCCTCTTTGCAGGATGCCAGCATAAATACGCGAAACGCATACGGCGCCGCCCTCGCGCTGGCCGTGACCGCCAAGTTGCCCATCAACGAAGGAATGCTGGCAGGATTTGGCGCGCAACTGACCAAGCGCAAGTATGCCCGCGCCACGCGCCAGCTTTATTTGGCGGCATTGCGCCGATATTTGCAATGGCTGGACGCCACCGACCAGATTGACGCGGACTTTAACCGCGCCAAGGCCGAAGCCAAGCTAAAGGTTGCCAAAGGCGACACGCGCGGCGGATATCGTCATCGCCCCGCCGACCCAGATTTGCCAAAAATCATTGGGTTTTATGATGACAAAATTCCCCCACTCTCCGATGAGGCCAAGGCCGCGCGAAAACGACTGGAGGCGTTGCGCGCAGCGGCGGTGATGCACACTCTTTACGCCTCGGCGGGGCGCGTGAGTGAAGTCGCCTCGCTCACACGCGCTCAGGTGGCAGATGGCCGCGCCAGCGAGGTTCTCATCACCGGAAAGGGCAACAAACAGCGTATGCTGTTCTTAACCCCAGAGGCGCAGGCGGCCATCCGCGCGTATTGCAATGCCCGCGATGACAGCTACGACCCGCTGTTTATCTCGCATGGGCGCAACATGGGCCAGCCGCTCTCGCGGATGAGTATTTGGCTGGCGGTAAAGGCCGCGGTGAAGGCGTTAGGGCTGAGTAAAATCACCTCACCCCACTCTTTCCGGCATTACCGCGCCACGCAATTGCTCAACGAAGGAATGCCGCTGGAAAGCGTGCAGGCGTATCTCGGTCACGCCTCCCCAGAAACAACGCGCATTGTGTATGCCCACACCAAAACCGCCGTGCTGCGTGACCAGCTCGGCACGTATGGCCTAAACCCAACCGAGGCGTTGTCTGGAAAGACGTAGAATCCTTTGAGAAACAAGCGTGTGCGCGCGACGCATTCAACGCCGCGCACACACGCCATCAAAGGTCGTTATCTACCAATTATTGGCAAAAAGAACTTGACCATGTTCTCGTTTTGCAAATAAAGTGTTTGGTCAATCGTGCCATCTCGCCCGCGATCAATTTCAACTTTTAGCGGTTGCCCCATCATCCAATCTTTGTAATTTAGATAATGCGTTGAGTTGGCTTCCAAAGTAACGCTGGCTTTTTGGAAGTCATGCTCGCCCGTGTCGTCAATCCGCGCTATGTTGATGTCGTAGCTGTCTGAACCGCTGGCGCGCTGCGTGTAGATGGTCATCTTGCCGGTTTGGTGATTCATGATAAAGGTCGCCGCTTTGCCCGCGCCTTCGCCATGCACCAACAATTCCACATCGTAATCGGCGTCGGTTGTTTCCAGCCCGGCAGCAAGCAGCGGGGTCTCGCTGTAATCTGTGAGATATGTGGCGGTATAGATCTGCGCAGCGTCATCCAAATAGGTTACCAATTTATCGGCCTGGCCGGGGTCTAGAACGATATTCTCCACGCTCAAATAAAACCCCTTTGTTTCAACCAAAATTCCAGAAGTGGATGTCTTTGTTGTTTCAACACTAAATACGGTAGTTGTGTATGGCGCGTTTGCTGGAACATAGAAAGACGCAGGCGGGGTATGGTTAAAGCTGCTGCGCTTCAAATCAAACGAACCCCCTGGAATTGTGTTTTGAAAAGTGAGAGTTTCCACTTGAGAAGGAGAACCTGACGAACCATTCAACGGAAATGTTTGAGCGTATCCTAGCGTGCCACCAGCATAACTATCAACGCTCTGGCGGGCCAGTGCATATTGAACAACACTATCATATTGACCCTCTCGTTGCGTGAATATTACTGGAGCTGTTGTCACCTCCGTTGCGCCTAGTTCTTGGGCAGAAGCTTCTTCGCAGAAGGGGCAAATCGGCGTCCGCAACCTGAGGGAGATGGGCGAAAGAGAGAGCGTTTTTGTGCTTTCATTACCCGTATATTCACTTTGAGGCTCGCTTGGGTTGGTCGCGGTGGTATAGCTCCATGTGTTTGATATGGTATTGACAAACACAAACCGCTCCTGATTTGGAAAGTTGTTGTCGTATACCATGATGCGCTTTACCCCATTTCCGGCATCATCAATGGCATAGGGTGTCACCGCATGGCCGTCAAGATATGCGGGTTTATATAGACCAAGCACAAACCAATCGCGCTGGCCGGCAGGCTTTTGGAACTCGGTTTCCAGCTTTTGCACAAGCTGCACTGGTGTCATCGAAAGGTCTTCGTTAGAGGTTGTTGCGTCAACTCTGAGGGATTGCGTGGAGAACCAGTAGGCAATCTCGCGTTGCAAGGCTACGTTGTTGGTTATAACCAGCCCCGGTGTTGTGGCAGATCCAAAGGGGTCAGCGCTCAGCGTCCCGCTATAAATCAAGCTAGACAAGACCGCCAGCCCCTCGCAATGGCCTGAGTTCATGCTTGTGTTTTGTGACTCCATCCATTTTTTGGCTGGAGGAGTAAGTGTGCAAACGCCATTTGCCAAACTGCCGCAAACGCGATCTCCAAACATGCGCCGCATTTCAGCCACGGTCAAATTAATCAAACCGGGGATGTTGTTTGAGTAGTTTTCGAATTGAAATCCGTTATCTGCCGGGCGAAACCCCGAATCCGCGATCAAGGTTTCTGGGCCTTGTGGCATCGGCGATGGCTCCAATGTCTCGCGCGCATAAGCGCTGCCAGATATTGAAATAGAGATAAAAAAAGCTAAAAGTAAGCGTGTGTGTTTCATCTGATGAACTCCCTTAAGAAATAATGCGCCAAAACCAAACATCTTGAATCGGGTTTTGGAAGTCGGAATTTTATCCTTTTGCCAACCCAAGTCAAATTATCTGCCCCCACTCATAAACAAAAGTTAAGGCAAAAACCAAGCGGGTCAAAATTCTTGACCCGCTTGGTTTTTGCAAGCAGGCGCTTGCAATTTGACAAAACAATTATGCCGATGGCAATTGCGCAGGCTCGTCTTGCGGGATCTCGAATGTCTGTTCGCAATGCAGGCATTTGGCTTTGCCCTTCCCCGCTTCCACCATCAAGCCGCCATCGCCAGTTGGGCAAGCCATGGGGATGGGTCTGCTCCAGGTGGTGAAATCGCAGTTTGGATAATTTGTGCAGCCATAGAACACGCGCCCGCCCTTCTTGGCGCGTTTCTCGGCCAGCTTGCCGCCACATTTGGGGCAACGCACGCCGGGCAGCGCAATTGGCTCTATGTGTTTGCAAGCCGGAAAATTTGTGCAGCCAATGAACTTGCCAAACCGACCCGTGCGATATGCCAGCGGATGCCCGCAATCCGGGCACATCTCGCCTGTTAATTCCAACACTTTCTCCGCTTTGGGGATGGTGGTCGCGGCCAATTCCACGGCTTTCCGAAACGGATCAAAGAACTCGTGAAGCACCGGCGCCCACTCGCGCGCGCCAGTTTCAACGTCATCCAATTCATCCTCAATGTGCGCGGTAAAACCAACATCAATGTATCGCGCAAAGTTGCCCACCAGCATGTCGTTGGCCTTAAAACCCAGCTCGGTTGGGAACAACGTTTTGCCTTGCCGCCGCACGTAATTGCGCGTCTGAATCGTGGTCATGATGGTGGCATACGTGCTGGGCCGCCCAATTCCAAACTCTTCCATCACTTTTACCAGGCTGGCCTCGGTGTAGCGTGGCGGCGGTTGGGTAAAGTGCTGGTCGGCGTGCAGTTGGATGAGATCAAGCAGCTCCAGCGCGCTCATCTCCGGCAAACGCTTGTCTTGTTCGGCTTGCTCGGTTTCATCCAATTTGTCGCCTTCATCATGGCTTTCTTCATACACCCGCAAAAAGCCGCTGAACTTGACCACCGACCCGCTCACGCGGAACCAATACAAGGCCAGAGGCTGGTAAACCTGTGCCGATGAAGCCGCGGTTGGGTGCGCGTCTATGTCCACACGGGTCACATCAAACACCGCATTTGCCATTTGGCTGGCCACAAACCTGCGCCAAATCAAATCGTATAGCTTAAGCTGATCCGGCTCCAGAAAATTCTTCAGCATCTCCGGCGTTCTAAACGCGCTGGTTGGGCGGATGGCCTCGTGGGCAAGCTGGGCGTTCTTGGCCCGCGAGGTGTATTTGGGCGGCGCGTCTGGCATAAACTCCGCGCCATATCGCTCGGTGATGAATTGCCGCGCTTCGGCCTGGGCGCTCTCGGCCACATTCACGCTGTCTGTGCGCATATACGTGATGAGGCCAACCGTCCCCTCCCCCACATCCACGCCCTCATACAAACCCTGCGCCGCGCCCATTGTGCGGCGCGCGTTAAAACCCAGCTTGCGGCTGGCTTCTTGCTGCATGGTGCTGGTGGTGAATGGCGCGGTTGGGCGGCGTTGCTGAGGCCGCGTCTCCACATTTTCCACGCGATAAGCCGCGCCCTCAAGCTCCCTCACAACCTGGCTGGCGTCTGCCTCATTGCCGAGGTCAGGGTCTTGCCCGCGCAGTTTGTAAAGTTTGGCGCGGAACGAGCGCGACTGTTTATCTTGCTTCTCCAGCTCGGCTTCAATCGTCCAATACTCAACCGGCACAAACGCCTGAATCTCGCGCTCGCGATCTACCACCAAACGCAGCGCCACCGATTGGACCCGCCCCGCGCTCAGGCCGCGCATGCTCAACTTGTCACTCAGCAGCGGGCTGAGTTTGTAACCCACCAACCGATCCAAAATGCGCCGCGCCTGCTGAGCGTTCACCTGATTGCCATCAATTTGGCGCGGGTTGGCAAAGGCATGGTCAATCGCCTCTTTGGTAATCTCATGAAACTCCACGCGGTGAACGGGTTTATCGCCAATCTGGTCGGCCAACGCCTCTTTCAAGTGCCACGAAATCGCCTCGCCCTCGCGGTCGGGGTCGGTGGCCAGCCAAAACGAGCTGGCGTTTGCGGCGATCTGCTTTAGCTCTTTGACCGTGGCTTTCTTTGCCATTGGCACAATGTATGTGGGCGCAAAATCATTGTCTACATCCACGCCCAGCCGGCTCTTGGGCAAATCGCGGATATGCCCCACCGAAGCCTTGACGCGATATTTGCTGCCCAGAAACTTGCCAATGGTCTTGGCCTTGGTGGGTGATTCAACAATCACCAGCGGGGCGCTGCCATGATGCCCGGCCTTAATCGCCAGCGCCTTTTTGCCCTCGGCCTTTTTGGCGCTGGTGGCAGCCTGCTTGCCTTTGGCTGTTCGTTTGGATGGCGCTTTCTCGGCCTTCGGCTTTGGCTCACGCGGCTTGCGCTCTGGCGGGGTCAGGCCCTCATGCTCTGGCGTGCGGCCCATCTTGAACACCTTTTCGTTGCCGCAATTGGAGCACGTGCCCTGCGTAGCAGGCGAGCCGTTCTCAAAAAAAATTGGCCGGGGATTGAGCAACTCGTGTTTGCCCCGGCATTTAAAACAAAATGCTTCCATAAAATTTGGATATTCGCCGCAGGGGCACACAGGCGCTGAGGATTGTTTTCTTAGAAATCCCTTTGTGCCTTTGCGTCTCTGCGGTGAGATATGACTAACTGCGCTAATTTCCGGCTTTGCGTAACGTCTCGGAAATTATTTTAACCAACTCTCGTTCAAAACGCGCCACGCTGAATTGTTCCGCATGGCCGCGAATCAAATCGGGCGCAAATGTTACATCAGAAAATTTGCGGATGGCCGCCGCGAGCGAATCGGCGCTTAGATTGTCAAACAAAATGCCGGTCACGCCATCCTTCACCGTGTCCAGCGAGCCGCCCCCCGCGAAGGCAATCACGGGCTTGCCGCAAGCCATGGCATGAATAGGCGCGATGCCAAAATCCTCCAGACCGGGGAAGATAAACCCGCGGCACGCGTTGAGCAGCTCGGCCAAAGTTTCATCGCTCACCCGCCCCAGCAATTTGACCGTTGGCCCGGCCATCGCCCGCAGCCGCGCCTCATCTCGGCCCGCGCCCGCAATCACCAGCGGAAGCCCAAGCTGGTTGCAAGCTTGAATCGCCAAGTCAATGCGTTTGTAGGGAAGCAGCCGCGAAACAATCAGGAAAAACCCATCCCCCACCCCGCCCGGTTGCGCGGCCTTGCGCCAATATTTGTCCACATCCACCGGCGGGTAAATGATGACCGAATCGCGGCCGTAATATTTTTTGATGCGGTTCTGGATTTCTGAGGAAATCGCCACAAACTGCGTCACGCGCTGAGCCGCCGCCCGCTCCCA
Source organism: Thermoflexales bacterium (assembly GCA_035433205.1). Lineage (GTDB taxonomy): Bacteria > Chloroflexota > Anaerolineae > J036 > Brachytrichaceae > DAORUN01. Next base: position 64,872 of record DAORUN010000003.1, on the reverse strand, counting down.
CCGCCTCAGCCCAATGTTTAGCGCGGCCAAAACGGGCATGGCCGGTTTGGGGATGGATTCGTTGGCGGCGTAAGCTTGCAGATCAAACACGTAACGCGAAGGCGCGAGGCAATAACACACGTGCGGCGTGTTGCCCGTGCGTGCGCCAATGCAAAACCCGCTTTTGTTGCTCAGCACAAGGTCGGCATCTGGCGGGGTGCGGCGCATGGCCCAGGCCAGCGCAAACAGCGGCAAATACGGCTGGTGGCGGCGATGCACGGCGGGTAAGCGATCCATCCAAGAACTGCGAATATCCCAGCTTTGCCACGCCTGCGGCATTCGGGCGCGGTCATAAATGCTGGTTAAAATCGGGGCGGATGGATACATGCCGTGCAAAACCTCCAGCACTTCCTCCGCGCCGCCAAGCTGATTTAGCCAATCGTGCAAAATTGCTGCGCGCATAACGATAAGGATATTAGCATGGGTCTTGACATCCTCGTATAATCTCAATCAACACACAAGCGTATTTGTTTAGGTCTTTGACTCTGAGGAGTAAACTGTGAACACACTTGACATTGTGAAAAAAACAAACCTTAACGCGGCGTTACCCGCCGAAGAAACACTACCGCTGCCTGCCACCACCATCTTCTCTGCCCAGGCCATCGCCGAGGCTCAGGCCATCATTATGCGTCGCGCTCGCAAGACCGAGGACGATGATGAACTGGATGAACTCGACGATTTGGACGATGACGAGGAGGAGGACGATGATCTTCTGTCAGACGAAGACGACGAGTTGGAAAGTCTGGAGGATCTGGAAGAAGCTGAGGATGAGGAGGAAGAAGAGGAGGACGACGACCTATCCCTTGACCTCGGTGAAGATGATGACGATGAGGAAGATTTTGATGAAGACGAGGAAGATGATGACCTCATCTGGGATGACGATGATGATGACGATTTGATGGACGACGAGGACTAAAAACAATGAGCGCTAAGCGCCGAGTTGCGGATATGCCCAAATCACTCAACGCTTAGCGCTTATTTAGAGATGAGCGCAATCGCCGCTTTGGCGATGTCTATGGTGCTATTTGGCCGCGCCAGACGCAGCGCGGCGGCCTTCATTTGCGCCATCACGGCCTCATCGGCCAGCCAGTGTTTAAGCTGGCGCGTGACCAAAAACGGGTTGGGACACCATGCCCCTGCGCCGTTGTCCACCACGTAATCCACGTTGCCTTCTTCCTGCCCCGGCACCGCGTCAAACAAAAGAATTGGCAGCCCGGCGATAAACCCCTCGCAGATGGTGCCTGGGCCAGCCTTGGTCACAAGGATGTCCGCCGCGCCCATTAGCTCTGGCATGGTGTTGACAAATCCCAGCACGCGCATGGCGGCCACGCGCGGGTTGATAAATTCCAAATCGCGTTTTAGGCTGGTGTTCTTTCCGCACACAATAACCAGTTGGATGGGAAGGCCGCTGAACGCAATTTCTCGCGCGGTGATGCCAATGCGCCCCATGCCTTCGCCGCCACCCATCAGCAAAACCACTGGCAGGTCGTTGGAAAGCCCAAGCGCCTGGCGGGTTTCCTCGCGGTTGCCCATGCGCCGCTGAAAATCTGGCCAGACTGGCTGGCCGCACACCAGAATTTTTTCAGGAGGCACCAGCGCCTCAATGGCTTTCTCGCGCGAGCCTTCGGTTGGCACAATGCACAGTTCTACTTTTGGCGAATAGTGAAACAAATGTCCGGTCACCAGATCGGTGACCACGTTCATATATTTTGCGGGCGACCCCATCTCCCGAATTTTTTCTGGCATGTATTGGTTGTAAACCGGGTGACACGAAATATACAAATCTGCCGGGTGTTCGCTCACAATGCTGGCGGCCATTTCATCTGTAATTGGCTCGAAGGCTTTTCGCAGCGCCACAACCCTGCGCCGCCCGTTGGTGGCCTTAAATGTGAAGGAATAAAACGGCCGCCCGTAATTAACCAGACGTGGATAGTCCTTCTCCGCTGTGTCAAACGGAAAAGGCAATCGGTCAAAGGCATTCGCCAGCGAGATGTCAAACTTCCCTCCCGCTACTTCTCGGATGCCCTGAGCGATCGCTAGCGCGGCGCTTTTGTGCCCGCCACCTGCATTGTTATAAAGCAAGACGATGCGTTTCATGCCGGGGTCTTGAATGATTATAATCACTTTGCTTTATGGGATTTATTCAACTTTTAGAAAGCGCGGTTCGCTCTGGCGATCAAATGCGTGTGTTGTCCATCGCGGCCACACTTTTGATCCTGCTGCTGATCTGCTTTCCCGTCCACGAATTCGCTCATGCGTGGACAGCCACCAAACTGGGCGATGACACTGCGCGTTTGCAGGGGCGCCTAACACTCAACCCAATTAAACATTTGGATGTGGTGGGCACACTAATGATGATGTTCCTTGGGCTGGGTTGGGCCAAGCCCGTGCCTGTTAACCCCATGAACTTGCGCGGAAATTACCGCACCAGCATGGCAATTGTGGCTCTGGCCGGGCCGGTCTCTAATTTTTTGCTCGCTGTCTTGTTTGGGTTAATCTTTCGCGTGTTGGGCCTTGCGCCAGATGCGCCTGCGTGGTTGCAGCAAGTGTGTGTGCTGGCGGTTTTCATCAACCTCTCACTCATGCTGTTCAATCTCATACCCATCCCCCCATTGGATGGCTCTAAGATTTTGTGGGCGTATTTGCCCCCGCAGATGGATGGCGTATTCGCCTTTATTTCTCAATACGGCTTTCTTATTCTTTTTGGACTTTCGTATCTTATCCCCACCCTGTTTAGCTCGTTAATTTCAAGGCCATCAACCTTGATGGCGCAAATTTTGTTGGGATATTAAATAATTACGAATTACTAATCATGCGTAATTCGTAATTCGTAATTCGTAATTGATTATGAAAATTGCACTTGTTGGTTGCGGATGGCTGGGCAGCGCGCTTGGGTTCGCGGTGAAAGCGGCATTCAAAGATGCCGAGGTGGTTGGGCACGATAAAGACCCAGATGCCGCCAAAAACGCCGAGCAGATCAAGGCGATTGACAAAACAAACTGGAACTTGCCTGCCACTTGCGAAGATGCGGCTCTGGTCTTTCTCGCCATCCCGCAAAACGAGGTGGAAACAACGCTGCATGCCATTGGCAAATATCTTGCCGAGAACACCATTGTGGTAGATGCCAGCGGCGCGGCGCTAGGCCCGCTGAATGGCGCGGCGCGGTTGTTGCCCGCCAACGTGAGCTACATCAACTGCGATATTTCAATCAACCCGCTCGCCAGCGACGACCCACCCGGCAAGGAAACTTTCAAAGGCGCGGTTTGGTTTATTGCGCCGCGCCACGGCACACCGATTGATTCCATCAACACCCTGGCGGCTTTGGCCGATTCTGCCCAGGCGCACACCGTGTTTATGGACGCCGCCGAACACGACGGCCTGCGCCTGAGCGTGGACGCGATCCCATCTGCCGTGCTGGCCGCTTACATGGCCGCCGTTTCTGGCGATGAAGCCTGGCGCGAGCGAACATGGCTGGCCGGGGCATCTTTCGCCAAAACCACAAAAGCAGTTGAGGATGTTCACCCGCCCAGCATAGCCAGCGCCTTGATTGAGCAAAAAGAGGCCAGTGTCCACTGGCTTAACCAGGTCATGCTGGGGTTGATGGCGCTGCGAGATGCGGTGAGCGCCGGCAACGCCAAAGCCGCCGAGGAACTCATCGCCCTGGCTGGCGAACGCCGCGCCGACTGGCTGAACGCATGGCAAAAGGGCCGCGACGCCAAGCCCGCCACCCCTGCCACCGCCGTCTCTCGTCCATCCATTTTGGGCATGTTTATGGGTCAAAAACTGGCAAAACAAATTGACCCCGAAAAAAGCAAGAAATGAGGAATAATCACAAATTGCGCGCAAATTCCCTTGTTTCTTGCTTCTTATTTCTCGTTGCATTTTGAACATCCTCAGCCTGGCCCCCACGTCATTTTTTGGCGATTACGGCTGCCATGTGCGAATTTTGGAGGAAGCACGGGCATTGCAAGCGCTGGGGCATCGCGTATCCATCGTTACGTATTTCAAGGGCAACAACGTGCCAGATGTGCGCGTGATTCGCACCCGCCCCACCCCATACCATGCCAGTTACGAGGTCGGTTCATCGCGGCACAAATATGCGTTTGATGTGTTGCTGGCGCTCAAATTGGCGCAAACATTGGCGAGCGAAAATTTTGACCTGATCCACGCCCATCTGCATGAGGGCGCGTTGATTGGCGGGGCGCTGGGGCGTGTTTGGCGCAAACCAGTGTTTTTCGATTATCAGGGCAGCCTGACGGATGAAATGCTGCATCACAGGTTTTTGCGAGACAACGGAAAACGCCAGCGCTTTTGGCGATGGGTGGAGCGCCGGGCCGAGGCCATGCCTGCGGCCATCTTTGCCAGCACAAAAAACGCCGCCGCAACGCTGCAAAAAAATTGGCCCGCAAAACCCATCGCCCATTTGCCAGATGGGGTGAACACGCGCGCCGTGCGCCCAGATGTGATAACCGCAGCTCGCCGCGCCGAGCTGCGCGCCCAGTTTGGCATTTCGCCCGATGCCCCGGTGGTGGTGTATTTGGGGTTGCTCGCGCGGCATCAAGGCATTCAGCATATTTTGGAGGCCGCGGCCATTGCGCGACCCATCAACCCGGCCTTGCGCTGGCTGGTGCTGGGCTACCCCGGCGTAGACGAATGGACGATGCGGGCGCAAGCCGCGGGCGTTTTGGGTGATGTGGTTTTTGGCGGGCGCGTGCCGTATGAAAATATGCCAGAGATGCTGGCTTTGGGCGATATCGCCATTGCGCCAAAACTTTCGCTTACCGAGGGCAGCGGAAAGGTTCTTAACTACATGGCGATGGCTTTGCCGACGGTTGCGTTTGACACCGCCGGCCAGCGCGAATATCTTGGAGAAGACGGAACGTATTCCCCGCTCGGCGATTCAGCGGCTTTGGCTCAGCGTATACTCGCTTTGGCCGCCCAGCCGGAATCTGGCCGGGTATTGGGCCAGCGCCTGCGCAGCCGCGCCATTCAGAATTTTAGCTGGGAGCAATCGGCAAAGGTAATGCAGGGGATGTATGAAGCTGTAATAAAAAAAGACGGAAGACAGGAGACCGGGGACGGCTGAAACCGTCCTCCGTCTTCGGTCTCCCGTCAATCAAAGATGCAAAACATTAAATCGGAACTGCGCGAAATATGGAACTACCGCCATCTTTTGCAAATGATGGTGACGCGCGACCTCAAGACCCGCTACCAGCGTTCTGTGCTGGGTGTGGCTTGGTCATTTTTGCAGCCGCTGGGCATGATGATTGTGATGACATTCGCGTTCACCGTGCTTAACCCATCCAACATTCCCCGCGCCCATGTGTTTATTTTGTCTGGGTTGCTGGCCTGGAACTTTTTTAGCGCGGCAATCACCACTGGCACGGGCAGCGTGGTGGCAAATGGCGCGCTGGTCAAAAAGGTTTACTTCCCGCGCATCCTGCTCCCCATCTCCGCGGTGCTTTCTCAAACGGTGAACTTTTTGCTGGCCTTGCCCATGTTTGTTTTGGTTGCGGTGATCTCTGGCCATCCTTTGCAATGGACGCTGGCGCTGGTTCCGATTGTTATCCTTATGCAGGTGATGCTGTGCATTGGGCTGGCGCTGCTGCTTTCCACCTTGCATGTGTTTTACCGCGATACGCAATTCATCATAGACCTATCTATGCTGGCCCTGTTCTTCCTCACGCCAATTTGGTATGACATCAGCACGGTTGGCCCGCGGTTGGTGGACTTGTTTGGGCTGAAGTTTGATGTGGGGTTATGGGTGCGCCGCCTCAACCCCATGGCCTCGCTGGTCAACGTGTATCAAGAGTTGATGTATCACGGGCGGGTTACCGCTCTGGATTTCTGGGTGCGCACCGCGCTCACATCCGTCCTCGTCTTGCTCGTTGGGTTCTTCGTGTTTCGGCATTTCAGCGCGCGCTTTGGCGAGGAAGTCTGATAACTTGGGTTACTCATACGCCAGCACCTCGCGCACGCTAAGCTGTGTGGCGCGAAGGGCGGGCAAAAGCGCGGCCAGCGCGGCAATACCCAGCACCAACCCCAGCCAAATGGCGATGCCGCGCGGGGCAAGCGTGTAAACCAGCGTGGTTTGTAAAATGGCCTGCCCCACCCCGTCGCTCATAAACTGACCCAGCGGGAACGCCAGAATCACGCCCGCCACCCAGCTTAACGCGCCAATGATGACGGCCTCGATGATGAAGATTTGCATGAGCGAGCCGCTGGACGCGCCGATGGCCCGCATCACGCCAATCTCGCGCTGGCGCTCCACCACATTGATGCTCATCGCGCCCATCAGCCCCAGCCCGCCAACCACCGCCAGCAAAATAGCCATCAGCAGCATGAAAAAAATGAGGATGTTGATTTGCCCCAGCGCGTTGGCCTTTTGCACCGACATGGTGAATGACCCGCCCGCGATCATCCCCAACCGCGCAAAATGCTCTTGCATTTGCGCCAGGCTGGATGCTTGTTCATCCGCGCTGCCCTCGTCGGTCACCACCGCCAACGAATTGCCACGCCCCTGGGCGTGAATCAACTCGGCGTAAAAATTTTGCGGCACATAAAACCGCCCGTTATCGCCCACCGTGCGCACCACGCCCACCACATGCCAAATTCGTTCGCGCCCGTCAATTTTCAAAGTGATGTCATCGCCCACCGCAATATCAGAGTCATCTTTAAGCGTGGTGGCTGTTAGCACGATGGCGTTTGTGTCGCTTGGCAATAGCCATCTCCCAGATGTGACCGATGGTTTGATGAGCGGCGAATCTGGGGGAACGGCCATCACCTGGTAACCTTTGCTTTCCACGCCATCTGGTCGAATGCGCGTGGCGTTTCCGCCGATCCACACTTCGGCATTTTTTACATTTGGAAAAGTTTTGGTCTCGGCAATCACCCGCTCAATGCTCTGCATCTGGGCAAAATTCAAGCCAAAATCATATTTCCAATAATCAAACGCAATATCCACCACCTGATTGAGCGAAGCCTGAACATGCAGCACGCTCATGAACATGGCCCCGGCCAGCGTGAGCGTGAATAGAGTGAGCGCCAGCCGCACCTTGCGCCGAAATGTGTTGCGCAAAGACAAGATGAGCGGGCGCGGGAAAATTTGCGAAAGCCGCGCCGAGAGATGCACCAGTTTAGACTTGGCCGCCGCCTCGTTGCTCAGGCCGTAGGTCGAGATGGCTTCTCGCACGGTCACCCGCGCCCCGCTGAGCACAGGAGCCAGCGCGGCCAGCACCGGCGCGAACAACCCCACCAAAATCTCAAGTTGAATCGTATCTGGCTGGATGAGCAAACGCGGGTCATAGTTCAATGCATTGCCCGCATACAACGCCAGCCCCCACGCTGCCAGCGCGCCCAGCGGCACCGCCACAAACAGCGAAAGGAACCCGAAAGCCAGCGTCATCATCAAATACATGGCTGTGATCTGCTGGTTGCGCGCCCCAATGGTTTTCATCACCCCAATTTGCCGCACCTGCTGGGTGAGGATGGCGAGCATGGTGTTGACCACCAAAAAGCTGGCAAGGAACAGCGAAAGCGAGCCGATCACGCTCAGGATCAAAATCATGGCGTTCACCTGATCCAGCGCGGAATGCACCAGCCGCACGCGGTTTCCGGTCACCCGCCCACCTGCGGCCTTCACCCGGTCGCTGATGTCATCCACCAAATCCCGAATGTGCGCTTCATCTTGCGGGTTTTGCGCGGCCACGAACGCAATCTGGTTATACCCGCGCTTGTAACCCAGCCATTCCAGCGTGTCAAAATTAATATATCCGTAAATGCGGTTACCAAAGATGGGCGCGGGTTTATCCAAATCATGCACTGTCCCCACCACTTTGATGTCGTGCATCTTGCCATCTGCCATGAGCAGCGTCACTTTCTCGCCCAGCGGGACGCCCAGCGTCTCGAACGCGGCCCGCTCAATCACCATCGTCCGTTCTGGCGGCGGAAAGTCGCCGCTGTTCGGGTAAAACACATTCACCGAGAGATCGTTAAAATCACGGCGCACCTCAAGCGTAATATCCCGCCAATCGGCAGATGGGTTATCGCCCTGGCTGGCAGGCCCCAGTTGCACCCGCGCTCCCAGCGCATACACGCCCTCAACATTGCGGATGGAATCCATGCGGGCCACGGCGTCAATAAAATCATCGTCAACGGGCGTGGCGTATACCCGGCCGTTCGATGGGTTGGTGGCCGCGTAGGCGCGGTTCAACTCATCCGCAATCATGTGCGATGCGCCCGACACCGTGCCCACCGCAAACACGCCCACCGCGATGGACAACACCACCAGCAGCGTGCGCTGTTTGCTGGAACTCAAATCGCGCAACACCTTGCGCCAACGAGGCGAAATCATAGAGAGCATTATGCGCTACCCAACGTCGCGCTCATTCGGGGAAACTTACCGCGGTTAACACTTGCCTCGCGCCATTATGCGAAATCAAGTCAAACACAATGCCATCCTCATCACACCAAAAATGCGCGCTTTCTTTTTGGGGATGGGGCTGAGAGGTTGCAGGAGTTTGCACGTAATGCGCCAGCCGCATTATGCCAAAACGTGTCTCATGATCTTCGTCCTCCAGCCGCGCCAGGGTTTGCAGGGCAAAATGCGGCTCAAATGTGAGCGCATCCAGTTGGGCGCGGGTATACGCGCGGGTTTGTCCGGGCGCGAGGGCGCTCTGCCAAATCAAGGCGGTCATAAACAGCGGCGAGTTGTAATCAATCTCGTTTTCATCACCCCACGCTTTTTCTGCGCGATGCGTTTCGTGGCCGTGTTGCCAGCAAAACATGGCGCGGTTGTCCACCACGCTCATCCGCGCCTCGCGCTGGCCGGGAACCAGCGCCCTGAATAGCGGTCCGGGCGGTTCGCCCAACTTGTTGGGACACGCCCGGACCGCCAAGGTGAGACTAAACGACTCCTGGCGCGGTTCTGGGAATGGCGCAATGCGGGTCACCTCCGCATCCAGACGCACCACGCCGTTTGCAAACCGCGCCACTTGCCAGCGTTCATCGCCTTGCACAAACCCATCCGCCGAAAAATGCTGAGTTATGCCCTTGCGCGTAATCATTGCTTCATATTCTTACACAATTCAATTACTTGGTTATAGAATGATGACCAATGCGAAGGGTCTGGCTGATTAGGACGGCCTGCCCCTTGAAAACAAATACCATGCGAGAAGAAACACCATCACCCGGCTCGTCCGACTTTTTGCGGAACAAATCCGCATCATCCGATTACGTGATGCGCGAGGCGCGCGATGCCGGCGTGCGGCTGGTGCGTTGTTTGTGGACAGACCTCGCCAATATCGTGCGCGGGCGGGCCATTCATTTGGATGCGCTGCGCCGCACCGCGATTGATGGCGCCAGCATCCCGCTGCACTCGCTGGGGCTGACGGTGAATGACCAGCAAGCCATGCCCAACCTCACCGGGCGCGCCCGCATGTTGCCCGATCTCAACACCTTCCGAGTAGCGACTTACGCGCCAAACACTGGCGCAATGATGGCCGACGTGGTGGACATGGACACCCAGGCCTCGCCGCTGTGCGCCCGCTCCTTCCTCAAACGCATGATGGCCGACCTGGCCGATTCTGGATACAAGGCGCAGGTGGGTTTTGAGTTGGAGTTTTATTTTGCGGTGCGCGGCTCGGATGGCGGGTTTGTGCCCGTGGACGAAAGCGGCTATGCCACCGGGATGGGCATGACGGTCGCCGCAAAAGTCATCAACGAAATTATTGGCACGCTGGACGACCAGCGGATTGCGGTGGAGCATTACCACCCCGAAATGGGCGGCGGCCAGCAGGAAATTACTCTGCGCGTCACGGATCCCCTCACCGCCTGCGACCAGGTTGTGCTGGCCCGCGAGGCCATCCGCGCGGTGGCATGGACGCATGGCTGGTATTCCACTTTTATGGCTCGGCCATTTGAGAATCAGCCGGGCAGCAGCTTGCACGCGCACATCAGTTTGTGGGATCGCAATGGGCGCAATGTGATGTTCACCGATTCGCATCACGAGGATGAAACGCTGCGGCTGTATGAGGATGGCATGGGCTTCATTGGCGGCCTCATGCGCCACATCAACGCGCTCGCCGCCGTGTCGTGTCCCTCGGCCAACTCGCAACGCCGGTTGACCGGGAACGCCGGGCCAGCGCCGTTTGGCGCGTGGGGATACGACAACCGCGATGTGCCCATCAGCATCACCCCGCAATCGTGGTCTAGCGCAAAAACCAGCGCCAATTTGGAATACCGGCTGGCCGATGCCAGCGCAAATCCGTATCTCATGCTGGGGTCTGTTTTGGCGGCCGGGTTGGATGGCATTCAGACCCACCAGTCGCACACCACCGCGCTCAGCGTATCGCCCAGCCAAATGGACGAAGAGACACGCGCCGCGCGGAACATTGCGCCGTTGCCCGCCACATTGAGCGAAGCGTGTGACGCGCTGGCCGCCGATCCGGTTTTGTCTCAGGCGATGGGTGAACAAATGGTCGAGACTTATCTTGCCATCAAGCGCAAAGAAGCCGCCACGTTCAAGGATATGTCTTTCCTCGCCGAGCAAAACGCGCACTTGTGGAGATACTAAAAAGACGATGGACGATGGACGATATGCGGCCTTTAATCGTCCATCGTCCATGGTCTATCGTCCACCAGCCATGCTTCTCCAAGTCGCCCTAGACACGTTTACGCTGCCAGAAGCGGTGGCGTTTGCCAAACGCATCGCCCCGTTTGTGGATGTGGTTGAGGCGGGCACGGCTCTCATCAAACACGAAGGGATGGCCGCTGTTCGCGCCCTGCGCGAGGCCATCGGCCCAGACAAGATTTTGCTGGCCGATATGAAAACATTTGACGCGGGGCGTTATGAGGCGGAGCTGGCGCTGGATGCGGGCGCAGATTTCATCACCGTGCTGGGTTGCGCGGGCGATGCCACCATTCACGCGGTGATTGCGGCCGCCCACGCCCGCGGAAAATGTGTTGTGGCCGATGTGGTTGGCGTGGAGGACAAGGTGCGCCGCGCTGGCGAACTCACGGCATTTGGCGCAGATGTGTTGGGGATTCATGCGGATGAGGACGTGACCCCGCGCCCCTTGCCCCACCCGCTTTTGCGCCAATTGGCGGGCATTTCTCATGCGCCGCTTTCAATCGCGGGCGGCGTTACGCAAGAGAATATTGCCGAGTTGCGCCCATATGCGCCGCGCGTGATTGTGATTGGCTCCACTTTGACCAAGGCGGCGCATCCAGAAACAGTCGCCAAAAATCTCCGCGCGGCCGCCTGAGAAGTCAGCGTTTGCTCTCATACAAAACCGCCTTGCCCTTTTTGCCCGCCACGCTGATGGCGCCGCAATTGCGCAGGCAATACGTGACCCGCTGAGCCAGGTGGCGCGAAATTTTTCCGAGCTTCACCAAGTCGGCGTTGGTGAATTGATCCGGCAACCCATCCGGCAAAAGCGAGAGCAAGTCGCCCGGCGCGCGAAAGGCGCGGCGTTCCACAATTTCTATCAGCCGGTGATCCACGGGCTTCCAATCGCGGTTCCAGCGGCGGCGCTGGCGCGGCACAACCCGTTGGCGCACTTCTTCTTCTCGCACCAGCAACACCTCCAGCGTAAAGTTTGGCGAGCAAATAATCTCTGGGCAGCCCGTGAGCGCATCAAAGATATTGGCCGCGCTGCGTTTGGCTGTGCTTTTGCTCTTGCGCTCAATCGCGCCATCTTCATCCAGCCAAATAATATGCTTCTCAATGGCGATGGGATGGATGACGTGCATGCGGTGGCGCGTAACAAGATCGCGGTATTTGCGGCGCACCGATGAAAACCCAGTGGTTTGCACCTCAATAAGTTTGTCCCCGCGCCGGATGTCAATCACATAGCCATCCAGCGGGTATTCCACATCATCGCCCGGTTTTGCCAAATGCCGTTTGAGAGCAGCATGAAGCGAGCGTTCGCCAAGTGTGCCAATGCGCGGTTTTTGCGCGGGTGTCATCACTGGAATCGTAACACGCGCAAACCCAAACACCTGACAAAGCACAACCCGTCACGGCATTAATTTTTAATTGTTAAAAATTTCACACATAAATTCACATTGGTGAATCTTTTTCAATTTTGTGCATCAATGTGTTTTCGGGGTTATATTCCCGCCCCATGAACTCGGCGAATCACTCGCAAAATGGAAACGGGCTGACTTTGGAACAGCACGAGCGTCTTGCGCGCGTTGCTGAAATGTATTACGAAACTCAATTGGGCCAGAGCGAAATCGCCACACGCATGGGGTATTCGCGATCCATGATTTCCCGGCTGCTCACAGAAGCGCGCGAACGCGGGATTGTTGAAGTGCGGATCAATCACCCAATTCAGCGCAGGCTGGATTTGGAAAGCGAACTCAAGAGCGCCTTCAACCTTGCGCATGTGCGCGTGCTGGCGCACAACTCCCCGCTTTATGCCGAGATTTTGCATCGCTTGGGCATTGTGGCCGCAAGTCTTATTGACGAACTGGTTAAAGACGAGATGATCGTAGGCGTTTCGTGGGGTGTGACGCTGGCAGAAACGGTGTCATCTCTGCGGCCATCGCCAAAAAAAGGCGTAAAGGTTTTGCAACTTATTGGCTCGCTGGGCGCAAGTCATCACGAGAATGATGGGCCAGAAATTGCCCGCCGCATGGCCCGCGCCTTTGCGGGCGAATACGAAATTTTGCCTGCCCCGCTGGTGGTGGAAAGCCCGCAAGCGCAAGCTGCTCTGCTAAGTGACCGCCACATTCGCCAAAACATGCTGCTGGCCCGCAAGGCAGATTTGCTCATTTTGGGCATGGGCAGCGTGGACTCGGAATATTCATCGCTGCTTTTGGAAGGCTTCATCACAAAAACGCAAATGAACCAATTGGTAAAGCGCGGGGCGGTGGGCGATATTTGCGGATTACACATTGACCACAAAGGCAAGCTGGTGGAAAGCGAATTGGTCCATCGAACCATTGGCATAGACATTGACAGCATTAAAAAAGCGCCTTTGAGATTGGGCGTGGCGGGCGGCCCGGCCAAAACCGCCATCATCAACGCGGCCTTGCGCGGCAAGATCATCAATGCGCTGGTCACCGACGAAATCGCCGCATCTTCTGTTTTGGGAATGATAGGAAAGAAATAAAGACATGGAGCTAAAAGAAAGTTATTTGCGCACGATGATGCTCATCCGCGCATTTGAACAACGCGCAGAAGAGCTGTTTGCTCTGGGCAAAGTGCACGGCACGATGCACCTGAGCATTGGGCAAGAAGCCACCGCGGTTGGTGTTTCCAACGCCTTGCGCGAGGGCGACTATCTGCTCAATACCCATCGTGGTCACGGGCATTGTCTTGCCTGGCAAGGCAGCGATGTAAACCTGATGATGGCCGAGTTCATGGGCCGCGAGGCGGGCTATTGCCGCGGGCGCGGCGGCAGCATGCACATTGCCAACGTAGCCACAAACAACCTGGGCGCAAACGGCATCGTGGGCGGCGGGTTGCCGCTGGCGGTGGGTGTTGGCCTCAGCATCAAGCTGCGCAAAACAGACCAGGTGTGCGCGGTTATTTTTGGTGATGGGGCCTCGAACGAAGGCGCGTTCCACGAATCCATGAACATGGCGAGCATTTGGAAGCTGCCCATCATCTATGTATGCGAGAACAATCAATACGCCATGAGCATGGCGATTAAAAAGTCTGCCAACGTGGCAAGAATTAGCGACCGCGCGGTGGCGTATAACGTGCGCGGTATTACGGTAGATGGCAACGAGGTCGCCGCCGTGTATGACGCCATTGCCGAGGCGGCAGCCGATTGCCGCGCCGGGCGTGGGCCGGTGCTGGTGGAATGCCAAACTTATCGCTGGCGCGGGCACAGCAAGAGCGACCGCCAGCTTTACCGGACGCGCGAGGAGCTGGCCGAGTGGCAGGGTCGTGACCCCATCCCCCGCTACGCAAAGGAATTGGGGTGGAGTGATGCGCAGGTTGAAGAAGCCCGCGCCGAAGCCAACAAACGAATTGATGCCGCAGTGGCCTTCGCGGAAGCAAGCCCTGAGCCGGATGTTAAAGATGTGATGGAGGGTGTGTATGCGTGAGATTACTTACGGCGAAGCTTTGCGCGAGGCCATGCGCCAGGCCATGAGCAACGACCCGCGCGTGTTTTTGATTGGCGAAGATATCGGCATTTATGGCGGCGCGTTTGGCGTAACCGCTGGTTTGGTGAACGAGTTTGGCGAGGAGCGCGTGATTGATACGCCCATCAGCGAGGCGGCCATCACCGGCGCGGTCATTGGCGCATCTCTGGCAGGAATGCGGCCCATTGGCGAGATTCAGTTTATGGATTTTGTGACGCTGAGCATGGAACAGTTGGTTTTGCAGGCCGCAAAGATTCGGTATATGTTTGGCGGCAACGCCACCGTGCCGATGGTTTTGCGTATGCCCGGCGGCAGCGGCACCGGCGCGGCGGCCCAGCACAGCGAGAGCCTTGAGAATTGGTTTGTGCATGTGCCTGGGTTAAAAGTGGTGATGCCCAGCAACCCGTATGACGCGAAGGGCCTTTTGCTGGCCGCGCTGGATGACCCCAACCCGGTGATTTTTATTGAGCACAAGCTGCTTTACAAAACCAAAGGCCCCGTGCCAGAAGAAATGTATCGCGTGCCGCTGAGCCAGACCAAAATTGCGCGAGAAGGCAAGCATGTCACGGTCATCGCCACCAGCATCATGGTGGGGCGCTCGCTGGAGGCGGCAGAAAAACTAAAGGCCGAAGGGATTGAGCTTGAGGTGGTTGACCCGCGCACGCTTAACCCGCTGGATGAAAAACCCATCTTTGAAAGTGTGAAGAAAACCGGGCGTGTGTTGATTGTGCACGAGGCTGTTGGCACGGGTGGATATGGCGGCGAACTGGCCGCCCGAATCGCATCTAGCGAGGCGTTTGATTATTTGGATGCGCCCATCCGCCGCCTGACCGGGTTGGATGTGCCGATTCCATACAACCGCAACCTGGAACGCGCGGCTGTGCCTCAGGTAGATGACATTGTGCGCGAGGCGCGCAAGCTTGCGCAGGGGGCCTACTAGGATGAAAGAAGTCATCATGCCCAAGTTCGGCTTTACGCAAGAAAGCGGCGAGCTTGTGCGCTGGATCAAGCAAGAGGGCGAGGCGGTAAAAGAAGGCGACCCAATTGCCGAGGTCACAACCGACAAAATCAACATGGAGATTGAAGCGCCAGCCAGCGGAACGCTGAGCGCAATCTCGGCCAGGGAAGGCGATGTGATTCCGGTGACGCAAATCATCGCCTGGATTCTTAAACCCGGCGAGGCGGCCCCAACAGGCGCGGTTCCATCTCCCGCGCCACAAGCTGCCTCTGCCGAAACTCCATCCCCTGCCCCGCTGGCCGCTGTGCTGATGGCAACGCCCGTGGCCCAACGCGCCGCACAAGATTTGGGCGTGGATTTGCAAAAAGTGCGTGGCAGCGGCGCGGGCGGGCGCATCACACGCGAGGACGTGGAGAATTTCGCCAACTCGCAACCCTCCCCCGCCCTGCCAGACCCGCGCGAACGCGCCACACCCGCCGCGCGGCGGGTTGCCCGCGAGGAAAACATTGGGCTGGGTGATGTGGCTGGCAGCGGGCCACATGGCCGTGTTCAGGCAGGCGATGTGCTCGCCGCGGCTTCATCTGCAAAACAGGCGGCAGCCCCGGCGCAAAAGCCATCGGCCCAAACAGAAGATGCGTTTACGGCTTTGCCCATGAACGCCATGCGCCGCACAATTGCCGCGCGGCTGCAAAAAAGCGCCCAAGACGCGCCGCATGTCACGTTTGACGCGGATGTGGATATGAGCGCGCTGGAAACGCTACGGGCGGAACTGAATAAAAGCGCGGCGAAGGACGAACCAAAGGTGAGCGTGACCGCGCTTTTGGTGAAAGCATGTGCGTGGGCGCTGGGCCGGCATCCTCGGATTAACAGCCAGCTGGATGTGGACAACAACCGCATTTTGCTTATGCGGGCGATCAATATCGGTATGGCGGTGGCGCTGGAGGATGGCCTGATTGTGCCGGTGATTAAAGACGCGCCGAACAAAGGGTTGCGAAAGCTCGCGGCCGAAATTGCAGATTTGGGCGCGCGGGCCAAGCAAAACAAACTCAAGATGGATGAGTTAAGCGGCGGCACGTTCACCATCTCCAATTTGGGGATGCACGAGATTGACCGCTTCACCGCCATCATCAACCCGCCAGAGTGCGCCATTTTGGCGGTGGGCCGGGCCGCGCAAAAGTTTGTGCCAGATGCAGAGGGCAAGCCGGTCGCGCGCCCCATCGCCACCTTGCGTCTGAGCGCTGATCACCGCGTGATTGATGGCGCAGTGGCCGCGCTGTTTATGAAGGACCTGCGCAAGGCGATTGAGAATCCGGGCGTGATGTTGAGTTAAAAAACGCCGACCAGCGCTCCGGGCGTGTCCGAACAAGTTCGGCTGAACGCCCAGAGCGCTAAGACGAAAAGTAACACGGAGAACGAATGACAAATAACAGCGAAAACTGGGTGGTGCTGGGCATTGCGCTTGGTGTGATGTGGCTGCTGCAATTTGGGCTGTCTTTTATGCAGATGAGGCGGTATTACGGGCGCATTGCCAAATTGCGCAAGACCGGTCTGACCGCCACCGGCATGAGCGGCAATCGCGTTCGCACCCGCACGTATGTTGTGCTTGTGTTGGATGAGGGGCTGAACGTGAAGACCGCCGAGCAACTCAGCGGCATTACGGTTTTTGCCAGTCTTAAACCCATCAAACAAATGATTGGGCTGCATGTGGATGATATTTGGGCTGGCGGCGAGATACCCAAAGGCGTGGGCAAAAATGTATGGGGCGCGGCCTGCGCCGCCGCGCAGTATTTGCGTGATCACTTAGATAAACCCGTTGAAGTGGGAAAGCCGGTCAACGTTGTTGCATCCAATGAAGAAAGAAGCGGGGAAAGCAAGACCGCCGACGTGGGGCATTTTGCTCAGGAGGTGGTTTTGCCTGTAACTTAAGAATATTGTTTTTTTAACACGGCGTCGCACGCGCGGCGAACGCCAGGAGCGGATTGCGCGACCTAAGAGAAATAACTTAATCAATCACAATAATTTTCGTCTCTCAGGAGGTTCGTAATGGGTTTTCTAGCACAACTTGCTACCGACTTTATCGGTCTTTTCCAGAAAGGCGGCGAGGTTTTCGTCAGCCTCGTCTCCGGCATCATTCCTTTGCTCATCGTGCTGATGACAGCCGTGAATGCGTTGATCGCGTTGATTGGCACAGAGCGCATTGAAGGCATTGGCCGCTACGCGGGCAAGCCGGGCATTCTGCCAACGCTGGTTCGCTACACAATTCTGCCGTTTGTGGCGGTGTTCTTCTTCACCAACCCAATGGCGTATACGATGGGTCGCTTTTTGCCAGAGCGCCTGAAGCCCGCGTTTTATGATGCGGCTGTGTCGTTTGTGCACCCGCCGCTGGGCATCTTCCCGCATGTCAACCCAGGTGAGTTGTTTGTGTGGGCTGGCATTGCCAAGGGCATCACAGACAAGGGTTTGGCGCTGGGCGATCTGGCCGTGCGCTACATGCTCGTAGGTTTTGTCGTCATCTTCATTCGTGGTTTGGTAACAGAATGGCTTTACAACCGCATGTCTGCCAACAGAACACCAGCTTCGGCGTAATGCCTGATCTAAACAGGAGAAATACAAAATCATGCAAGCACTTACAAAATTGCTGGAAAAGATTGGTCGCTCGGTTGGTCGCGTAGTCGGCGTGTTGTATCAGTCTGGCCGCGATAGCATTGATCAGGTGATTAAGAACGTTCTGCCGTTTATGGCCTTCATCTCGCTGGTCATTGGCATTATTCTGAAGACGGGTGTGGGCAACTGGCTTGCCAACGCGCTGTCTGGTCTGGCCAACAACCCCATTGGCTTGATCATCATGTCGCTCATCATCGGGTTGCCGGTGCTCTCGCCGCTGCTGGGGCCGGGCGCCGTCATCGCGCAGGTGATTGGAACGTTGCTGGGCGTGCAAATCGGCCAGGGCAAGATTGCGCCATCGCTGGCGCTGCCCGCGCTGTTCGCCATCAACCCGCAAGTGGGCTGCGACTTCATCCCAGTGGGTTTGGCGCTGGGCGAAGCCGAGCCAGAGACAGTGGAGACGGGCGTGCCCGCCGTGCTGTTCTCGCGTCTTATTACCGGGCCAATCTCGGTAATTATTGCGTGGGTTGCCAGCATTGGGCTGTATGCTTAAGTAATGGCTAGTTGCTAGTTGCTGATTGCTAGTGGTTAACCCGCTGGCAGCCAGCAACTAGCAATCAATGCAATCAATAAGGAGAAAAATGGCTGAATATAAAAAAGTAAAAGTGGTTAAAGGCCCAAAGGGATGGGGCGGCCCGTTTTTGATTGACCCGAAACCGGGCAAGGACAAGGTGGTCTCGGTGACCGGTGGCGGGATTCATCCCCTTGCGCAAAAAATTGCCGACCTGACCGGCTGCGAGGCGGTGGATGGCTTTAAGACCAAGGTGGCGTTTGAGGCGATGGCGTGCGTCATCATTGATTGCGGCGGCACGGCCCGCGTGGGTGTTTACCCCATGAAGAAGGTGTTGACGATTGATATTTATCCCACCTCGCCCTCTGGCCCGTTGTTCCGATTTATCACCGAGCAGTATTTTTGCTCTGGCGTGCGGCTGGATGACATTACACCAGCATAGAGGCCAATATGGTCAAATATGAACGCACGGTCACTGGCATAGGCAGCCTGCTCGAAGAATTTGTAAGCGCCGGGGTGCTGGTGTTTTTTGGCGAAGGCGCCCCGGATGAACTGGCCGAAGTGGCCGTGGTGCATAAAGGTTCGCCCATGCGTGGCGAAATTGCGCCTGGGGATGTGGTTGTTTTGGGTGAGACTCACTTGAAAGTGCTGGCGGTTGGGCCGGTTGCGAATTCCAATTTATCTAATTTGGGGCATTTGGTGTTAAAGGCAAGCGGAGAAACCGAGGTTGAATTGCCCGGCGATGTATGCGTGGAAGCGCAGCCATTACCCAATGTGGATGTGGGAATGCGGTTTGCAATTTTGGGAGGGAAATAAAAAATCATGGCGTTAAAAGACAAATTGCGCGAACGCGCGGCAAAGCAAGGTCCTCTTCGCGTGGGGTTGGTGGGCGCGGGCCAAATGGGCACGGGTCTCATCAGCCAAATTGAGCGGATGGAAGGCGCGCAGGTGGTGGCGGTGGCCGATGTAGTGCCCGGGCGCCCCGCGGCCAGCTTTGTAGAAGCCTCGGTAAAGGCCAGCGTGAAGGAAATCAACGATGCCAAAGCCGCCGCAGATCACATCCGCCAAAGCGGGCGTGTGGCAATGAATAACGCCGATGAGATGGCGCGAATTGAAAATGTGGACGTGATCGTGGAGGCGACTGGCGTGCCGGAGGTTGGCGCAAAAGTTTGTCTGGCGGCCATTCAGGCGGGGAAGCACATCATTAACATGAATGTGGAGACCGATGCGACCGTTGGCTATATTTTGAACCGCAAGGCCAAAGAAGCTGGCGTTATTTATTCGCTGGCCGCGGGCGATGAGCCGGGCGCGATCAAGGAAATTTACGATTTTGCCGACGTGCTTGGGTTTGACATCGTGATGGTGGGCAAGGGCAAGAACAACCCGCTTGACCGCACCGCCACGCCAGACACCTGCGCCGCCCGCGCCGCCGAGCAACAAATGAGCCCCAAAATGCTGTGCTCGTTTGTGGATGGCACCAAGACAATGGTGGAGATGACCTCGATTGGCAACGGCCTGGGGTTTCCGCCAGAAATCACCGGGGCGCATGGCCCAGCCTGCGAAGTAAAGGACCTGGCCAAAGTGTTTGTTCCTCAGAGCGAGGGCGGCATTTTGAAAGGCACAAAAGTGGTGGATTACGCGGTGGGCAGCGTTGCGCCCGGCGTATTTGTCATCATCACCACCGACCAGCCCAAAATCATCAAAGACCTGAAGTATTTGCGGCTGAATGGGCATGGCAATAACTGGGCGTTGTATCGCCCGTATCACCTGGCCAACCTTGAAACGCCAATGTCAATTGTGCGGGCGGTGATTTACGGCGAGGCCACGCTCGCCACCGAGCACCCGTTTGTGGCCGAGACGATTGCCTACGCCAAACGCGATTTGAACCCCGGCGACAAAGTTGACGCGTTGGGCGGGTTCACCGTTTACGGGATGATTGAACGGGCGGATGTGGCCCGCAAGGGTGATCAGTTGCCGCTGGGTCTGGCGGTGGGCGGGGTGATAAAACACGCCGTCGCCAAAGGCCAGCCCATCCGCTACGCCGATATTGATTTGAACGAAACCCAGACAATTGTGAAACTGCGCCGCGAGCAGGACGCGTTATAAAACATTTAGCGCCCGGAGCGGTTCAACTGCTCCGGGCGCTTTGTAAAAACATGGCAACCGCAATACTCACCGTTAATCACGAGGCCGGGCTGCACGCGCGGCCAGCCGCAACATTTGTCAAGGCCGCCACATCCTTCCCGTGCGCCATCACCCTGCGCAACCTGGACCGCGATAAAAAAGCGGTGAACGCCAAAAGCATGGTGATGGTTTTGACACAAGGCGTGGTTAAGGGTCAGCGGATTGAGGTGATCGCCACTGGCGAACGCGAAGAAGAAGCCATTGCCGCTTTGCGCGGGTTGATTGAAAGCAATTTTGATTAGAAGTGCAAAGAATGGAAAATCAATTTCAAGGCATCGCCGCCGCGCCGGGCGTGGCTGTTGGGCCGGTGTGGGTTTTTCGGCACGTGGATGTGCAAGAGACAACCCGCGCCAGCGAAGGCCCGCTGGTGGAGTGGGCGCGGGTAGACGCGGCCATTGGCCAGACCCGGGCGCAATTGATTGAACTCCATGCGCGCGCCATCGCCCGCGTTGGCGCAGAGCAGGCCGCCATTTTTGAAGCGCACCAGCTATTTCTGGAGGACGAGGAATTTATCGGCGCGATCAAAAACGGGGTGGCGAATGATGCCCTGCCCGCCGAGGTAGCCATCAACCAGGCCACCGAGCAATATGCCGAGATGTTGCTGGCGCTGGATGACGAATATTTTCGCGCTCGCGCCGCCGACATTCGCGATGTGGGCGGACGGCTCACGCGCAACGCGCTGGGGCGCACCGATGATATAAGCACACTCACCCAGCCCAGCATTATTGTGGCGCTGGATTTGACCCCCAGCGACACGATTCAATTTGAGCGCGAAAACGTGCTTGGTATTTGCACCATGCGCGGCGGGCCAACATCGCACGTGGCAATTCTCTCGCGCGGCTTGGGCGTTCCGGCGGTAGTCAGCGCGGCTATTTCTGCGTTGGATGGGGTTGAGCCGGGTGAATTGGCCGTGCTGGATGGCGATCTGGGCACATTGACGTTAGCCCCAGATCAGGCGCAGTTGAACGCCGCGCAAGACAAGCGCGGTAAATGGCTGAGCACGCGGGCATCGGCGCAGGTTTTGGCGCACCAGCCATCCATCACCACCGATAACCACCGCGTGGAAACGGTTGCAAATATTGGCGGCCTCAAGGATGCCATCCAGGCAATTGATAACGGCGCGGAGGGCGTGGGCTTGTTTCGCACCGAGTTTCTGTTTATGGACAGAGACACCATGCCCACCGAGGACGAACAGGTCGAGATTTATCACGATATTGCGCGGGTGCTGAACGGGCGGCCATTTGTGGTGCGCATGTTGGATGTGGGCGGCGATAAAGATGTGCCGTATTTGAGTATTGAGAAAGAAGACAACCCATTTTTGGGCTGGCGGGCCATCCGTATGGTGGATGGGCGCGAGGATATTTATCTGGCGCAGTTCCGCGCTTTGCTGCGAGCGTGCGCCGATGACAGCTCCATCAAACACGATTTGCGGATTATGCTGCCAATGGTGTGCAACATGATGGAGGTGGAGCGAGGGCGCGCTTTGCTGGAGCATGCCAAAGAACAATTGCGCTCCGAGCGCGTGCCGTTTGCCGAGAAGATGCAGTTTGGCATCATGGTCGAAGTGCCCAGTGTGGCGCTGCTCTCGCATCATTTTGCGCAACATGTGGATTTTTTCAGCATTGGCACAAATGACCTGACCCAATACACGCTGGCGGTGGATCGCGGCAACGCCAAAGTGGCAAAACTCGCCAGCCCGTATAACCCGGCGGTGCTAAAACTCATCGCAATGAGCATTGAGGCGGCTCACGCGCATGGCAAATGGTGCGGTATTTGCGGCGAGCTGGGCGGCGATATTTTGGCCGCGCCGCTTTTGCTGGGCATGGGCATGGATGAGTTCAGCATGTCGCCCACCAGCATCCCGGCGCATAAGCAGGCCATGCGCAAACTCTCGCGCCAGGAGTGCGTTGCGGTGGCGCAACATGCCATGAGTCTGCCCTCCACCCGCGCGGTAACGGATTATTTGAGTAATTTGTAATACGTAAGGTTTAATGGGGCGCTGATTAGCGCATCTCGCCGTTACCTTTTACACGTTACAGGTTACACTTTAACCATGTCAATTCTTGGTTTGGGCGAAGCCAGTTTGCAAGTGCGGGATGTAGCGCGGGCGGTTGCGTTTTACCGCGATATCGTTGGGTTGGAACTTGCCAAAGAAGACCCCGCGCAAAACATGGCTGTGATGTGGCTGGGCAAAACCAAAGACTTCACACTGGCATTATGGGGCACGGGCAATTCGCCGTTCATCGCCACCTCGCAAATCACGCTGAACGCAGAAATTGGGGATGTGGTCTCGGCGCCACTTCGGTTACGCGCGCGTGGCGTTGCCACGATGGATTTTGCTGGAAACACCACCGATGAACCGTATGTCATTGGGTGGTTGCCCGCGGCGGCCATTTATTTTCTTGATCCAGATGGCAACTCGGTGGAGTTACGCGCCATGCTGGGCGAGCCACCGCGCGAGGGCCTGTTTGTCTGGAGCAATTGGCAAAGCGGCGCAAAAGCCATCACCCCAACCGCCAAAAAAACAGAGCCGCGCAACGCGCTGGCCGGGGCCATGCGCACCTACGAGATTTTGTTTAAGCGGAAGAAGTGATTACAGGTCAGACCGCTCGGAGCGGTCTGATCTGTTTGGAGCGCTAAGGCTGCGCTCGCAGCCAAACGCGCATTTCGCCGGGGGCGCGGTTAGCCCACGCGTAATAGGGCACAGCAGTAATTTGTTTGGCGCTGGCCGATGGCGCGGCATGGCGGTAAAGCGCCCCACCCCACGAAGATTCATCCAGCGCGATGGCATCGCCACGCAAAACGGTCACGCCGCCCAGCAAACCCGGCTCGTGCGCAGCGGCAAACCCATCTGGCACAGATGGCAAAATGATGCGATCTAGTTGCGCCCCATTGTCGGCCTGCTCCACGCAATACATAAGCGGGCCACGTTGCAATGCCACCTGCCCCAGCGCCTGACGCACGTTTGGGTTGGCATACACGTATTGCGCGGGCATGTTCAGCTCAAGCTCAATCGTGTCGCCATCGGCCCAGAGGCGAGAGAGAACAAGATAGCCGTCTTGCAATTGGGTGTTGGCTATTGGTTTTTGGTTGATGGATATCCGAAATCCATCGCACCAGTCTGGAATGCGAAGATGCACAGCGAAGGCAGCAGGTTTTTCCAGAGACAACCGAAGCGCAATTGCGCCATCCCACGGATAATTTGTGGTCTGGCTTACGCGCACGGGCGTTTGGCCCACCCGCATTTCGGCCTCGCCCTGCGCGTAAAGATGCGCCCAAATGCCATCTCCCGAAGAGGAGTATTGGTAGCCCGATACGCTGGCGATGAGCCGCGCAATGTTTGGCGGGCAGCAGGCGCAGTCCCACCACGCTTGCCGCAGCACATTGCCCGCGCTGCTGAGGGGATTGGCATAGAAAAACGCGGCCCCATCCAACGAAATGCCCGCGAGCGCGCCGTTATACAACGCGCGTTCCATCACGTCGGCATATTTTGATTGGCCTGTGAGCTGCAACATGCGATGCGCCCAAAACACAAGCCCAACCGCCGCGCAGGTTTCGCAATATGCGGTGTCATCGGGCAAATCGTAATCGGCGGTAAAGCCCTCATTCGCACCACCAGAGCCGATGCCGCCGGTCACATACATCCGGCGCGTGGTCAAATGTGTCCAGAGCGCCTCGCAGGCGTGGAGCAAGGTGTCATCTTTTAGTTCGGCAGACAAATCGGCCATTGCGCAAAGCATATACATGGCGCGAACAGCGTGCCCAACCACCTCGGTTTGCTCGCGCACGGGCTTGTGCGCCTGAAGATATTCGTAATTCTTCGCCCAGTAATCTCTTGGGTCTGCGTTTCGCGCTTTGGCCTCAACATCATAAAAATGTTCATGCGCGCCGGGCTTGTCTGGGTGAAGCAAGCTGGTTCCTTGTCCGCGCTCGTTGATAAAGAATGCGGCGAGGTCAAGATATTTGCGCTGGCCGGTGGCGCGATAAAGTTTTATCAGCGCAAGCTCAATTTCCTGATGGCCGCAATATCCGCGCTTTTGGCCGGGGTTTGGGCCAAATGTGGCAATCATGTGATCCGCATAGCGGCACATCGCATCCAGTAACTCGCGCTTGCCGGTCGCCTCAAAATACGCCACCGCTGCTTCAATCATATGGCCTGCGCAATACATTTCATGGGCATCGCGCAGGTTTGCCCATTGCGCGCCCGGCTCCACATTGATGAAGCGCGAGTTGGCGTAACCATCTGGCAACTGATTGCGGATGAGGCTGGCCGCGTATGCGTCAATTTGCGCTTCAACTTGCGGGTCGCGTTCATCCGCCAGCGCGTAGGATGCGGCCTCGATCCACTTGGCGGCATCGCTATCCCAGAACCAATGTGGCTCATGAGGCTGCCCCTTGCGCCAGTCAAACGCGCCCAGCCGCCCGGTCTCCTCGCATATTTTGTATTCGATGGGGAGCGTAACGGCACGGTTGGTGCGGATTCGTGGTGCCCAGAATGAATCGGTGAATTTGACCTTGGTGAAGGGAACTGGGGTGAGCATGAAACTCCTAAAACAAACCTCACAGGTCTGCGAGACCTGTGAGGTTTTAATTATGCGCTGGACAGGACTTGAACCTGCAAGCCTTGCGGCACCACCCCCTCAAGATGGCGTGTCTGCCAATTTCACCACCAGCGCGTGTGGGTTTATTTTACATCAACCGCGCAACTCAGTTGGAGCAATGGCTCGCACTGGTTGCGCGGTTGATGTAAAAGGACATTGGGTATTTGAGCGCCTACCCAATACCCAATATCCAGCATGTTTTACTGGCAGTTTGGCAGCTTGAAGGAGCCGATGTAAGTGCTCCATGCCCAGCCGCCGCTGTTGTTGTATTCAGTAGTGAACCAGAAGGTGCATCCATCCACCGGGTCAATGCTCAAGTTGGAGTAATCGCCCCAGCGGTTGACACCATTCTGGAACCCTGTTCCAGCATAAAGCGAGCTTTCGCCTTGCGTCATCTGCCCAAGCGCATCCGTCGCCAAGCGGCCCGTTGCGCGAATTGAAGGATAAAGGGTGCCGCTTGATGCGCTGTATCCCAAGCCAATGCCGCCGTTCTTGTCCATCGCCACGCTGCCCATCCAGCGCCAGGTTGTGTCTGGCGAGAAAGTGCCTTGCTGGTAGATAGAAGGTGTGGCTGCCGGGTTGCGAATCTCATACCAGCGCATGGCCGCAGCTTGCGTGCGCTTGCTGGAGCCAGCCATCACCGCGTGGGAAACCAGCAGAGACTCAGACGTTCCCAGATTGCGGTAAGCCACGCGGTTCATGAGCCGGTCGCCCAACCCATCCAGCTTCTGGGCTGTGCCGCGCTGGGGCACACAGTTGCGCCCGGTGGTGCACAACGCGGTGAAGCCAGCCGGCGCGAGCGTGGCGTGCTGCGTCCAGGTTGTGGCCGATGGCGTCGTCCAGTTCACGGCAAATTTATACAACTTCATGGTGCTGCCAAAACCCACGAACACATTTGGCGCGCCGGTGGCGGGCAATGTAGCGCCATCCAGATCGGCGGGCATGATGGGATTCACGCCGCTGCCCAGCGCCGCGCTGGTGGTCTGGAAGGTGGCAGGCTGCCCGGCCAGCATCTTGGCGCGGTCAAACACATACGGGCGCGGGCCGCCATACGATGACCCGTTTAGGAAGATGTTCACACTCATGTAATACCCGTCCGGCCACACACCCAAATGCGGGTAATCAGGGAAGTCGGTTGTGCTGAGCTGGAAGGCATAGCGATACCACGCCCCCAGCGGGTCGCCAGTCTGCGAGATCGCCACGCACTCGTAATACGGCGACGCGGCCGTGAACTGGCTCACCAACCAGCGGTCGGCCATGGAATCGTAAAGCACAATCGGGTCGCCATCGTTGCGGGTCTGGCAGGCGCCGCCAAAGCCGCTCCACAACGTGTTGATGTTGGCCGGGCCATACAACTTTGTGCCGGTCTTGCTATACACCGCAAACGATGAGTTCACGCTTTGCACATAGTGATTGGGGCCAACATCGCCGTTTGTATCTGGCGGGGCGCAGTTGCCGCATCCGCCCGCCTGGTTAATGCCCTGAAAGCCGGCGCCAATCACCATCGCATTGACTGCGTTTATGGTGTTGCCAAAGCTGTCTTGCAAAACCTCATCGTCTTTATCAATGTGATCCTTGAGAGGCAACGGCGGGTTTTCCTTCTCAATCTGGGGCTTATCAGATTTTGGTCCAGGGGTGATGGGTTCAATATCACGCAACGGCTTGGATGAGTCGTTATGCACCGATGTGCCGACCGAGATGCCATTTCCCAAGTCCTTGAGCGATGGATCACCACCGTATTCTGGCACAGGTGTTTCTTCGGGGCCAATAACTGGGCCTCCCTTGCTTGATGGCGCGTTGACGCCTGCAGGGCTGCTGGCTGGCACGGCGGTACAAGCCACAAAAACCAACGCAAAAGCAGCTACTGCCAAGCGCGAAAAATTACTTTTAGTTCGTGTTTTGTTCATTTGAACTTCCTCCTATGTTTATCCCTAATCCAGACAAAATGCGATTGGACACGGCAATCATATAGAGGTTGGCCCTAAAAAGCTATCAGTTTTTGCGGAATGTCTCGCAAAAATGAACGCTAGGCGGCGCGGATCTTGAATTTATCAAAATCACGCGCTACAACCGTGTTAGGAAAAATGGCGCGGGCTTCGGCTTCAATTACGTTTTCTGGGTAACGCCCAGAGATGTGTGTGAGCACGAGCTGCCCCACCCCGGCGTTTTTTGCCAGCGTGGCGGCCTCTGCCGCTGTGCTGTGCCCATAATCACGGGCAAGGCCAATATCTTCGGCCAAATATGTGGCTTCGGTCACCAGCACATCGGCATCTTTGCAAATTTTGATAAGGCTCTCTGTGTCACCCGTATCGCCGGTCATCACCAGTTTGCTCCCGCGCTGCAACTCACCCAGCACGTCATTGGGTTGCACAATTCGGCCATCGCTCAGGGTGATGGGTTTTCCGGCGATTAATGTTTTGCGCTCCGGGCCAAGCGGCACGCCCAGCTCGGTAGCCTTGTCATTCAAAAACGGCCTGCGCGAATGCTCCTGAAACACGTATCCAAAACAATCTGGGCCGCGGTGGCGCACGGGGAAAGCCACCACATCAAAATCCTCGGCCTTAAGCACAACCCCCGGCTGAACGGGTTTCATCTCAATGGCCACCGGCGGGCGCGCCCCGCGAAAAACAACTTTGGTGACGAGGTCTGCGATCTTCTCACAGGCGGTGGCTCCGGCGTAAATGGTCAACCGCTCCACCGATTCCCATTGCCCCAGCGTAGACAACATGCCGCCCAGCCCCAAAATGTGGTCGAGGTGACTGTGAGTGATAAAGATATGCTCCAGCCGCCGAAAACCGAGGCCAGACATCAGCACCTGGCGTTGCGTGCCTTCGCCGCAATCCACCATCATGCGGTATTCATCGTGCGCCACCACCGCGCTGCTCAATCCGCGTTTGATGAGCGGCACCGAGGCCGCTGTGCCGAGGAAAGTGAGTTCAAACATGAAGGGGATGACTTCGATGACTTGGATGACTTGGAAATCGCATCATCCCTGTCATCCTCTACATCCTTGTCAGTTTTTTACTTCCCGCCCGGCATACTGCTTTTTGTAATAGCTTTGATATTCCGCGCCGGATTTAATTTTGCGCCACCACCATTCGTTATCCACATACCAGCGCACGGTTTTCTCGATGGCTTGCGCGAACGGGTTGCGGCTGCTCCACCCCAGCGCAGCCAGTTTGGCGTGGTCAATCGCATAACGGCGGTCGTGACCAGGGCGATCTTTCACCGGCTGGATGAGCGATTTTGGCTTGCCCAGCAAATCCAGAATGGCGTGAATCATGTCTATGTTGCGGGTTTCCACCCCGCTGCCAATGTTATACGCCTCGCCCAGTTTGCCCTTCTCAATCACCATATCAATGCCCTCGCAGTGATCCATCACATACTGGTAATCGCGCTGCTGAAGCCCGTCGCCATACAGCGGGAGCGGAATATCGTCAATGGCGTTGGTGATGAACAGGGGCACGGCCTTCTCTGGATACTGATACGGCCCAATGTTATTTGACCCGCGCGAAATGGTAACCGGCACGCCAAACGAACGGTGATACGCCAGACACATCAGGTCACCGCCGGTTTTGCTGGCCGAATATGGGCTGCTGGGGCGCAGCACGGTCGTGTTCTCATCTGCCCGGCCCGATTCCAAGTCGCCATACACCTCATCCGTGCTGATCTGGTGATACCGCGCCACCTTAAACTCTTTGGCGGCCTCCAGCAAGATGTATGTGCCATACACATCGGTCATGATGAACGTGCCCGGCTCCATGAGCGAGCGATCTACGTGCGTGTCTGCGGCAAAGTTGATGATGAGGTCAATCCCGTTATCGCGCACCGCGCCAAACACAGTTTCGCGGTCGGCGATATCGCCATGCGCGAAGCTATATCGCCCCTTGAACTTCTCATCTAAACTTTTGAGATTGTCCAAATTGCCTGCGTAAGTGAGCTTGTCAAACACCGTCACCTTCCAGTCGGGGTGTTTTTCCAGTGCGTAATGCACAAAGTTAGAGCCAATAAATCCGGCGCCACCGGTAATCATCACATTTTTCATTGCGGGCCAATGATAATGCAGAACACAATTCTGCGTTCTGATACGATTGCGTCCATGTCCAACTTGCTCATAACCCACGCAAACATCATCACCATGACCCAGCCCAACCACGTCGTTCGGGATGGCAGCCTGTTGATAACGGACGGCGTGATCGCCCAGATTAGCGAGGGCCTCATCGCCGCGCCCGCAGGCGCAACCACGATTGACGCGGGGGGCAAGTATCTTCTTCCGGGCAACATCTGCTCGCACACCCATTTTTATGGCGCTTTTGCGCGAGGGCTTTACATCCCGGGCGCGCCCGCCAAAAACTTTGTAGAAATTTTGCAAAAATTGTGGTGGCGGTTGGATCGCGCTCTGGATATTGAAGGCAGCAAATACTCCGCGCTGGTATGCCTGGTAGACGCCATCAAACACGGCACAACCACCCTTATTGACCATCACGCCAGCCCGGATGCCATCGAAGGCTCTTTGGATGCAATTGCCGACGCGGTGGCGGCCAGCGGCCTGCGCGCCGGGCTGTGTTACGAAGTGACCGACCGCAACGGCATGGACGGCGCAAAACGCGGTATTGAAGAAAATGTTCGATTTGCAAAACGAATTCAGAATTCAGAATTCAGAATTCAGAATTTGGCGGCGGCTTTTGGCGTGCATGCGCAGTTTACCGTGAGCGATGCCACGCTGGACACCTGCGCCGGGCTTGCCAACGAGCTGGGCATCCCTTTGCACATCCATGTCGCAGAAGACAACGCAGACGAACTGGAGGCCATCAAACACCACAACATGCGGGCGGTGCAGCGGCTGGCCAGGCACAATGCGCTCAACAGCAAAAGCATGTTGGCGCATTGCATTCACATTGATGAGGCCGAGATGGAGCTGGTAAAAGCCGCAGGCGCAAAAGTGATGCACCAGCCGCGCAGCAACATGAACAACGGCGTGGGCGCGGCCCGCGTGCAAACCATGCTGGAGTGCGGCATTTGCGTGGGGTTGGGCAACGATGGCTTTAGCAACGACGCGTTTGCCGAGATGACCATTTGCGACAAACTGCATAAAGTCACCGCGCTGGACCCACGCGCGATGGGCGCGGACAAAATCACGGGCATGGTGTATCAGAACAACGCCAAAATTGCGCAAATGTTCTTCCCGCAAACCACCGGCGTTCTTGCGGCTGGCTCACCGGGCGATGTGATCTTGATGGACTACCATCCGTTCACCGAGATTCACAAAGATAACGTGCCGTGGCACATGGTCTTTGGCATGGATGGCGGGATGGTGACGCACACGATTGTGGGCGGGCGCGTGCTCATGGCCGACCGAAAACTCCTCACCCTGGATGAGGCCGAGATTGCCGCGAAAGGTAAAGAAGTGAGCGGCCGCGCATGGAAGAAATTCTGGCAGATTTGCGAGGCGGAAGGCGACAAGTAAAGCGCAAACCGCGTAAAAATATCCATCATGCGCATCGCGTTTATCTCCATGCACACCTCGCCGCTGGCAACGCTGGGCGGCAAAGACACCGGCGGCATGAATGTGTTTGTGCGCGAGGCCGCGCGGGCGCTGGCGCATCGCGGGCACAAGGTGGATATTTTTACGCGCAGCAACGGCTCGCACTCTTTGCGAATTGACCCGCGCATCGCGCCAGACGCGCGGGTGATTCACGTTCCGGCTGGCCCGGAAGCGCCTGTGCCAAAGAATGATCTCTACGCGCTCGTGCCGGCCTTCACCGAATGGATGTGCGAGTTTGCGGGCAAAAATAATTTGCAATACGATGTCATCCATGCGCATTACTGGCTGTCTGGTCTGGTGGCCGATGCCCTGCGCGAATGCTGGGGCACAAAATTTGTGCAGACCTTTCACACGCTGGCCGAGCTAAAAAACCAAATCGCCGAGCGGCCCGAAGACCGCGAATCGGAATTGCGGCTGCAAAACGAATGTCATTTGTGCGACCGCGCTGATTTGATCACGGCCAACACCAGCGTGGAGCGCACCCAACTCATCCGGTTTTACGGCGCGGGGTCGCGGCGCATTCGCATTGTGCCGCCCGGCGTAGACACTTCGCGCTTTCACCCCATTGACCAGGACTATGCCAAGTCGGTCATCGGCATACCGCCAGAGCACAAAATGGTTCTGTTCGCCGGGCGGATTGAGCCGCTGAAAGGCACCGATTCGCTGCTCCGCGCGGTGGCCGTTTTGCGAGAACGCCACGCGCGAGGCGAACTTTCGTGGGATTTTGACAAGATGTGTGTGTCCATCATCGGCGGCGACCCCAGCGAAGAGGGTCAGCGCCAAAACGCGGAGATGGCGCGGCTATTCGCCTTGCGCGAATCGCTGGGGCTGAAGGACCTCGTGGTGTTCCTTGGCGCGCGCGACCAGGACGCGCTGCATTTTTATTACTCCGCCGCCGATTGTCTGGTCATGCCCTCGCATTACGAATCGTTTGGCATGGTTGCGCTGGAGGCGATGGCCTGCGGCACGCCGGTCATCGCCTCGGATGTGGGCGGGCTGAGCCAGCTGGTTCAGCACAACAAAACCGGCATCCGTGTGCCGGTCAAAAGCCCGGTCAAACTGGCCGATGCGATGGATCACCTGCTGGGCGATGAGGTGGTGCGCCGCCGCATGGGTCACGCCGCCGCGTGCTACGCCGAAGATTTTGATTGGAACAAAATTGTGGACAAATTGCTGGCGATTTATGGAGAGATTGGCAGGGCTTAAAAGTCTCGCAGACTTTTAGGCTTTCTGGCTAACAAAATTAAACCAGCTAATATCGCCAACACGCTTACCCCTGCCCCAACCCACAAGTCCAGCGGGCGGTAGCTCAACTCAACCGTGTGATGACCCGCGCCGAGCGGAACGCCAATCAAAGCGCCATCGGCCAAAATGGGTTTGACTTCCGCGCCATCCACTTGGGCGATCCAGTTCCAGTGCCAGGCCTCGCTCACCACCAAAATGCCGGGCGCATCCAGCGAGGCCGCAATTTTGATGTAACCCGCGCTTTTGCCCTCCACGCCAACATTTTTGCTGAGACCTAACAGGTTTTGGAAACCTGTTAGGTCTTTTTGTTCCACAATTACCTCGTTAAACAGGTCAAACGATTTATCCGCCATCCGCGCATAAATCTCATTGGGCAAAGAAACGGCGGTCACTTTGCTTGCCACCCACGCAAAACCGGGGCGCGGCTCCCAGTCTAGCGCAAAGGTGTTCACCGGCGTGTCATACAGCTTGCCTTCTCCAATTTTGTGGGATGGAATCACCGCGCCGCTATCTGTGCCCATCCCCCCGCGCCACGTAACGGCATAGCGCACATTGAGCAGTTTGGCAAGCACTTCCTCTGGCGTTCGCGCTAAAAACTCCTTGTAAGTCGCCAGCACGATGGGTGATCCGCCGCCAATTTCATTGAGGCCATTGAGACACCCATAGTTCAGTGGCAAACCAAAATGGTTGTTGATGCGCTCATCCGTTTTAGGAATTGCGGTTAGTAAGCTGTTTGGCGGGAAGGGGTCACGAAATGGTACGGTTGAGGCCGTCTGCTGGGCGATGAGCAGGTCAAGCGCCATCAGCGCGAGAAGCGCCCAGCCCAGCGGGCGCGGGCGGGCCAAAACCCATGCCAGCGCCAAAAACAGCGCGGCTTGCACAAACAGCCGCGCAATGATGGGGGGCGCATCTGGCGAGAGGTTGCCGATGGGTTTTGCGCCAAAATACAAAACCGCCGGGATGAGCGCCAGCCCAATCGCCGCAACAACCAGCGCGCGGCTGAACACGCGAGGCCGCCGCGAGGAGGTCATGAGCGTTTGCAAACCCAGCGCCGCCAGCGCCGCCAGCGCGAAGGCAATCACCAGTGCGTGGCGCGCCTGGCTTTGGAACTGGCGGTAGCCGGGCGCGGCGAGGTAGGCCATGTCAAATCCAAATGCGTTGATGCCAAACGAGATGACAAGCGCTCCAAGCGCCATCCAAATGAAGAGTTTGGTAAGTGCCCCGGTCGCTTGTTTTAGCGCTCCGGGCGCTTTGACCGCCCGGAGCGCTAGGAACGCCAAAGTTAAACCCACCACCCCAACGTACAGCGCAGACCAGTTTGCCAACGCGCGGGGGATGAGAAATTGGGCGATATCATGCAAGCCAAACCCGCCGCCAGCCGTTTCGTAATTCAGCCCGGCGCGGGTGGAACCGAGCATGAACGAGAGCGAGGGGATGAGTTGCGCGGCAGAGAACGCGACCAGAAATAGCATCACAAACACGGCGCGGGGGATGGCCTTTGCGGCGGGCAGTGCGGTTTCTTTGGCCCACCAGCCAAACGCGAGGGCGCAGGCATACACCATGATCATCAAGGTTTGCGGATGACCCGCGGTGAACGAAATTGCACCGACCAACGCGGCGGCCAGCGCAGGCCTGACCCACCGAGAATCCATCACCACCCGATGCAAAAACAGCATGAGCAAAGGCAGCCACGCGGCTGTTTCCAAAATGGCGGTCTGCAAAATGGGGTAACTGGTGAGATAGCCACCAAATGCAAAAGTTAATGCACCTGCCACGCTAGGAATGCGAGAAAGTTTTAGCTCGCGCAAAAAGGCAAACATGCCGATGGCCGCCATCAGAGTGTGAAGCATCACTTCCCATTGCAAGGCTTGCAGAGGATACGTGCCCCACCCCAGCCCGCGACCCATCAGCATGAACGCCAGAACGGGCGGGTAAAGCACTTGCGCTTGCGGGTCTTGCTGAAAGGGATAACCGGAATAAATGCACTCGGTGAAAACAGGCAAATGCCCTTGCGCGAATTGCTCAAACGCGATGCGCCGGAACGCCAAAAATTGCAGGGTGAAATCGCCTGGCTCAAACATGGCGCTGCCCGCGATAACTGGCGCAAAAAAAGCCAGCCAAAACGCCATCAAAAAAAAGATGGGCGCGAGCGAGAGCAGGCGCGGGCGTGAACTAAACATCTGCGGCCAGTATACTAACCAAGTGCAAAGCGGAAAGTTGAAAGTGCAAAGTAATGGGTTGAGGATGAGCGTGGTTGCGCTTATCCTCGTTTTACTCTCGCTGGTCGTTGGCCGCGAGGTGTATGCGTGGCTGATTTTGCCCGCGCCGCCGCTGAATTTTGACGAGGCCGCGCACAGCCTTGAGGGATATTACATTTTGCGAGATATCACGCGGCTGGATTGGCATGAGCTTTGGGTGAAC
Source organism: Thermoflexales bacterium (assembly GCA_035433205.1). Classification (GTDB taxonomy): domain Bacteria; phylum Chloroflexota; class Anaerolineae; order J036; family Brachytrichaceae; genus DAORUN01. Next base: position 30,604 of record DAORUN010000003.1, on the reverse strand, counting down.
ACCAACATGCAAACGCTTTGGCCGCCGGGGTTCTCGTATTTGCAGGCGCCGTTTTTGGCTTTGTTTGGCGTAACAGACAACGGCGCAAGATTGTTTGCTTACGCCATGCTCGTGCTCACTTTGCTGATGGGGTGTGTGCTGGCGTGGCAGATTGATCGCCGCCTCGCGCCCATTGCCGCGCTGGTTGGCGGGCTGATCTCGCTCACTGCGCCGGGCTGGCTGTTTACCGCAAGCTGGGCCATGCAGGAGACACCGGTGGCGTTTGTCGTTTTTTGCGTCTTTGCAGTCTTTCTGCACGCCCTCAAGAAACGTGGCGCATTTTGGTTTGCGCTCACGGGCGCGGGGTTGTTTTGTCTGTTTCTCACCAAATACAACTATGCGGCGTTTGCGTTGGCGGCCATCGGTTTGGTGGATGTGGCCGAGCGCGTTCGTTTGTGGCGCGAGAAAGAGGAAAGCGCCGGGCGGCTTGCGATTACTTTTTTTGTCTTGTATCTGCCGCTCATCGCGGGCGTGTTGTTCTGGTTTTTTGGCGCGCAAGATGTGGTTAAGACCGAGATCAAGTGGCGCGATTTTGCGTTTTTTGTGTCCAATGAGGATTCGGGCTACCCATTTTGGAGCGAGCAAAACCTTTTGTTTTACGTTCGCGTTGCGGCAGATTGGCTGATGCCATCGCCTTGGCTGGCGGCGCTGGCCTTGTTGAGCGCGGGCTACGCGGTTGTGCGTGTGAGAAGCGCGGGTGCGCGTTTGTTGGCGTTATTTTTTGCGATTGGTTTTGCGCTTGCCACAATTCACCAACTCAAAGCGCCGCGTTACATCACGCCGATATTTCCATCGTTGTGGCTTTTGGCGGGCATTGGCGCGGCGCAGCTTTGGCAAGATGTCGGGCAATGGCGCAAAAGCCAGACCGCTCACATCAGCCTGATTGTTTTGCTGGCAATTCTCACGCTGGTTGGCTGGGTAACATGGCTGCCACGCCTGCAACCGGTTTGGGCGGGGGATGTGGCTTTTGGCTTGCGCGGGGCCGCCGACCAGATTTACGTCTGGCAAAAGCCAGAGCGCCCGCTGCTCATCATTGGGACGTTTGGCGAGCTGGGGCCGCCGTATTTTGAGTGGCGTTTGCGCCCGGTGGCGGCGTTTGCGCAAAGCGGAAAACCCATCCAATATGATGCCCCACCCGGCGATGGAACGGATATTCAGCGGGTGCAGGCGTGGGCGTTGGCTAACCCGGGCGCGCAAATCACCACGATCAAAATCTCATCTGATTCACCCTTGTATGCCACCAACGATATGCAAAATAAAAATGTGTGGAAACAAAAAATTGTTGATGAATTCTCGCAAGTTAAAGGCTACACGCTGGTGGAGCAAAAAACGTTTTCGGGGGGAATAATCGTGAGCTATTATTTACCAAACTAGACGATGGACGATAGACCATAGACGATCAATCGTCCATCGTCCTAACAAAACCATGACCTTCCGAGAAAAAGCCCTTGCCGCCCAGCGCAAAAACAACTCTTGTTTGTGCGTAAGCCTGGATATTGTGCCCGCGAACTCGCCAATCTCCATCCAGCAATACGATGAGCCGATGTTGCCGTTTGCGCGGGCGATTATTGAAGCGACGCAAGACGTGGTGTGCGGGTATGTCATCAATCCTGCGTATTATTTGGCCGAAGGTGCGGCGGGGATGGTGGCGTTGGAACGCATTGTGCGGGCTGTGCCACATGATCTGCCCCTCATTTGTGATGCGCGGCTGGGCGAAATTGAAGCAGGATCGTATTTTTTGCGCGGCGTGTTTGAGCAAATGAAATGTGATGCCTTGACTTTAGGTATTAGCTTTTTTAGGTCTAGTTTGGATAAAAATAATGCCTATGCGAATCAATTTTATTTTTATCCAGCCGGAACCATCTCGGATAAAGGCGTCAAGGAATATGGCGGATGGGTATCTGCGGCCAAGCCGGAATCTTTGCTCTCGTTTGACCTGAGCACGCCCTGGCTGGTGATGAATGCCGCGGCTCACCCATCGGCCACCCGCGCGTTTGCAAAAACGCACACGACCCTAAGAGACGGCTTGCGCCCGCTGTGCGCGGTTGGCGCGGAGATTTTGTATGCCAGCCGCACGATGAATTTTGCCGAGGATGCCCGCAAAAAAGCGCTGGCGCTCAGGGAACAATTTTCTTAAAGCCTAAAAGTCTGCGAGACCTTTAGGCTTTGCGCGTCCTCAACCCTCGCTGGTAGACCCACCACTCAATCGTCAATAAAACAAGCGCGAGGGCGGCGAGGATGTTCCACAACTCGCGCTGAGACAAGCCTTGCGCGGTTTGCGTTTGCGCGTTGGCGTTGGCAAATTGCAAGTTGGGTTGTGGCGTCGTGTCAGACTCGCGCGCATCCAAAAAATTAACCGCAAAGTAGCCCCGCCCGCGCGGGGTTTGCACGGCGTAAATGCCCGGCTGAGCCGTATCGGCAAAAACGCCATCTGGCGCGGCCATGCTTGCGCCTGCGGGCAAAACAACCTGAGACCCGCCGGGCAAGGCGATCACCTCGCCCGGTTTGACGCTGGCTGGCAGCGCAAGACCTTGCGCGGGCGAAAGCCAATCCACCGAATTAGCCACCAAAACCGGAAACGCAATTTGCAAGGGCAGGTCGCTTTTGAACAGATCAAACGGAAGGGCGACCACGCGGCCAAGCCCGGCGGATGCGCCATCCCCCGCAAAAACCAGCCCCCCACCCTGCGCCTGAATGACCGGCTGCAACCATGCGGGCGGCGCAAGATGTTGCGCTTCCAGCACATTTACGCCGCGCCAATCCACATTCTGGGCGATGGGGCTTGCCTCGGCGCGAACAAAGCCTGTGTTGCTAAACACGCCCGTGCTGCTAAACTGCGCCCCCGCCCCAATCATCAACACATTTGCGTTGGATGGCAGCGTGGCGGTGATGTTATCCAGCACAATCAAATCGTAGACCGCGCCAGACAAATCTTGCCCGGCGGTCAACCCATCCACCGATGGCACCACGCGCGTGACCTGCAGCCCCGGCAACGCGCCAAGGGCTTGCTCCAAAAAGCGGTTGCCTCGCGTGACCAGCAACGCGCGGCGTATGCTGGTCACCGGGTTGATGGCATATGCGGCGTCATCGGCGGCAAGATTATCCTGGGCGGCGTTTGGGGTTTGGTCAATTCGCGCGGTCAGATGGGGCAGCGCGGGGTCAAGGTCGTTCTGCGTCCATGTGGCCGAGCCAGCCGCGGGAACATCCAGCGTCCGGGCATCCAGCAAGGCATCACCAGAACGGAGCGAGACCAGCACACTGGCCGCGCTCTTGCCAGAGTTGTTCACGCGCACAAACGCGGCCAGCCCGCGCACGGTTCGGCGCACAGTGAACGCGCTGATAAAAACATTTTCGCCGTTTGCGCCCACCGGAATAAATTTAACATTGCCGGTGAGGAGTTTCGCGTCATCGGCGTTTGCGCCATCGCTCACAACGACAAAAGCCGTGTTCTCATCCCCCTGCGCGATGGCCTGCGCCAATGAGATGGCCGCGCCCCAGTTTGCGGCTTCCAGCGCGGGCTGGGCGGCATCAAGCGCGGCGGCCAGCTCGGCTTTGCTGGCGCTAAAACCGCTCAACGCGCGGGGCGATGCGCCCATCAAAATGAGGGCAAGCTGGTCGTTTGCGCCAAGGTCGTCAATCAGGTTGCTCACCTGTTTTTTTGCGGCGGAAAAGCGCGTGGGCGGCACATCTTCGGCCAACATCGAGGCCGAGGCGTCTAACAAAACAATTGTGCGGGCCGGGGTTTGGCCCGGCTGGTTGATGTATGGCCGAATGAGCGCGAACACCAAAAACGCCAGGGTGAGCAATTGCAAAAACAACAAAATGTTGGGGCGCAACTTTTGCCAGAGGGCGTTTGCTTCGCGGTCTAGCGTAGATTGCCGCCAAAGCAGCGTGCTGGATACGCTTTGTTCGCGCCGCTGCAAACGCAGCAGGTAAAGCAGCACAATTGGCACGGCCAGCAGCGCAAACAAAAGGGCGAGAGGGTTGAGGATGTTCATGTTTCTTGGCGCCCGGAACGCTCCGGGCGCTACGCGTTACACAATCCACCCCTGCCGGCGCAAGTCGCGGGCCACAATATCGCCGGTAGATTGGGACGTGTCCGCGAGAAAATATCGCCCGCCGCGCCGCTGGCAAAACGCCTGGGCTTCATCGGTAAAAATCTTGAGGCGCTGGGCGTAATCGCGCAACGTGGCGTTATCCATGCTCAAATCGCGGGCGGCGCCGGTCTCCACATCTTTCAAGCGCACATCGCCCTCAAAACGCGGCGCAAGTTCATCGGGGCAAAGTGTTTGCACCACGCTCACCTCGGCCCGGCTGGTGGCGAGGACGTTGAGACCGTCCTGGTATCCGGTTTCATCCAAAAGATCGGACACAACAAAGCACATGCCGGGCGGCGATGTGGCGGCGTAACGGCGCAACCACGTGTTGATGGGCATTGAGGTCGCATCGGCGCGGGTCAGCTCGCGCGAGACCGCGCTGGCAAAATGCGCCATCGCGCCCGCGCCGCGCCGGGGGCCAATGCGCGCGCCGCTGCTCAACTCCATCACCAAACGGTCGCCGCCAGACAGGGCGATGAAAGCCAGAGAGAGCGCAATCTCCGCGGCGCGCTCCATCTTTTGCGGCGCGGTCTCATCTTCGGCCATCCAGCGCATAGATTTGCTCACATCCAGCAAAATACTCACGGCGGTGTCTTCTTCATCCTCAAATAATTTAATGTAAGCCTTTTCGTGACGGGCGTAAATGTTCCAGTCCACGCGGCGCGGGTCGTCGCCAGGGGTGTAATTGCGGTAATCGGCAAACTCAATCGAGCGACCGCGCCGCGCGCTTCGGCGCTCACCCATCAACGCGCCGCGTTGACGCCGCGTTGACGCGAGGCGCAATCCCACCAGCGATTTGAGGAACGACTCCGAAAGCATGGGGCAATTCTAAGTGCAAAGTATGGGCCGGCAAAAATTTCCTGCTCGGAATTACATAAACACTCACCCAAAGCGCAAATTTGGCTTTGCAATCACGGGGCATGTAGAATTGCGCGGGTTGACCAAAAGTTGGCTCAACTGATTTAAGGAGAGATACGATTGATTATGAAAGAGTTAGAAGTTGAATCATTGGTCAGCTCGCTGCCAAAGCGCGTGAACCGGCTGGGCGAGCTGGCCTACAATCTGTGGTGGACATGGCACCCAGAGGCATGGCGGCTATACATGCACATTGACCCCGTGTTGTGGCAACAAACATACGGGAACCCTGTCAAGTTTCTCAAGCGCGTGCAGCGCGACAAACTCATCGCCGCATACAAAGACAAAGAATTTTTGGATGCTTACGATGGCGTGATTGCCGAGTTGAGCGCGTATATGCGCAAAGCCACCGCCAAACCAGACAGCAAAAACAACGGCACCTGGTTTCACGAAACGTATGGCGAGTGGAGCGGGCCGGTGGCGTATATGTCTTTCGAGTTTGGCCTGAACGCGGTGCTGCCGCTGTATGCAGGCGGCCTTGGCATTTTGGCGGGCGATCACTTGAAAGAAGCCAGCGATCTGGGCATACCGATGGTGGGCATGGGCTTCCTCTATCTGTTGGGCTATTTCACCCAGCGGATTTCTGAGGACGGCTGGCAAGAAGCGGATTACCCGCCCAACAATTTTGATGACATGCCGGTGACGCGCGTGCTTGGCAAGGATAAAAAGCCACTCACGCTTAAACTGGAAGTTGGGCACCGCGAATTTTTCTTTCACTTGTGGAAGGCGCAGGTGGGCCGCGTGCCGCTGTATTTGATTGACACCAACTTGCCGGAGAATTCGCAATCGGTGCGGGCGTTGACCATGCGCCTGTATAACCCCGACCCAGAGACGCGCATTGCGCAAGAAATTTTGCTGGGCATGGGCGGCGTAAAAGCCATCCGTGAGATGGGTTACGACCCCGCCGTGTGGCACATGAACGAAGGACACCCGGCCTTCAGCACGCTGGAGCGAGCGCGTGAACTGGTGCAAAACGAAGGGATGAATATCAACGAGGCTCAGGAGCACATCCGCAAGAGCACCGTGTTTACCACCCACACGCCCGTGCCCGCTGGCAACGACCAGTTTGCGGTGTGGCAGATTGAGCGCCAACTGAACGGCTTTTGGGATGAACTCAAGATGAGCCGCGAGGAGTTTATGAATCTTGCGCTGCACGAGGGCAATTACGGCATGACCGTGCTGGCCTTGCGCATGGCGGGCAAAGCCAACGGCGTGAGCAAGCTGCATGGCAAGGTTGCCAACGAAATGTGGAAGTGGATGTTTGTTGGGCGCGACGAAGACCTCCCGCCGCCCATCAGCTATGTGACAAATGGCATTCACGCGCCCACCTGGATTGCGCGGCGAATGCGGAATTTATATAACGAGTATCTGGGCCGCGACTGGCAGAACCGCATTGATGACGTTGAGATGTGGAAGAAGGTTTACGAGATACCGGATATTGAGCTTTGGGAAGTTCACAAACATTACAAGCGCCGCCTGCAAAACTTCATGGTGGAGCGGGCGCGCAGCAAGTGGCTCACCCATCGCGTGCACCCGGTGCAAACGGTTGCCAGCGGCGTGCTCATTGACCCGAACATGCTGACGCTGGGCTTTGCGCGGCGATTCCCAACCTACAAACGCGCCACCATGATTTTGCGGGATGTGGATCGCCTGCTCAAAATCATTAACAACGCTGCCATGCCGGTGCAGATCATTTACGCGGGCAAATCTCACCCGAACGATGAGCCGGGCAAGCGGCTGATTCAGGATTTGTATCGCATGATCAAGAACGCCGACACGGGCGGGCGGCTGGTGTTTATTGAGGACTACGATATGACCGTCGCCCGCGCGCTGGTGCAGGGTGTGGATGTGTGGATGAACACGCCGCGCCGCCCGTATGAGGCCAGCGGCACCAGCGGCATGAAGGCCGCCCTGAACGGCGCGCTGAACTTTAGCGTGTTGGATGGCTGGTGGCCGGAGGCGTTTAACGGAAAGAACGGCTGGGCCATTGGCACCGAGCAGGATTACACCGATTTGGAGGCGCAAGACGAAGCCGACGCCGAATCGTTGTATTCCACGTTGGAGAACAGCCTTGTGCCGATGTATTACGACCAGGACGATCACGGTGTGCCGCACGACTGGATTGAGGCGATGAAGGAATCCATCGCCACGTGCGCCCCGGCATTCAGCACCCGCAGAATGCTGAAGCAATACGCGAACGAGCTGTATGCGCCGCTAGCGGTCAAATAAACAAAAGGGAAGAGCCTGAAGGTCTCACCCTGATTACTGTCAGGCAAGACTTTCAGGCTCTTTCAATTGCAAAACTCCGCCACCAAAATCTCAAGCGCGGCCACATCTTCCATTTGGCCTGTTTTGATGGCGACATCAGCCTCCATGCAGGCGATGTGCGCCCGTTCCAACTGAGGCATACTAAAACGCCCAGCCTGCTGCATGGCTTTCTTCGCCACAAATGGATGCACCCCAATCGCCTGCGCGAACGCATCTGGCGTGAGTTTGGCATTTTCTTTGGCCTGAATGAGCAGCCGCGTTTGCCGCGCAATGTGCGTGAGCACAATCAGCGGGAACTCGCCACGCGCCAAAATCATGCGCATTTCGCTCATGGCCGCGCCGGTTTCTTTTTGGCTGATGGCATCTACAAATTTGAAAATATCCGCCGAATCCTCGCCCGCCACCAGCGCCTCAACATCTCGCGCGGTCACTTCGCGGCCATTGGCAAAAGACACCAGCTTCTCCAGCTCGGTATCCAGCTTGAGCAAATACATCCGGCTATCCTCATCAAAATGATCGCGGTCGTTTTTGTTGCCGCGGTTCAATTTTGTGGTGAGAGCCACCGCCGCCTCGCGGCCCAATATGCCGCCTTTTGCCTTGGCGCGTTCAATCGCCCATTTCACCGGGTCGGCTGGCAACTCAAATAATTTCACCTCGGCGCGGTTGTTTTTTTTCAACGCGGCGGTGGCTTTGCTGATGGGATGCGCGTCGGGCAAAACACCATCTTCGGCCAAAATCAACTCGGTGGTGTCCGACAATTCCTCCAAATACTTCGCCAATTGCGATATTGGATCATTCTCAGATTCCTTCGCGTTTTTTTTGCGCCCCTGCCCTGCCTTGCCCAGCCAGCCACGCACCACAATCATGCGCCGGTCTGCCAAAAATGGCATCGCATCGCAGGCGGCTTGAATCTCTTTGAACGTGGCGATTGCATCCAGCGCAGTAAAGTTGAGCGAGATGACGGTCTCATCACCCAGACCGGCTTTCATCCGCGCAATATCTTCATCGCGGTTAAGGGTGTTTGGACCATGAAAGAGGTAGAGCATAATATTCAGCGCCCGGCGCGCGTCCCAACAAATTGGGCAAAGCGCGCCAGGCGCCTGGGCATGTCCCTGCGCAGACTCGAACTGCGACCTGCGGCTTCGGAGGCCGACACTCTATCCATTGAGCTACAGGGACTCAAAACCTTTAACGATTATACTCACATCTTTGGGTCATGGATAAGATTCTGGACGCGCTAAAACAACGATATCCGCAGTTTCACCTGCCGGAAAAATTTATTGTTTTCGCGCGAGAACAGGTGAGCAACGGTCACGTTTTGCGCCGGGCAGAAACCGGAGAGCGAATGCTTGGCTTTTTACGCCGCAATCACGTGGAAGATGCGGCCATTCAGAAGCTGCTCACACCAGAATCCAAACTGCGGCTTAAATTTGACTTTAACGCGTTGATGAATCTGGGCACAGATGATTTGTATGCATACCTGCTTGACCATTTGGGGTTTGTGATGGACTTGCAGCAAATTGCGCTGGACAGCGAAACCCCGACCGGGTTTAACGCGCATGGCAAGCTGCACGTGTCTACCGTGACCTTGAACGCGCTCAAGCTTTTGCGCCAGCGTGACCCCATCCCCAGCACCGACAAAAAAGACCGCGAGCTGGTGATTGGCGGCTTGCTGCATGACATGGGCAACTTGATTGGCCGCAAACTGCATGGTCTATTTGGCATTTACATCGCCTCGCAAATTTTAGAGAATTATGATTCCGACCCGCAGGTCTTTGAGCATTTTTTGGGCGTGATGGAAGTCATTGTCTTTCACGAGGTGGAGTTCGCCTCAATGCAAACTGGCTTTGCCCATCTCGGCTCATCCACACTCGCGCTCATCATTGCAGACAAAACCGATGTGAGTTTTGAACGGGTCAGCCTAAAATCCAACGTGCCAGAGGCAGTGCAAGATTTGCACGTGTTGATGAACTTGCTGGTGGCAAATTCGGTCATTTGGCGAGACACGGGCAAAGGCGTGTTTGGCTGGCGGGTAGATTTTCGGGCTAAATACAGCCAGGATCATCTGGAGTTTTTCTCTAGTTTGCTCAAACGAACCGGGCGGGTGCGTTACCCCGAAGCATGGACGGAGCTTTACGAAGAAGCCAACATTGAATATTTATTTTTGTTTCAATCCAGTTTGCTGAACACATATCTCTCGCGCATGTATGTGGCAATGAGCGCCGTGTTCGCGCTGTTTCCATCGGTAACAGAATTTCATCTGGTGGTGGATGACGCCGAGCGCGGCATCAGCATCACGCGGGTGTTTACGCGGCACTTGTTTCGGCAACAAATTGCCACCCTGGGCAAATTTTTTGGCCGCGATGCCTGGCCCAGCTCTTATTTGTATCACGCGCTCCATCAGGAGGGAGCGGTTTGAATTCTGAATATTGAATGCTGAATTCAGAAAGTTTTCAGCAATCGGCATTCAGAATTCAGAATTCAGTAATCAAAATCATGTCATCATCAGTTCTTAAATTCGGAGGCACATCCGTTGGCAGCGCAGAGGCGATGCAGCAGGTGTGCGAAATCGTCAAACAGGCCACGCACACGTGGGATCACGTGGTGGTCGTCACCTCGGCAATGGGCAAGCCCCTGCCAGGCAACAAGGCCCCAGCAGATCAAATCAAGGTAACCGATTCGCTTTTGAACGCGGCCAAAACCGCCGCCGATGGCGATGGTGAAACGTATCGCCGCATCCGGCGAGAACTCTCGGCCAAGCACGAAAATGCCATCAAGGCCGTGATTGAAAACGAGGATGAACGCGCGGAAATTAGCGCGGAGATTGAGCAATTGCTGGATGGCTTTGAGACTTTGTGCGGAAGCGTAAAAGTGCTGGGCGAGATCACCCCGCGCGCGCTGGACGCGATTAGCGGGCTGGGTGAGCGAATGGCCGCGCGAATTTTGGCGGCGGCGCTGCGCAGCAAGGGCACCGACGCCATCAGCCTGGATGCCACGGAATTTGTGATCACAAACGATCATTACCAAAACGCCGCCCCTCTGATGGACATCACCAAACAAATGACCAGGGCGCGGCTGACCCCGCTTTTGCAAAAAGGCGTTGTGCCGGTTGTGACCGGTTTTATTGGCAGCACGCCGAAGGGAATTCCGACCACGCTGGGTCGCGGCGGAAGTGATTACAGCGCCAGCATCGTGGGCGCCGCGCTGGATGCCGACATTGTGTTGAACTACACCGATGTGAATGGCGTGCTGACCACCGACCCGCGCATTGAGCCATCGGCCAAAACGGTGGATGTGCTCTCGCAGGCCGAGATGGCTGGCTTGGCATTCTTTGGGGCGCAGGTGCTTCACCCGCTCACGATTGCGCCGCTGATTGAGCAGCACATTCCCCTGCGCGTGAAAAACACATTCAACCCAGATCACCCCGGCACGTTGATCACGAAAGACGGAGAGCGAAACAGCTCGCCCGTGAAAGCCATCACCCTGCTGGAAAAAGTGTGCGTGGTGACCGTGACCGGCGCTGGAATGCGCGGCGTGCCGGGCATTGCCGGGCGCACGTTTACCAGCGTGGCCCGCACCGGCACCAGCGTGTTTATGATTACTCAGGCTTCATCGGAACAAAATATTTGTCTGGTGGTGCCGCAATTGTCATCGGCCAAAGTGGTGGCGGAATTGCAACGCGAGTTTGACCGCGAGATTAGCGAAGGTGATATTGACAACGTGAACACGCACGAGAACGCGGCCATCATCACTTGCGTGGGCAACGGCATTGCCGATACGCCGGGGGTGGGCGGCAAAGTCTTCTCTGCGCTGGGCGAGCTTGGCATCAACATTTTGTCCATCGCGCAGGGCATGGGCGAGTGCGTAATCAGCGTGGTGGTTGGCGGCGAGGATGCCAAAAACGCCGTCCGCGCTGCTCACGCGATGATTGGATAAAGAAAAGAGAAATGAAGAAATAAGAAAGAGAATCCGGGGGGCAAATTTTCTGCTTCTCAAAAATGTTGCCCGCGGAAAGTTTCTTATTTCTTCATTTCTTATTTGCAGAACATCATGCGCATCCTGTATATCAGCCGGGGCTACACCAGCCACGACCACCGCTTCATCTGCAAAATGGTGGATGGCGGGCACGAGGTGTGGCACGCGCGGGCTGGCAACATCGCCATTCACGAGACGCGCCCGCTGCCAGCGGGGGCGCATCTTGTTTTGTGGGATGGAACCCGCGCCGCGCTGGATGCGCCGCGAGACGCGCTGCCCTTGATGGAAGATTTGCTGCGCGTGATCCGCGAGGTGAAACCCGATGTGATTCAGGCCGGGCCAGTGCAAACTTGCGGGCTTATGGCTGCCTTGTCTGGCTTTCGTCCGCTGGTCATCATGTCATGGGCATCAGACATGCTGGAGGACGCCGAGCGCGATGCCGAGTGGCGCTGGGCCACCCATTTCGCGCTGGATCGCGCCGCAAGCGCGTTGTGCGATTCGCAGGTGGTGCATCAAAAGATCGCGGAGTTTGCGCCCGCGCTGCGCATCCTGGAATTTCCCTGGGGCATTGACCTTAAAAAATTTGCGCCGCCCCACCCCGCCCGCCCCGCGCCTGCCAACTCCCAAACAATCACGTTTTTATCCACCCGTTCGTGGGAACCGATTTATGGGGTTGATGTTTTGCTGCGCGGGTTTGCGCTGGCGCGGGGGCAAGACGCGCGGTTGCGGCTGGTTCTGGCGGGGGATGGAACAATGGCTCACGAAGTTCACCGCTTCATCCAAAAGCATGATCTGGCGACGGCCATCGCGCTGCCCGGGCGAATCAACAACGCCCAGATTGGGACGACCTTTCAGAATGCGGATGTATATGCCAGTTGCTCTTACAATGATGGCTCATCGGTATCTTTGCTGGAGGCGATGGCGACCGGGCTGCCCGCGATTGTGACCGATGTGCCTAGCAACGCGCAGTGGGTTCGGCACGATGAGAATGGCTGGCTGGCCCGCAAGGGTGACAGCGAAGATGTGGCGCGATGGATGCTGCAAGCCGCGCGGCTGGACGAAGCCCGCCGTGAGGCCATCCGCCAAACCAACCGCCAAATTGCCGAAGCCCGCGCAGACTGGGGCAAAAACTCGGATGCGTTGCTGAAAATGTATGAAGAAATAAGAGATAAGAAATAAGAAAGTTGCGTGCGAAGCGTATCTTGCACTTGAAAAAATGCTATTCAATTCCTTTGAATTCCTGCTGTTCTTCCCAATTGTGACGATTGGGTATTTTGTGTTGCCGCAAAAGGCGCGCTGGGTGTGGCTGCTGGTCGCGAGCTGCATCTTTTACATGGCCTACAAATGGGAATACATTCTCATTTTGGGTTTCACCATTTGCATAGATTACATCGCGGGGATTCTCATCGCCCAGTCCGAAGGGAAAAAGCGCAAATGGATGCTGGGGTTGAGCCTGGTGGCCAACATTGGCGTGCTGGCGGTGTTTAAGTATTGGAACTTTGGCGTGGAATCTATTTTTGGAGCGCTGGGAAACGCCGCCGCTGGCAAAAATTATTTGCTCAATATTCTTTTGCCCATCGGCCTGAGTTTTCATACCTTTCAATCCATGGCCTACACGATTGAGGTTTATCGCGGGCGGCAACCGGTGGAAAAGCATTTTGGCATTTTTGCGTTATACGTGATGTTCTACCCGCAACTGGTGGCGGGGCCAATTGAGCGCCCGCAGAACCTCCTCAGCCAAATGCGAGACAAGCACACGTTTGATTACGACCGCATTACGCGCGGGCTAAAAATGATGGCGTGGGGCTTCTTTATGAAAGTTGTGATCGCGGATCGCATCTCGCCAACGGTGAACGCGGTGATGGGCGGCAGTTTGGCTTCCGACCCAACCGGCCCAATGAAGTTCGCCGGGCCAACGCTGGTCATCGCCATGATTTTGTATGCCTTTCAAATTTATTGCGACTTCGCGGGCTACTCCAATATCGCCATTGGCTCGGCAGAGGTGATGGGGTTTACGTTGATGAAGAACTTCAACCATCCGTATTTCGCCACTGGCATTGGCGATTTTTGGTCGCGCTGGCACATCTCGCTTTCAACCTGGTTCCGCGATTATCTTTACATCCCGCTGGGCGGCAACCGCGTCTCGCCCGCGCGGCGCATTTTGAATGTGTTTATTGTATTTGTGGTGAGCGGGTTGTGGCACGGCGCAAACTGGACCTTTGTAATTTGGGGCGTTTTGCATGGCACCTTCCGGGTGATTGAAATGTTGACCGAGAAGGCTCGGCGCAAACTGGTAGACGCCATCGGCATCGCCAAGCACCCGCGAGTATGGACGGTTTTGCGCGTTTTGTTCACCTTTGGGCTGGCAACTTTCGCGTGGATATTCTTTCGCGCCAGGAATCTGAACGAGGCGGTTTACGTGGTGACGCATTTGTTCAGCGGATGGGGCGGCCTGCTGAACGCGACGACGCGCGGCCAAATGTTTGATCCGCTCGGCGGGTATGGTGTTCTTGCGGCGTTGTTCGCCCTCATTGGCGTATTGCTGCTGGTGGACTTAATCCAGGAACGCCGAGGCTCCATCATTGACATGGTGAACCGCCAGCCGGCAACGCTGCGCTGGGCGGTGTATTACATCGGCATCATGGCGATTATTATTTTGGGGCGAATGGCAACCGAGGGCAACAACGAGTTTATTTATTTTGCGTTCTAGCACGATGACTGATAAAAAAAACATCATCGCGGTATCACTCATTCTGGTTGCCGCATTTGCGTCATCTGCTTTGGTGTATTGGGCAACCACGCACGGCACGGGCATATCCATTGACTCGGTGGTCTACATCGAAACCGCGCTGGGCGTAAAGATGGGACAGGGGTTCACCCAATGGGGCAACCCCGCCACACATTTTCCGCCCGTTTACCCGGCGCTCATCGCCATTTCAAACGCGCTGCAACCGGGCATGGTGTATCCATCCACGCGTCTGTTGCATGTGGCGCTCATGGGCATAAACACGGTGCTGATGGGGCTGGCATTGCGGGCAAGCGCCCGAAACAGCGTTTGGGCAGTGCTGGTTGGGCTGACCCTCTTTTTGTTTTCATTCCCCATCTTGGAAAATCACGTCATGGCGTGGTCGGAACCACCATTTCTCACGTTCATGCTGGCGGGGTTTTGCCTGCTGGCGTTGTATTTTCGAAAAGGTCAATTGGTTGTTCTGGCGCTGGCCGCTTTCGCGATGGGACTTGCGGCGGTCACACGGTATATCGGGGCGACACTCATCCCGCCGCTGCTGCTCACACTTTGGGTGTTGAGCAAAAACCCGCCGCGCAAAAAATGGGGCGAGGTGATCACGGCGGGCGCGGCGGCCATCACCCCGCTTGCCATTTGGGGCATGTATAACACTTTGCGCGCCAGCCAGGCCACTGACCGCACATTTGCCGTGCATCTCATCACCAGCCAGCACATTTATGATTTCATCCGCACGATGAGCAATTACATTTTGCCGGGCATTTTGTCATTTAACCAGCAACTTGTTTTTCTAGGGCTTGTTTGCGCGTTGTTTGGGCTGGGGCTTTTCATGCTCAAACAAAAAAAGGCTTTCACGCGCGCCCGCGCCGCTAACTTGGCCATCCCTTTGATGGCGCTTTTGTTTGTTGTGGTTTATGTGCCTTTTTTGGCGGTGTCCATTTCTTTTTTTGACAACACCACCCCGGTAGACTCGCGCATCCTTCTACCTGTTTATGTGGCCCTCATTCTGGCGGCAGTAGCGCTAACCAGAAATGTGGCCAGGGCGACCCATAAACCAATCATTGCCCTGGCGTTTTTGGCGCTGCTGCCCGCATCCGCATTTCTCAACGCACGGGTCGCATCAACCAAGCTGGGGACCATGCAAAAAACGGGATGGGGTTATGGCGCAACGCAATGGACAGACTCGCCAACGTATGCCGCCGCGCATTCCATCACCTCTGGAACAAAGATTTACTCGAATGGTTTTGACCATATCAATTTTCAAATGGAAGCAAAGCGCTCGGCTGCGTTGCCGCTCATTTATGATGGCGTGACCAAAAAACAAAATGAAGGTTTTGATCTGGAAATGCGGGTAATGTGTGATGAAACCGTGTCTGGCAAGGCCGCCGTTGTTTTTTATAACGCCATAAACGACCGCCCCATGTTCCCAGATCAAAAACAATTCACAACGGGCTGCCCCACCGCGCGCGCATCCAGTTACGCCGATGGCGTTATTTTCGCGGCAAAATAAATTCGTCATGTCATCCATTTCGCCCGGAAATTCATTCGCCAAAAAAAGCGCCTTCGGCTGGTTGATCCCGATTCTCGCGGCATTGCTCATCGGGATTACCCTCCGGGTTTACTTTTTGGCGCAGCCCATGCGTTACGACGAGGCGTATACCTTTCTGAAATATGTCAATGGCAGTTGGCTGGATGTGTTTCGCTACACCCTGCCAAATAATCACGTTCTGCACACGGCGCTGGTAAAAGTTGTGGCGCAGGCAAGCGCCGCGCCCGCCGCCTTGCGCCTGCCCGCATTTGCCGCGGGCGTTTTAGCCATCCCGTTGATATACCGCATTTGCCGCTTGATGGGAAGTTCAAATTCCGGCGTTTTTGCCGCGCTGGCAATGGCGGTCTTTCCGTATTTGGTTTTGTATGCTACAAACGCGCGTGGTTACACGATGGTCGTTGTGTTTGCGTTGGTTCTCACATGGTTAGCATACGGCTATCACCAGATGCCTATGCGAATCAAGCTTGTTGGCATGGCAATGGTGGCCGCGCTGGGGATGCTGACTATGCCCTCATTTTTATTTCCAGTCGCGGGCATTTATCTTTGGCTGACAGCGCTTTTGCTCATCAAACACCGCGCCCTTAAACCCGTGTTGCTGGGATTTGTTTTGCCATGCGGCGTTCTTTCGGCCTTGTTCACCGCCGCGTTTTATTTGCCAGTGATCTACGCCACAAAAAGCATTGCGGCCATCACGTCCAACGAGTTTGTGCGCCCCCTGCCCTGGCCGGAATTTTTTAGATTGATGCCGGTGCAACTGCAATACACATTTAACGATTTCACCCGTGATGTTCCCATCCCCGCCCTTGTTTTGTTGCTGGCTTTTTTGCTGATGGGTTTGGCGCGGGCGATTAAAACCCAGCGCCTTGCCGCGGCCCTGCTTTTGCCATGCATGCTGATTGGTTCCGCGCTGGCGCTGATTGCGCAACACGCAACACCGTTCCCGCGCACCTGGATTTACCTCATTCCATTTGTGTTCATCACCGCAGATGGCGGCTTTGCATGGCTGATGGATCGCTGGCCGGGGACGAGCCTCGCGCTGGGGGGCGCGGCCTGCGCGGGTTGCGCTCTATTCGCGGTGATGCTGGCTCAAACAAACGCCATCACCCGCTACCCAGACACTGGCGTGTTTGCGCAGGCCCCTGCCATTGCCGCCCAGCTTGCAAAAGCGATGACACCGAGCGACAAGCTAACCATAAAAACCCCGGAGGACTGGCCGGTGTATTTTTATTTGTGGCAATTGCATTCTGAAATTGGGCCGCAAAATGAAAACAAAACCGGGCGCGAATTTTTTGTGGCAACCAATGCAGGCCACCCCATTCAGCTGCTCACCAGCAAACCAACTGAGCTGATTTTTGAATATCAAGGCGCATCCATTTATCTGGGCAAATAAAACATGTCAGCCACAAAGTTCGCCGCAAAAACCCTGGCCCTGCTCATGGCCGTCATCCTCACCATGCTGGGGCTGATGCGCCTCATCCCGCCCGCCATCAGCATTAGCGAGGCAGATTACCTGTCTGCGACCAACCAAAAGCACGCCCTGCTCGCAAAAACCGCCTCGCCAAAAATCGTGCTGGTGGGCGGGTCTGGGCTGGCGTTGGGCGTGGATAGCGAGAAAATTCAGAACAACCTGAACCGCCCAGTGGTGAACATGGGTTTGTATGCCGGGCTGGGTCTGCGGGTCATGCTGGATGAGGTCAGGCCATACATCCGCGCGGGCGATGTGATTTACATCACGCCAGAATATCAGCTCTATTACCGCGAAACACGGCGCTCCGATGACGCCATCGCCACGCTGGTGCAAGTGAGTTTTCCGCAAAGCATGGCGTATCTTCCCGCCACAACGCACCTTCACGCGCTAACAGCCATTTGGAACGCAGAGCAAAAAGCCTTGGGGAACGCCATCACCCGCAAAACCCCGCCCCAGCCCGCCACCAGCCAGCAAGTTGAATATTTTCGCGAGGGGTTCAACGCGCACGGCGATTACGTGGCGCATTTGGGCAAACCCGGCTTGGGCGCAGACAAAATTAACGCGCTCAAACTTTCGTATCAAGAGAATCTCACGTTTGACCCAGACAGCATTGCCGCCCTAAATGACTTTGCGGACTTCGCAAAATCGCGCGGGGCAACCGCGATTTTGGCGTTTCCCGTCATTCCAGAACAGCTTTACACCAACGACGCCGGCAATCGCGCTTTGCTGGATGCGCTTTATCAAACCATCCAGCGCGACGCCAAAATGACAATCACCGGGTCGCCGCCAAAAAGCCTGTTGCCCGCGTCTGATTTCTATGACACGATTTACCATTTGAATGATTCTGGACGCGCAAAATACACGGCGCAAATCGTCGCCGCGCTGCGCGTTTTGCCAAATGCGCCATAAGCAAGGCGTATAATCTTTTCCATCGTGGCCAACCCTCCGAAAGAAGGCTCTCATATTCGCGCACAGCAAGAATCAAGATTCAAGCAACTGCGCTGGAAGCCCTTTTTATCTGTTCTTGTTTTCATTTTTGTTGTTTTGATTGTGCTCTGGCGGGCGTATCTTCCGCCACTGGATATTCTGAAATACACGCTGTATCAGGCCGTCTTCGTCATCGCGCCGGGGTGCTTGCTTTACAAGGCGTTATCCAAAAATTCGGTCTCCCGCTCCCGGCTGATTGGCGTGGGATGGGCGACCGGCTTTGCGCTGGCGACGGTTTTTTATTTTGTGTGCGCGGCCTTGAACTTGCGCGACTATTTTGCCGCGTATCCCGCGCCCGTCATCCTCATTTCGGCGTTAACGCTCTGGAAACGCGCCCCGCGCGCAAATGACGCAAAAAACGCAAGCTCGGGCGCGGATATTTCCAAAGACACATGCATCGTCCTATTTGCGCTGATGGCGGCTGCGTTCATTTTGTATTTTTACATCGGCATGTTTCTGACACAGCCGCTGCCCGGCACGTTCAGCCAGGCGGCGCTCAACAACGACCTGCTCCAGCATATCGGCTTCACCGCCGAGGCGTTGGCGCACTTTCCAGTCATGAACCCGCAACTGGCGGGGACGGCGCTTGTTCATGCGCCGGGCAGCTTGTTCCATCTGGCGGCGGCGGCAGATACAACAAACGTGCCCATCGCCGAGATCGTGTTGCGGCTAAACCCAATCGCCTGCGGGTTGTGCCTGCTTTTTTTGCTTTATGCGGCTGGCAAAGCCGTGGATGGCAAACGCAGTTCGGGCTTAATCGCCACGTTCCTGATCTTGTTTGTGGGGCAAATTGTTTTGCCAGGGCTGGCTGGCATTCAGTCGGGATTTTCCTCGCTCTGGTCAAACCCATCGTATTTGCTGGCCCAGATTTTATTTGCCGCGCTTCTGGTTGAATTTTTACATTCTGTTCAGGCCGATGGAATCTCTGCCCGCAATCCGCATTGGCTCGTCATCGTGTTATTGATGGGCGTATGCGCCAGTTGCGACCCGCAACCAATCTTCATGCTGGCAGTTGGCGCAGCCTGCATTCTGGCCCTGAGCTACCACCGCGACCGCGCGTTAAACACACCCGCCGCGTTGTGGCTGGCGCTGGCTTTCATTAGTCTGCTCATTTTTTATTCGGGGATTTTGTCTGCGCAACGCGCCGCCATGCAAATTCCACCCGCTTTAACGCTGGTGGTTATGCTGGCTGGCTCGGCGTTGCAAATTATTGGCGGGGCATGGGCGCTAAGCCGCGCAAAACCCATCCCGCCTGCGTTGATGGCGCTTGCGGTCATGTTTGTCGTTGGCGCGGTTGTCGCGCTCGTTCCGTCTCCCGCCACCGATGCGGGTTCGCTGACCGCGTTTAATTTTGGCTTTGTGGCCGGGTCGGCGCTGGCGGCTTCGGGTCTTCGCCAAATGGCAGATAAAAATTTCGCAGCCGCCCCATCTGCCAAAAAAGCCCTGCTTGCGGGCTGTGGCGTTTTGGCGCTGGCAGGATTTGCCATCACGCCCATCACTTCGCTCGCCCCACCCCTCCTCAAAATTGCAACGGGCGATCTGGCTTACGAAACATCAAATGCGGGCATGTCCAGCTCGTTGTATATGGGTTTGCGGTGGCTACGCGAACACTCCTCCCCCGGAGATGTGATTGCCACCAACCGCATAGATGACCGCCCAGCCAGCATGGACGGGGTTTACCCTGCCTTTGCAGAGCGCAGGACTTTCCTGGGCGGGGCGCCCAGCCCGGCGCGCCAGCAATTGGCAACCGCCGTTTTTGAAGATGGCGACGCAGAGGCCCTCAAGCAAATGCACAATGCCTACGGCGTAAAGTATCTTTACATTGACCGGCTGCACGGCCAGCCGGTGCCACCCAGCTTGTATCCGGTTGTCTCGCCGTTGTATACCAACGATGACGCCGATATTTTTGAGGTGAGCCTTTTCGACAAATATCCGCTCCCAAAACCCATTTCCGAACAAGACGGCAAGCCCTTTGTTTTCAAATCTGAGCTGGTGATTGACGGGCTGACCGAGCCGACAACGATGCAATTCGCCAAAGACGGGCGGTTGTTCATCGCCGAGAAAAGCGGCAAGTTTTTGATCTACCAGAACGGAGCGTTGCTGCCAGAACCGTTTATGGATCTTTCTGACGACGTTAATAACACGTTTGACCGCGGCGTTTTGGGGTTTGCGCTTGCCCCCAATTTTCCAGAAAATCCTTATCTTTACGTGTTTTACGTGTATGACCCACCCGGTGTTGAACCAGATGGGATGGGGTCGCGCGTCAGCCGTCTGGAACGGATCAAGGTTGATCCGCAAAATCCAAATCGCGCCAGCATGACACCGGATGCGCGCAAAATTTTGTTGGGCAAAAACAGCGTTCTGGCAAATATCGGCAATGTGGATGACACATTTGACCAGACCAAACAGTCGTGTTATTCCGAAACAACCGGCTATTTACAAGATTGTATTGGCGAAGACAGCCTGACCCACGCAGGCGGCACGGTCTTGTTTGCCAGGGATGGCTCGCTTTGGGTCAGCATTGGCGAGGGCGGCTTGGCGGGCACAGATCTGCGCGCCGTCCGCGCGCAATCGCTGGATAGCCTGGCAGGAAGAATCGTGCGCATCAATCCAGAAACCGGTGAGGGCTATCCAGACAATCCGTTCTATGATGGCAACCCGAACAGCAATCGCTCCAAGACCGTGAGCTACGGCTTGCGCAACCCATTCCGCTTCCTGCTCCACCCGGTTACCGAGCAACTTTATATTGGCGACGTGGGCCAGGTGACATGGGAAGAGATCAATATGGGCACCGGAAAAAACTTTGGCTGGCCGTGCTTTGAAGGCAACAACGCCGAGAACGCCATCATGACCGCCTTCGCCGAGACAAACAATGCCCGCGTTCGCGCCCTGTGCGACCCGCTTTACGCCGTGCGCAACCAAGTGATTGAAGCGCCAATATATTCATACAAACATCTGCGCAGCGAGTCGGTCATCATGGGCGCGGTATATACCGGCACAAATTACCCGGCCTATTTGCAAGGCGCGCTGGTGTTTGCAGACTACAACTGGGACAAAATCAGCTATATGCGCATTCAGGATGGCGAAACGCACAGCATCCATCCGCTGCTGTTTGAGACGCGCGAGACCGCCACGTCCGGCCAATCTCAAATTTTGCAGGGGCCAGATGGCAACCTCTGGTATGTGCTTTTCACCTCCACGCCAGAAAAGGGCCAGATCCGCCGCATTGTTTACACGAACAACCCGTAATTGAACTCAAAATTCGCAGAATGCTAATTTCCGAGTTTTGCATTCAGTATTTTGCATTCAATATTTCCTTCCTCTAAAATAGCCGCACCGATGCGAACTGCGAATACAAAAGAACATAGCCCAGCATGGTGGCAACTGATGATTCTGGCGCTCCTGCCCGCGCTGTTTAACCTGCTCATCCTTGCCATTCTTGGGCGCACAACATTATTTTCTGCCCAGCCCAGTTGGAATGACAGCATTGGCTATTGGCATCAAGGGCTAAGCTTTGCCCATGTTGGGTTTGGAAACGGCAATTACAGCGTAAACGAACAGCTCGCCAAACTACCCGCCTCCAACTACGGAAACTACGGCCCGTGGTATGCCCTTTTGTTCGGCCCCATCGCCCTGGTTTTGGGATGGGCGCCCTACTCCATCCATTTGTGGAATTTTGTCTTTCTCACGCTGTGCTTTTTGGCGTTTCTCTTTCTGGCGCAGCTCAGCCTTCGGCGCGCGCTGGTTGTCACCGCGCTGGTCGTCACGTGGATGCCAATCATGTTTTACCTGCCGGTTGGCATCATGGATGGCACGCATCTGGCGATGGCAATCCTGATTGCCGGTCTGTTCGTGCGCATAAAAAAAACGGATGGGCAAATTTGGGTGTGGCTGGCGTTGGCCGCGCTGGTTCTCATCAGCCTGCCCCGCCCAAGCTGGGCGCCGGTGATTGCGGTTTGGGCTTGCCTGGTCTGCGCCAAACCCGCCACGCGCTGGCCCAAACTCATTGGCTTTTTGGCGATGGCGCTCGTGATCGGCGCGGGCATCTTTTTGCAGTTTCAATATCTGGTCGCGCCTTTCCCAAACATTGCCCCCGCCTATGACATCATCAAAGGCTCTGGCAGCCCGGCCAGCATTGCCAGCGCGCAAATCAACGCGCTGTCTGCAACCATCTCCGCCGCATGGGCCGAGGCCCGCACAGGCGAAGGGCTGGCGGTAACCACATTTGTTCTGGCAGGACACGTGATTCTGGCTGTTCTGGCGTTGTTGGTCATGGGCATCGTAAAACTGGTCAAATGGTTGCGGAATGGCCGCGACCCCAGCGCACTGGCAAAAGCGTTGTTCTCGCTGGGCGGGGCGCTCACCTTCGTCGCCATCACCGCGTTGTATATGTTTTATCAGGGCCAGCGGGTGATGGCTTCGCCGTTGTTGTTATTCGCCTTGTTCTTCGTCGCCACCGAAAAGACCAGCAAACTCTGGCGCATTCTGGCGGTCATCATGATCGTGACCAACATCGCCAGCATTCAGGCCTTCCGCCGCCTATACGCCGATTACGTGCTAAAAGAGTTCCCGGTTTCAACCGCGCTCACCCCAGAGTTTGACCGCATGATAAAAGCCGCCGATGTGCATTACACGCCCGGCGCGCCTGCGTGGTGCAACACCCTCATGGCAAACCAGCATTTGCCATTCTTCAAGTCATATTATTTCACCGCCCTGCCGGCTGGGGTGGCGTTCTCATACGCGCACAACCCGCTGGGCACAGACACGGTGCAAACGCCGCTCAAATCCAAATACGTGCTGCTCTACGACGAGGCAAAACCAGATTGGCAAAAAGGGCTAAACCTCAAACCGCTCAGCCAGTCGGCGCAAATCGGCGGGGCGTTGTATTTCAATTTGGATTCAGGCTGCGCCCCGTGATATACCCATGCGCCTCTTGAAGTATGCCCCGCACACATTGTTTGCCTGCGCCGCGCTGGGTATGGCAATCTGGGCAGGCGTAACCGCGCGTGATGCGCTGGCCTATCTCGTGTTTTGCGCGGTGTTCTCGCTGGGGCCGGGTCTGGCGCTCTATTTTGCCATTTGGCCCAGCCGCGCGCTAAACGCCCGCGCCATCGCCATTGGTTGGGCGCTGGGCTTTGTGCTGGAAACATTGGCCTTCAGCCTAACGGCGCAATTGGGCGCACGTCCGCTGTTCCTCGCCTACCCCGTTCTCATCATCGCCGCGTGCGGCATACTTGTTTTGCGGCGCAGGCCAAAGCCATCTCCAGATGCGCCGCGGAAATCAAACGCCATCATCCCGGTGTTGCTGGCGTTGGCCAGTTTGGTTTTGCTCGTTTATTTTGTCTTTGCGTTCTACCTGCCATCACCTCTGCCCGGAACCGTGAGCGGGGTGACGTATTTTGTGGATTACCCGTATTCCATCAGCCTGGCCGCGCAAGCGTTGCACCAAGTACCCATCACCGACCCGCATATCTCCGGCAATCCGCTTAGCTATTACTTTAACCAGTTTTTTGACATGGCCGCCGCCACGCAAGTATTTGGCATTCCACTGCCTGCGGTGGCGTTGCGGCTTTACATCCTGCCATTGATTGCGCTCCTGCCAGTTCAATATTTTGCGTTGGGCAAAGCCGCCAGCGGCAAAAGCGCCATCGGCCTGCTTGCGGTTGTGTTTGGGCTGTTTTTGGGCGAGGGCGATCTGGATGTGCGCGAGCCAGCGTTATTTGGCAATTGGGGCATTGGCTATTTGCACATCTCTGGCAGTTACGCGCTTGGTTTGGTGATGACGCTCGCCATCTTCATCGTTTTGGTAGAGATGATCCAGAAGAAAGCGGGGTTACGCTCACATCTGCTCGTCTTGGCGCTTTTGCTGATTGGGCTGGGTGGCACAAAGGCTTCCGCTTTGCCGGTCGTCACCGGCGGGCTGACGCTCTTTCTCGCGTTCCAAATGTTGCAAGCGCTGCTAAAACGCGCCTCCCCAACGCCCATGCCCGTTCTGCCCGCCTTTGCCGCATGGGCGCTCTCGGTCATCATTTTGCTGGTGTTCTTTCTTGTCATTTACAAAGACATGGATCGCAGCGCAAGCATTGCCCCGCTGCAATCACTCTGGCGGATGGAAGCGGTGACGCAATGGCGGCAAAAACTTCCCGCTCTGCCCGCGCTGGCCTTCGCCATCCCGGCAATAATTGGGTTTGCGCCCGCACACGTGGCTGGCATAGCCGCATTGCTCGCCCGCCCACGCGCCATCACCCAGCAGAACGCGCTTTTGCTGGGCGTAATTTTGGCGGGGTTTGCCGCCTTTTTGATGTTGGATTACCCCAATTACGGCCAGATTTTATTTTTGTATTACGCCATGCCCGCCGCGTGCGTTTTGGCGGCCATTGGGGTGATGGAACTCTGGCAGGCCGCGCGACGCGGCGCGCACACGCGTTGGGCGCGGGCGGCTCTCGCGCCAGTCCTCGCGCTCATCCTCCTTGCAGGGATGGACGCCCCATTTGACGCGCGGCTGAACTTTAGCAAATGGCGCAGCGGCCAACCCGTCTACACCCAAAGCACGCAGCTTACCCCAGGCATGTATGCGGCTTACACCTGGCTACGCCAAAACACAAACCCAGCCGATGTGATCGCAGTGAACACGGCGCTGATTGACAAAACGATTTACATCATCCCCACCCCGCACAATTTTTACGCCGCGGCCTTTGCCGAGCGCAGCGTCTTTCTGGAAGGCTGGGCATACTCCAACGAGGCGCACCGCCTGGGCTACAAAGACGTGGAGCAACTGCGCGTCCAACCCTTCCCAGAACGCAAGGCGTTAAACGACCGCGTGTTTGTGCAAGCCGACCCGCAAGCGCTGGCGGTGATGCGCGACCAGTTTGGTGTGCGTTATTTGTTCGTAGACAAACGCAATGCCCCACCCTCGCCCAATCTCAGCGCCATCAGCCAAAACGTGTTTGAAAATGGCGATGCCGTGATTTACAAAATTCAACGCTAATCGTGATCAAAGGCAATTCTTCCTCATCGCCACACACTTTTTTTGCGCTCGTCGGCCTCATCACCGGGTTGCTGCTTTGCATACTCACCCCGCCGCTAAAAGCGCCAGACGAAATCTCGCATTACGCGCGCGCCTACGAAATCTCGCAAGGAGTGATCGTCTCGCCAAAAGAAGGGGCATTTGGCGGCAGCATCATCCCAGACAGCATCATTGCGCTGCACACAAAATACGGCTACCCCGCCGCCTGCGATGTAAACAACAAAGCCAGCCCGCAAGAGATCATGGCGCATCTTGGCGACCCGCTTACCCCCGCGCAGGTTTCATTTTTCAAAAACAACGCCACTTTCTATTTTCCAACCGTGTATTTGCCCGCCTCGCTGGTCATCTTGATCGGGCGGGGATTGGGCGCGTCTCCGCTGGTGATGATGTATCTGGCGCGGCTGGCCACCATGCTCGTTGCGGTTGCCATCACCGCGTTGGCCATACGCATTGCGCCAATTTACAAGTGGCTGTTTGTGTTTCTCTCGCTAGGCACGGCTGCGGCCACCCAGCGCGCCTCGCTCTCCGCAGATTCCCTCACCAATGCATTTGCGCTTTTGCTTTTGGCGATGGCGCTTAGGCTGGCATTTGACCCGCGCCACAAATTAAAAGCGCGCGCGCTGCCTGCCCTTCTGGCGGTGAGCGTGTTTGTGGCGCTGGCAAAACAAGCCTACTTGGTCTTGCCCTTCGCGCTGCTCATCGCATCGCCGGTGTTCCCCAAAAACCGCTCTTTTTGGATGGCGTTCGGGTTGATCGCCGGGACGGGTCTGATCGCCGCGCTGGGCTGGAACAAAGCCACCGCCCATCTAAACGACTACTGGGATATTTTGACAGACGCCTACCCAGGCGAGCAAATCGTCTGGATGATGACCCATCCATTTAACATGGTGGCGGTTTTGTTGCGCACGGTTGTGCCCGGTTTGCCCGCATGGCTGGCTCAGTTGTTTGGCAATTTTGGGTTTTGCAAAGAAGGATCTATTTACCCGGTGTTCAACGGTTTGGCGTTCATCACATTTTTGTTTTTGATGTTCGCCGACACCCACGCGAAAATCAACCCCACCCGCTGGCAAAGGCTGGTTTTGCTCTGCGTGAGCTTGCTGTGCTCGCTGCTTGTGCTCATTGCCAATTACCTGATCAACGTAAAAGGGAATTACACAATTGAAGGAATTGTTGGGCGATATTTTGTGCCAGTTTTGCCGTTCTTTTGCGCGGCGGGGTATAACCAGTTGTGGAAGAACAAACCCAGCCCAACCCGCGCCGCGCAAGTTGCCATGTTGGCATCTGCCGCGCTCGTTTTGGCCCAGTTGGCGGCGGTGATGATGAGATATTGGTGATACCCAAGGAGTGAGAAATAAGAAATTCTGGCAGGCCCGATTTCTTATTTCTCACTCCTTATTTCTTTCACCTTTCACCCTTCAAACTTCACCCTTCTCCAAGCCACTCCGCCGTTTTTGCAATTCCTTCGCGCAGGCTCACGCGCGGCTGCCAGCCCAGCGTCTCGCGCAGGCGCGTGGCATCCAGCATCATGCGCGGTATCTCAAATTTGGCGGGTGGCTCGCGGGTGATGGCAACCTGGCAACCCAAAACCTGCGCGATTTCGTCCACCAACTCCTGCAAGGTATACCCTCGCTCCGCGCCCAGGTTAAACACGCGGTTGGCCGCCTCCTCCGCGAGAGTCATCTGCGCAATCGCAGAAGCCGCGTCGGAGATAAACAAATAATCGCGCAACGATGACCCATCACCCCGCAAAGTAACCGGCTGGCTGCGCAGCGCCTTGTTCACAAAAATGTTAATCACGCCCAGCCTGCGGTTGGGGTCTTGCCCCGGCCCGTAAACAGAGGATGGCCGCACGATGACATATTCCAGCCCGTGCAAATGCCGCGCCACCTGCAAATATTTTTCGCAGGTCAGCTTGGCCGCGCCGTATGTGCTGATGGGGTTTGTGGCGTGCGTCTCATCCACCAGGTCGTGACTGGGAACGCCATACACCCCCGCCGATGAAAAGAACAACACGCGGCGCACGGCGTTCCTGGCGCAAGTTTCAATCAGGCGCAAGGTGGGCAGCACGTTGTCTTGCTCATCTTGCGCCAGCCCGCCCGGCGTTTGGGGGATGGCCCAGCCGGCGTGCACAACATGCGTGATGGCGTGGTCGCGAATGGCCGCGCCCAACGTGACCTCATCCGCAAAACTGCCCGGCACAAACGCCACGCCCGCCGCGTTTTGCCCGTATTGGCGCGGGCGCAGATCCAGCACAACCACATCATGCCCCTGCCCTGCCAGCGCATCCACAACATGCGAGGCGATAAATCCGCTGCCGCCAGTGATAAGTATGTTCATGTTCATGGAGCGCCCTGAGCGCTTCGCCCAACTTGTTGGGACGCGCTCAGGGCGCTGAAGACTTATCTTTTGAGCATTCCTTTTACCGCGCGGCGGGCGGTGCGGGCCAGCGAGTTACGCGGCATGTGCGTAATGCCCGCGACCATGAGCTTGTTTGGCGCGCCGGTGATGCACACCGGGTTGCCCGTGCCCAGGCTGCGCAAAGATTCATCGGCCACTCCATCCGCCGTCATCCACAAAATTTCCGGCGTGTCTTCTGGTTTGAATGAGCCGTCCAACCAATCGCCTTTGTAATGAAATTCGGTGCGGGTGAAGCCGGGGCAAAGCGCCTGCGCAAATACGTTTGTGCCATCCAACTCGGCTTGCAGGGCCTCGCTAAACACAACCAGAAAACGCTTGCTGGCCGAGTAGGTCACGTTGCCAGGCAAGCCCGCAAATGCCGCCACCGATGCCACGTTGATGATGCCGCCCTTGTTGGCCTTGAGCATTCCGGGCAACGCGGCGCGGGCAAGTTGCAAACTGGCGACATCGTGCAGCATCACCTGGTCTATTTGGCCTTGCACGGGCACATCTACAAAATTGCCAACGGTGCCAAACCCGGCGTTGTTGATGAGCAATTCCAAGTTGTCCGTCTCTTCGATAAGTTTTGCCACGCCAGAAATGCCATCGGCCAAAGACAGGTCTGCCGTAAAAACGTTGACGCGCGTCATGTGCCGATGCTCAAGCTCGTGCGCCAGCGCGGTCAGTTTGTCCTCGCGGCGGGCCACCAGGATGAGGTCATAACCCAGCGCGGCCAATTTGCGGGCGAAAGATTCGCCAATGCCCGACGATGCGCCGGTGATGAGCGCGGTTTTGCGCGCGCCAATGAGCGGCGCATCAAAAACCACCTTGCGGGTGGGATTCATGCTTTTGTAAGCGGCAAATCCAGCCGCCGCGCCCAGGGTGATGCCAAGAAATAGGTTTGATGTTTTCATGTTATTTTGTAAAGACGATGGACGATAGACCATAGACGATGTGCATCGTCCATCGTCCATCGTCCATCGTCTATCGTCTGTCGTCCACGATCTCCCCATCCGCCACGATGACGGCGCGGGTGGTGCGGGTGGCAAGCTCTTTATCGTGCGTCACCATCAAAATGGTTTTGCCGTTTTGCACCAGTTTGGTAAACAAGGCGAACACCGCCTCGGCTGTGCGCGAGTCCAGGTTGCCTGTTGGCTCATCGGCCACAAGGATGGGCGGGTCATTGGCAAGGGCGCGGGCGATGGCCGCGCGTTGCTGCTGGCCGCCAGACACCTCGGAGGGAAGTTTGTTCATTTCCGGGGTCAGGTCCACCTGCTCCAGCAAACTCACCGCGCGGTCGCGCCGCTCGCGCATGGGGAAGGTGTTGCAAAAGTCCATCGGCAACATCACATTCTCAAGAATCGTGAGCGTGGGCAAAAGCTGAAAGAACTGAAAGATCACGCCCAAATGTTTGCCGCGCCACACCGCCATTTGGCCTTCGCTTAGTTTGTGCACGGCGGTATCGCCCACAAATACCTGCCCGGAGGTGGGCCGGTCTATGCCGGTGATCATGTTAATCAGTGTGCTTTTGCCGCTGCCGCTTTTGCCCACCACCGCCACAAACTCGTGGGTGTCCACGCGCAGGTCAATGCCCTTGAGCGCGACAAAATCACCCGCGGGGGTTTTGTATGTTTTCACCACGTTATGCAACTCAATCAGATGGGTGTTGCCATTTAGGTAATGTTCGGCATCTGGCGCAGATTGCGCGGCTGGCTCACGGCGGCGTATTCGGTCTAGCATTCGGGAGTGATTTTATCTCGCCTGATCACAGGTTACACGTTATAAATCACTGATTCCAAGCTGCAATGAGTGAGTTGGATGGAACGCGTAATTTACAATGCACCCATCACAATGACAAACCAAAATACGCCCGACCCGCGCCCCAGCCTATATGACCTGACCCGCCCGCAACTAGAGAAGGCGCTGGCCGAGATGGGCGAACCAACTTTCCGCGCCAAACAAATTTGGGGCTGGCTTTACGTCCGCTTTGCCGCCGAGATTGACGACATGAGCGACCTGAGCAAGAGCCTGCGCGAGAAGCTGAAAGAAAAGTTCGTTCTGCGCCGCCTCACCCCAAAAGCCCAGCAAGAAAGCACCGATGGCTGGACGCGCAAGTGGCTGTTTGAATTGCCCGATGGCGCGGAGATTGAAACGGTGGTGATGGAATATGAGGGCGAGCGCCGCACGGCCTGCATCTCCTCGCAGGCGGGCTGCGCCATGGATTGCTCGTTTTGCGCCACCGGCCAGATGGGGTTTATGCGCAACTTGCGCGCTGGCGAGATCGTGGAACAGGTGGTGTTTGTCTCGCGCGTGCTGGCGCAAAGCAAAGAATCGCTCACCAACATTGTTTACATGGGGATGGGTGAGCCATTTGCCAACTTTAACAACGTGATGGAATCTGTGACGCGCCTGACCGACCCAGATGGCCTCAACATCGGCCAGCGCAAGATCACAATCAGCACAGTTGGGCTTGTGCCGGGCATGGCAAAATTTGCCGCCGCCGACACGCAGGTGAACCTGGCCGTTTCGCTTCACGCCGCAACGGATGAGCTTCGCAGCAGGCTCGTTCCCATCAACAAAAGTTTTGCGCTAAAGGATGTGGCCAAAGCCATCCGGGAATACATCACCAAAACCAACCGCCGCGTGAGCCTGGAGTGGGCCTTGATTGACGGCGTGAACGACACCGAAGCGCAGGCGCTGGCGTTGGTAGAGTTCATCCGCCAAAGTTATGACCCCGCCGAGGAAGGCCGCAACATGATTCACGTGAACATGATCCCGCTTAACCCAACCGGCGGGTTCAGGGGCCGCGCGGCGCACCGCGTGCAGGCGCACAAGTTCAGCGAGGTTCTCACCGCCGAGGGCATCCCCAACACCATCCGCGCCCGGCGCGGGATTGACATTGCCGCCGGGTGCGGCCAGTTGAAAGCGGAGACGAATTAGAAATTACGCACATGGCGAAGCTCATTTATTCGGCCCTCATGTCGCTGGATGGCTATGTGGCCGACAAAAACGGCCATTTTGATTGGGCCGCGCCGGATGAGGAAGTTCACACTTTTATCAATGAGCTGGAACGCCCGGTGGGGACGCATCTGTATGGCCGCCGCATGTATGAGGTCATGGCGGTCTGGCAGACCATGCC
>DAORUN010000002.1:53292-72383 GCA_035433205.1 Thermoflexales bacterium | reverse complement strand
ACAGCGAACGGCGGCCTTCTGAGGCGTGAAAATTTCCTTTTACCCGCCAAATAAAAAAGGCCGCCCACAAAAATGATACGGAATTGAGAATGAAAGAGGCAGACCGGCCCAAAACCTGCGCCGCCACGCCGCCCACCATGGCCCCAACAAACAACATGCTGGCAAACGTGCTTTGGCCGAGGGCGTTGGCAATGGGCAACTCTTCTTTGCTCACAAGATTTGGCAGCGCCGCAGAAAACGCCGGCTGAAAGAACGACGCGCCAATGGACAAGCCAATCGTGGCCGCATACGCCATCCACACCTGTTCTGGCGAGCGCACAAACAAATACACCAGCGCGATGGCCGCCTGGGCCAGACAAGTGAACACCATGATCTTTTTGCGGTCAAAATGATCGGCAATCACCCCGCTGATGAACAACCCGGCCAGCGCGGCGGGCAAAATTTGAGTGACGATGAGCAGGCTGGTGCTGCCCGGCACTTTTGTCAAATCTAGCAGCAACCCCAGCACGGCCACCGTGTTAAACCAATCGCCCAACTGAGAGACCATCTGGCCGATCCAAATGTTGCGCATGTTGGCGTTGCGCGATAACAAAACACGATACCCCGCAAACCCGCGCGGCAGTGGCAGAGAATCAGCAGATGAGGACATGCGGCAATTGTAAATCTGACAAGATGACGGGGCGGTTCAAGCCGCCGCGTCACCTTGTCATTCTCACGGGCCAGCGCTTGCCAGCGCAAAGTTATCCGCATCCAGCCAGGTTTGCGCCACCCGCTGAATATCGGCCTGAGTGATGGCGTTCACCGCATCGGGGTAGCCCAGCAAATAATCCAACCCCAGGTTGTAGCGCACCATGTTCACAATTTGCCCGGCAATGCCCTCGTTGGTTTCCATTGCCAGCGGCAGCGAGCCAATGAAGTAACTTTTGTTATCGGCCAGCTCGCGCGGGGTGACTTTTTTATCTTGAATGCGGCGAATTTCCGCGCGGGCGATCTCAATCACCCGCGCAACCGTGCCCGGGTGCGTGCCCGCGCTCAGCGTCCACGCGCCGCCGGGCACCGGCCCGCCCGCAAAGGACGAGCCGATGGAATACACCAGCCCTTCCTCTTTGCGCACGCTCGCGCCCAGCCGGCCATACATCCCAAATTCACCAAAAATGCTGTTCATAATCACGCACGCCCGCCAATCGGGGTCGTTGCGGGCTGGGCCGGGCAGCCCCATGATGACATTGGCCTGCATTTTGCCCGGCATGGTCACGCGCTTTGTGGGCTGGCCTTGCACTTTGGGGGTGATGGGAAACGCGGCGCGCGTTGGCCGTTCGTTGCGCCATCCGCCCAGAGCCGCCGCAACCCGCTCAAACGCCTCGGCGGCCTTTACCGCGCCAACCACCACCAAAGACATGCCTTGCGGCGAATAAAATTTGCGGTGAAAATCCATCGCGTCTTTGCGGGTGATGGCGCGCACGCTGGCCGTGTAGCCTTCTTCGTCGCGCCGGTAGGGGTGGCCTTCTGGGTAGCACATTTCGTTAAACGCCAGCCCGCACATGGCGCTCGTGCTGTTTTGGCGTTCTTCCAGGGCGCTCAGCCATTCGGCGCGTTCTTTTTCCAGTTGCGCCCTGGGGAAGGTGGGCCGCATCAACATTTCGCCCAGCAGTTCCAGCATCAGCGGCATGTCCTCGCTCAAGCTTTTGGCGTAAAAGCCGCTGGTGTGCATGGCGCTGGAAACACCCACCCCCGCGCCAATGGATTCTGGCAGTTCAAACAATTTCTCGTAGCTGTATTTTTGCGTCCCGCGCGAGAGGCAATCGGCCACAAAGCCAGCCAGCCCAGCCCGTTCCGGGGCTTCATCTCTTGCGCCAACCTGCAAAATCCCGCTCATCACCACCGCCGGGCTGGCAAAATTTTCATACGCATACACCCGTATGCCGTTATCCAGCGTGGTTTGCGCCACATTGCCAGAGTGGGGCAGGGAAGGCATCACAGATTTACGTTTTGGTTTAGTCATATTGAGTTGCGAAGCACGAATTCTGCATTCATGATTGAGAATTCTTGTTGGCGCGATACACCCCCACCGTGGCGTTGTCTCTGGTCAGGTAAAGATTTGCCACGCGGCGCACCTCATCCGGCGTGACACGGCTCAAGTTGTCCACGTATTGCAAAAACCAGTCGTAATCGGCGAACATCTCGGCAAAGCCCATCCAAAACGCGTGCGGTGTCACGCCCTCGGTGGCAAAGGCAAACTGGGCGCGGGTTTGTTTGATTGCTTTGTCCAGCTCGCCCTGGCTCAAGCCCTCTTTTTGCACACGCTCAATCTCGCGCCACAACACCCGCTCGGCGTCCTCAATTTTCTTGCCGCTTTGCGCGCTGGCAAACAGCTCATACAAATAGGGGTCAATCGTGGGTGTCACGCCGCCGCCAATGTCCGAGGCCAGACCTGTATCTACCAGCGCCCGGCTGAGGCGGGAGCTGCGGTTGCTGGTGCCGCCGCCAAAAAACGCCAGCCCGCTCGCGCCGCACAAAACCGAATCCAGCGCGACCAGCGCAAAATAATCTGGGTGAGTGGTGGCGGGCGCGTGAAACGCCATCAGCAAATAATCGGTCAGCCCTTCGCCCCGCACCGTAATGCGGCGTTCGCCTTTTTGGGGCGGCTCTGGCGGGGTGGATGGGGCGCTGGCGGGCAGCGGCTTCTTCCGGGCAGATGGCTTTATGCCGCCAAATTCTTTCTCAATCTTGGCCAGCATTTCGCGCGTGTCAAAATCGCCAGCCGCGCACAAAATGGCGTTGTCTGGGGTGTAAAAATGGCGGTAATGCGCGTACAGGTCATCGCGGGTGATGCGCTCCAAATCCGCCTGATGCCCAATCACCATGTGGCCGTATGGGTGAACCCGAAAAGCCGCGGCGGCCACTTCCTCGGCCAGCCGAAAAGTGGGGCTGTTCTCGCCGCCCTGCCGCTCGTTGATGATGACCGTGCGCTCGCTTTTGACCTCTTTCGGGTCGAACTTGCTGTTCGCCATCCGGTCGGCTTCCATTTTTAGCACAAGGTCAATTTGGCTGGATGGAACGGTGGCGTAATACGTCGTGAAGTCAATCCAGGTAAAGGCATTGCGCGAGCCGCCCTCGCGCGAGATCAGGCGATCCTGCTCGTCTTCGCTAAACGCGGGTGTGCCTTTGAACATCATGTGCTCCACCCAGTGCGAAATGCCGGTGATGCCCACATGCTCATTGCGCGAACCCACTTTGTAATAAATCGCAATTGAGGCTAACGGCGCGGTGTGCATTTCTTTCAACATCACCCGCAGGCCGTTGGGCAGTGTTTTTGTTTTTATCATAAAAGAGTGGCTCAGGATAGCAGATTAAAACCGGGCTTGCCCAAGTTCCTAAATTTCCATAAAATTTCCTGCCCCCAACCGGCGTTTTTGCGCAAACCCGTTTTGGCCAAATGCTCTATACTCAGGCGCTCATGTCCCAACCCGCTTCTTCTTCGTCTAAACCGCCGCGATTCGCCGCCTTGCAATACCGCGATTTTTCTCTGCTTTGGGGCGCGCAACTGATCTCCATCATTGGCACACAAATGCAAAACATTGCGGTGAACTGGCATGTGGCCGATGTTCTGCGCGGGCAAACCTATGCCACAACCTTGTTTGGGCAGCCCGTGACGCTTGACGCGCAGGCTTTGGGGCTGGGCGCGGTTGGGCTGGTGCGTTTTGTGCCCATTTTGTTTTTCGCCTTGCTGGGCGGCGCGTTGGCCGATACGCACGACCGCCGCAAGATTTTCCTCATCAGCCAAATTGCGGCCACCGTGCTGGCGGGCGTTTTGTGTCTGGTCACGCTCGCCAAAAACGATTCGCTGCCCGTCATTTATCTCATCATCGCCATCAGCTCTGGCGCAGTGGCGCTGGGCAACCCCTCGCGGCAGGCGCTCATCCCAAATCTTGTGCCGCGCCAGCATCTCACCAACGCGCTCAGCCTGGGAACCATGTCTATGAATTTGGGGACGGTGCTGGGGCCGGCGTTGGGCGGCCTGATCATCAAACAGGCCAGCGTGGCGTGGGTGTATGGCCTCAACGCCATCAGCTTTGTGGGCGTTATTTTTGCGCTGGCGGTGATGACATACCGCGCCGCGCCAAGAACCGGCGCGTCCAACATCAGCGTGCGCGCCATTGCCGAGGGCTTCCGGTTTGTGCGCCACTCGCCCATGATTCTGAGCACGATGATTCTGGACTTTTTGGCGACATTCTTCTCATCCGCACAAACCATGCTGCCCATCGTGGCCAGCCAAATCCTAAAATTAAACGCCGATGGCTATGGCTTGCTGGCGACCGGCCAGGCGGTGGGGTCGTTGCTGGCGAGCGGCACGCTGGCCCTGCGCCGCAACATTCGCAGGCAGGGGCTGGTGCTGCTCGCGTCGGTGTGCGTGTATGGGCTGGCAACCGCCGCGTTTGGCATGAGCACATCGTTCATCGTGTCCTACATCGCCTATGCGCTCACCGGCGCGTCCGATGCCGTCTCAACCGTCATTCGCAACACGGTTCGCCAGTTGATGACGCCCGACGAGATCCGCGGGCGCATGACCGGGGTGAACATGCTGTTTTTCATGGGCGGCCCGCAGCTTGGCGAGCTTGAGGCCGGGGCGGTGGCCGCGCCGTTTGGCGTGCCATTCTCCATCATCAGCGGCGGCATCGCCACCGTGCTCATCACCCTTTTGGTCGCGGCAAAATACCCGCTTTTGCGCCATTTTGATGGGGTGGGCGAAGGCGACAAACATGCGGCTCGGCCAGAGATAAAACCAGCCTAGCGCAACCCGCGCGAGGCGTAATCAACTGGGCAGGCGCACCATTTCTTCAATGCGTTTGCGTACGTCCATCAACTCAATCGCATATTGCTCCAGCGCCAGTTCATCTGGTGTTTGGGGTTTGTATTTTTCCACCGGCGTGGGGTTGCCCTCGGCATCCAGCGCCACAAACACAATGATGGAGTGCGTTTTTTCTTCCAACTGCCGAGATTGCGGCGTGCCAGATGAAACCTTGAGCATGATGTGCATGCTGGTGCGCCCGGTGTAAATGAGTTGCGCGTGCGTCTCCACCAAATGCCCCACCAAAACCGGGTGCATAAACCGGATGCCGCTCACGTAAATGGTGACGCACGGGCCGCCGCACCATGCCGCGGCGCAGGCGTAGGCCGCCTCATCCATCCACTTCATCACCGCGCCGCCATGCACTTTGCCGTAAATGTTGAGGTCGTTTGTGCCCGCCAGAAAACGCAGTGTCACTTCGGTTCTTGTTCTAGACATGGTTGCTTTATCCGCAAGATACTAACATTACCCGACCTGCGGCCCAGACAAAAATCGGAAGATTTTCACTTTTTATCTCTCGCAAAGGCGCAAAGCCGCAATATTTTGGCCTTTTCTTTGCGACTTTGCGAGAGATTTTTTAGACAAGGGAGCAAGTCGCGTTAACATTATTTGGCGAATCTGGCGGCAAGGTGAGCCATCGCAGAATTGGGGCAAACGCAAAGGCCGGACACTTAAACTCGTGTCCGGCCTTTGCGTTCTTACAAAACGCGGTAAAACTATTTGGCTTTGTAATCTGTGAGCGAAGTGAGCACGAAGCCAGCTTTGCCGCCAAAGTCTATGCGCAGCCAGCCGGTGTTGGTGATGCCGGTCACTTTCATCGTCTCTCCGGCGGCCACTTTGCCAAGAATGCCAAAGCCCGTGCCCGCGCCGCTGCGCACGCGCAGGTTGCCACCGCTCTTGTTCATGGCGCTTCCAGTCACATCGGTCACTTTGTAGGTGATTTTGGTTGTGCTGGTGGTGGATGGGGCCGGGGTTGTGCTTGTGCTGGCCTTGGGCAGAACGCCCTTGAGCAGCAACGCTTCCTCGGCGGTGGGCGCGCGCTTGGCTGGGTCGGCAATGTTGCCCACGTTGGCGTTCTTCACATACTTGGCCTCTGGCAGGCCCGGTGTGATGGAGCGCGATGTGCCGGTCTCAATCAAGCCGTTGCCTTTGCAAATGCCAGCCGCGTTGGATGAGGGCAAAACCTCGAAGCAGCTCTCATCCATGTAGGCATCGTTGTGCTGAACGGGCAGCGAGGCGGTGGTTTGAGCGAACACCAAAACTTCGGTGTTCAAGGCCGTGCCATCCACCGAGAGCTGCGCCCACTTGTCATACGGCTGCGCCCAGTCCGAGCAGGTGAGCAGCGGCGATGTCATATCGCGCGGGCCGCCGC
Organism: Thermoflexales bacterium; assembly: GCA_035433205.1. Taxonomy (GTDB): domain Bacteria; phylum Chloroflexota; class Anaerolineae; order J036; family Brachytrichaceae; genus DAORUN01. Next base: position 66,162 of record DAORUN010000002.1, on the reverse strand, counting down.
CTTGCATGATGCACAAACGCACGAGCAGGTTGCCATCATTGGAAGAGCGCACCGGCTGCGCGTCATCTTGCGAAGACCACAACTGTATGTAGCTGGTAAAGCGGATGGGGCGTCCGGGTGGCAGGTCTTTGACCACCTGCATTACGCCAGAAGCCTTGTTAAGCGCAAAATAGTTGAACCAGCGGTCAGAACCGCTGCCGCTCTTCACGCGATCCGGATACTGGCTGGCAAACGGCGGGCGAAATTCCGGGGTGCGGTAATTCTGATCGCGCAGGTCTGTGCCGGGGGGTGGCTCCATCCAAAATGGCACCCAGTTCCATGTCACGTTGATCTCGCCGCGACCCGCGAAATATGCGCCGGGGTGCTCATGGCCGGGGTTGGTGAGCAGGTTTACCCCAACCGGGACAACCGCCGGGTTAGCCTGCGGGCCGCTGGCCGCAAATGCAGCTTGCGCGGGGGCAGCCAGAAGAATACAGGCCGTCAGGCTCGCGATTTTTGTGATATTTGTTTTCATAAACCTCAAATCCAGAATGTCCAATTTTTTTACTTTGCGTTGTCAGACACGCACACACAGAAGTAGCATTCTACCCAATGGTTTTTGACGTCTGTTTTTGGAGAGGGGATTATTTATAAGTTTTTTATGCCCGTCGCCGCGCGAAAAATTTCAGCGCGCGCTGGATGAGCCAGCGCCCCGCAAGAATCTGGCTAAAAAAGGCGGTCAGTATAATCACGCAGGATATTCAACACATTAAAAGGACTAGAGAGGTAGCATGAAAAGTTTTACAACTGCCGCAAAAAGCGCGGCAGTCTTTGCAGTCATTGCCGTGATGTCGGCTTGTACCGCGGCCCCGGCTGCGTCTCCTACCGCAGCGCCAGCTGCTGCGGCCACGGCTGTTGGCACCGCCAAGCCAGCTGTCACCGCGCCAAAGCCCACAGATTCTGTGGTTGACCCGCTAAAAGGCCGACCAATGGCGCAGCTTTCTGCGCAAGAGCGCGGCGCCATCGCCACCCAGCAGCCGCCGGTGACGATTGACATCACAAAGAAATACCTGGCGACCATCCAAACCGCCAAGGGCAACATTATTGTGGAGTTGGACCCCACCGCCGCCCCGCAAACGGTAAATAACTTCATTTATTTGGCGAGCAACGGTTTTTATGATGGATTGACATTCCATCGCGTGGAACCCGGCTTTGTCATTCAAGGTGGAGACCCGGCGGGCAATGGCACAGGCGGCCCCGGCTATGGCGTCCCGCCAGAGATCAAGCTGAAGCATGTGGATGGCGCCATCGCCATGGCGCGGCGTAGCGGCCCGGCCGCCAGCACGCCCAGCAGCGGCAGCCAGTTCTACATCACATTGGGCGCTCAGCCCAATCTGGATGACCAGTACACCGTGTTCGGTCATGTGGTCAGCGGGTTGGATGTGGCCGGCAAGATTGCCATTGGCGACAAGATCACCCGAATTGACGTGGTTGAAGGCAGCGCAGCGGCTATTTCTGCCGCGCCGGGTGGGGCGGCAAAGCCAGTGGTCACGGCTGGCCCAACGGCCATCCCCCTGCCCACCGCCACGCCTGTGCCTGCCACCTGCTCGCCAATCACAGACACGTTCGCCATCTCTGACCCGCTGCTAAACGTGGTAAAAGATGACCATGTTCTTGGCGCAAGCGACAAGGCCACCACGCTGGTGGAATATGGCGATTTGGAATGCCCGGCCTGCGGCAGCCTTTACCCGGTGCTGCACGGAACATACACTGCCATCAGCGATACGGCCAAGCTGGTGTTCCGCCACTACCCGCTCACCGAGATTCACCCGCGCGCCATGCTCGGCTCAATGGCGCTTGAGTCGGCTGGGACGCAGGGCAAGTTCTGGGAAATGATGGACACCCTGTATACCAAGCAGGCGGAGTGGGCCACGATTGCCATCACCGATGGGGTGAAGCTGACCGACACGCTGAAGACTTACGCCAAAAACCTGGGGCTGGATGTGGCCAAGTTTGAGGCCGGTTTGTCATCTGCAGACAACCTGGCGCGCATTCAGCGCGACATGAAATCGGGTGATGCGCTCAAGATCAATTCCACGCCATCTCTGTTTATTGATGGCCGCGCCCTGAACCCCGCCGCACTGGCGAACGAGGCGTTCTTTGATCAATATGAATCGTATTACAAGGCGCGCCAGGGTTATGCGGCATACATGGCAACGAACCCGCTGCGCGTGAAAGGCCCGGAGCAAGTGACCGACAAAAGCGCCATCTACCAAATGACGCTGAAGACCAGCAAGGGCGATGTGGTGTTGGAACTTGACCCCAAACTCGCGCCGGTCAACGTTAACTCAATGGTGTTTTTGGCGCAGAAGGGATATTTCAAGAATGTTCCGCTGGAGCTGAATGACGCCACGGTTGGCGCGACGTTGTTCCTGGATCCCAGCGGCACGGGCACGGCTTCGCCGGGTTACGATTGCAGCTCCGAGGCTGCGCCAGCGGGCGCGTTTGACCAGGCTGGTGTTGTGGCGCTGTATGGCGATGGCGAGCGCACGGGCAGCCAATTTGTCATCACCTATACGCCTACCCAGCAGTTCGAAGGTCAGTTCACGGTCATTGGCAAAGTGGTGAGCGGTCTGGACACGCTCAAGAATCTGGTTCCCCGCCAGAACGAAGCTAACGCCGCCGCAGACAAGATTGACTCGGTGACGGTTTCTAAGAAGTAGATTGAACTCTGAACTCTGAATGCTGAATGTCATTTCTACATTCAGCATTCAGAGTTCTGGCTTCCCCATGTTTGCCCACACCATCAAAGTGCGCTTCCGCGATCTGGATGCGCTGAATCACGTGAACAACGTGGTATATCTCACTTATCTGGAAGAAACGCGCATCGCCATGATGGATGCGCTTGGCATTTCGGAGATGATGACCCGCGAGCGCGGCTGGATTTTGGCCCGCAGCGAGATTGATTACCGGTTTCCCGCCATTCACAAAGACATCCTCATTGTTGAAATTTGGCCGGGTGAGGTGCGGAACAGCTCGTTTGATTTGCATTACCGCATTCGCCGTGAGCCAGATGGCAAGTTGATTGCAGAGGCCAAGAGCGTGCAGGTGTGCTACGACTACGTTCACAACCGTTCGGCGCACATCCCAGCAGAATGGCGCAAACGGTTGAGCGCGGAATACCCCCGGCAGGACTTGAACCCACAACACTCGCCTTAGGACGGCGATGTTCTATCCATTTGAACTACGGGGGCGTATTTAATTCAGGCCATTGTATCAAGCCTGCGCCATGCAAGAAACGCTCCGAGGCTGAAGGCTCACTTCACCCACGCCAGCGCCACAAGATCCACGTAAATATCGGCTTTGCGCGGCAAAAGCGGGGTCTCCGTCACATCGCCCAGCGCGCTTACCCATTTGTCGCTGATCTCGCTGAGCGCGACGCGATACTCATCGCTCAACTCTTTCAACTGTGTGTTTAGCCGCGCGATGGCCTGCTCACTCTCGCGCACATCCCATTCGGCCTGCTTGGACATGCGATTTTTGCTGGCCCCCCGCGCCACCGAGGTGCGCGAGCGCTGGCCGATGACGAAGTTGAACACGCTCTCCACATTGGTCAGCAATTCTTCGCGTTTGCGCTCGTTCAAATCTGCGCGATCCATTTTTAATTCCTGATGCTCTGCCGCCAGTTTGTTTTGCAGCATCTCCATGCGCCGCTCAAACTTCTCGCGTATTTTGAGCGCCTCAACATCACGGCGCTCCTTTGCCACCGGCTCGCAGCGCTGCCTAAAATCCAACGTGGTCTCATCGGGCAGAGAATACATCTTGAGCGTGGCGTTGAACAACACCCGCGTTTGCGCCGAGCGATACACATGCTCCACCAGAGCGCGTTCGGCCTGCTTCATCCAGCGCGAATCCAAACCCTGCGGCAATGCGCCAAACTGAATGCCAGCCTCTGGTTGCGTGGAAATTTGCGCCGGAGAAAAATCTGGCACAACGCGGGCGGCGTCAAAATCTGGCGCGCCAAACAGCCCGCTCAGCGGCAGCACAAACGCAAACCGGCGGTTCAGGTTGGTGCGGCTGGCGCGATCCACCACGCGCACGCTGGCGCTGGCCAGCAAATGCGGGCGGTATTCGGTTGCGCCGCTGGCAGATGAGGCCGCGCCGTTCAAAAACACCTCGCGCACATCCGGCGGCAGGGCGGGGCGGGCGGTCATCGCTTGGGGGATGGGTCTGGCGATGGCGTTGGCGTCGTTTGCGGGCGCGATATTTGCATGAGTCAAAGTGGCCTCTAGCGGGGCGGGCGGCTTCCATCCCCGCGCATCGGCCATCTCTGCAATTTGCTCGCGGGTGAGCGGCCCGCGCAGGTAGCTCATGGTTTGGCGCGTGCGCATAAAACGCGGCGTTCCGGCGGCGGTTTGCAGAAGGAAGGTGCGCGGCGGCAAGGTGGAGAGCGGGTCTTCAAACTGATCACGCTCAAAGCCAACCCCAGCGCCCTCAAGACCTTCGAGCGCGCGCTCCCGATCCCGCCCGGTGCGCAATCGGCCAATAAACCATGTGCCCAAATTAGAAAGACCTTTGTAATCCAGGTCTCCGGGGTTTTGCGTGCCCAAAATCATGCCCAGCCCAGCGGCGCGGCCTTGTTTGATGATGCTCATCAGCGGCTGTTTGGTGGGCGGGTTGCGCGGGTAGGGCGGGCAATAGCCGAACACCTCGTCAAAATACACCACCCCGCGCAAGGTGGAGATGCCCTGCTGGGCGCGCATCCACATGACCAGTTGAGACAAAAGCAAGGTGACAAAAAACTGGCGGTTGGCGTCATCCAAATGCGCCAGATAAAACACGCTGGCGCGGGTTTTGCCCGCCGGGTTCACATCACCCGCCGCGCGAATGGGTTTCATCAACTCGGCCACATCCAACTGCTGGCCGGTTTTCCAGGTTTCAAACGTGGGCGATGCGGCGATGTTGTTCAAGCGCATCGCCAGCTCAAACCGCTCGGCTTTGGGGTAAAACACGTTTAGGTCAAACGCGCCAATGCGGGCCAGCGGCGGGTCTTGCGTCATGCGAATGAGCGCGGGCAAATCTATGCCCTGCCCAGCCCGCCAGGAAAACTCAAAAATTGAGGCGAGCAAAATGTGTTCGCGGCTGTTCAGGCTGTCGCTTTCAATGCCCACCAGCCCCAGCAGCGCCGAGACAATTTGCGCGATGCGCTCGCGCAGCATTTCGGTGTGGGCTGTCCAGTTCAGGCGGCTTTCCACCGGGGGCGGGTTAAAACTTTGCAGCACATTCACCGGGATGCCGGCCGTGCTGCCCGGCGTGTAAATTCGCACATCCACCCGCTCGTGAAACGCCCGCACGCGCTCCAGCGGCACGCCCGATGCCTCCAGCCCATCGCGCCATTGCCTGGCGGTTTGGACAGCCATTTTCTCGGTGGTGATGTGTTGGCGTTCGGCCTCGTCGGCATCCATCCACGCCGCAAAATCCTGCGCGGTCATGTTGGGAAAAGACAACGCCAGGTTGGTCAGGTCGCCTTTGGGGTCAAGAATGATGGCCGGGACGCCCTGCAAAAGCATTTCTTCCAGCAGCGTCACCCCCAGCCCGGTTTTGCCCGTGCCGGTCATGCCCAAAATCATGGCGTGCGTAGTCAGCTCACGGATGGGGAGCTGCACGGGTTCATCAATAAGTGTGGCGGGAGGAATAAACTCATTCCCCAAATACAGCTTGCCGGGTTGGTCTATATGCGATGGATGTGTCATGCGAACAGGAGCTTAAAGTTTACCCCAGAATACGCCCGCGCGACAAAAAACAGAGTTGGGGATGAGAAACACCGCTATTTTTGGAGGACGCCACCTCGCAAGTGGCGTCCTCCAAATGTTTTTACAACGCCTGAACAATATCCGCCAAAATGTCATCCGCGTCCTCAATGCCGATGGAGAAACGCAGCAAACCATCGCCAATGCCAACATTGCGGCGCTGCTCCGCGTCCAGCTCGCGGTGAGACGAAATAGGCGGGTAGGTGACCAGCGTGTAAATATCGCCCAGGCTGGTGGCGGGCAGGGCCAGCTTTAGTTTGTTCATGCAGGCGATGGCCGCCTCGCGCGTTCCGGCGGCCAACTCCAAAGAGATCATCCCGCCGAACTTGCCGCCAAATTGGCGCGCGGCCAGCGCGTGTTGCGGGTGGCTGGGCAGGCCGGGGTAAATCACCTGTTTGATGGCGCTGTGGCCGTTCAACGCCTGCGCAATTTTCAAGGCGTTGGCGCATTGGCGTTCCATCCGCAAGGCCAGCGTTTTTACCCCGCGCGTGATGAGCTTGGCTTCAAACGGGCCAAGCGTGGGGCCGATGAGCGCGGCGTAGGCGTGGGCCGTATCGGCCACCAGGCCGCCCTTCGCCACCAGCACGCCGCCAATCACATCGCCATGCCCGGCCAAATATTTTGTGGCGCTGTGCGCAGAAATATCCGCGCCCAACGCCAGCGGCTGGCACAGCACAGGCGTCGCCATCGTGGCGTCCACCACCACGCGGGCGTCCACCTCGTGCGCCATTTGGCTGATGGCGCTGATATCGGCCACTTTTAAGAGCGGGTTGGAGATCGCCTCCAACAAAAGCACATCCGGCTCCAGCGCGTCTATTTTGGATTGAACTTCGTCCAGCCGCGTCATGTCGCAAAACGTCACGCCCACGCCTTGCGCGGCGAACATCGTCTTTAGAATTTTTGTGGTCGCGCCATACAAATCTGATGAAGCCAAAATGTGGCGCGGGTGCGGCTCGGTTGCGCCGCGCGGTGTGCCCGCCGCCAGAAGCGCCAAATACAACGCGCTCATCCCAGAGGCGGTTGCCACCGCCCCGCGCCCGCCCTCAATGTCAACCATCACCGCCTCCAGCGCGTTGGTGGTGGGGTTGCCATGCCGCGCGTAGTTCATCGCATCGCCGCCGCGCTCAAACGCCGCGTCCAGCTCTTCTGCGGTGTTATAAAAAAATGTGCTGCTGGCATGGATGGGCATGGACGTGGGCGTGTAGGCGTTCCCCGCGGGAGCGCCCGCGCGGGGGTGTTCGCCCGCGTGAACCAATCGGGTGGTGAGGTGGTGAGTCATTGGTTTTATTTTTACCGTGAAGATGTGGAGACGCAGAGAAATAAGAAATAAGAAAATCTTGAGCGACGTGATTTCTTATTTTCTCATTTCTTCATTTCTTCACTTCTTACTCGCCATCACATACGCCCTTTGGGTTTGGGCTTCGGCATCGGGGTAGGGCGCGCGCACCGCGAAAAGTTGAATGTCGAATCCGGCCACGTTAAAGAAATGTTCAATTTCATCGCGGCGGAAGAAGTAGAAATCCGCAGCCACCTCGTACCCCCACCACTCGGTCAGGCGTTTGTCGCGCCAGTTTTCATCTTCCAGATGGAATGAGGCCAGCAACAAACCGCCGGGCGACAGCGTTTGCTTGATGCCAGTCAGCACATCCACCATTTGCTCGCGGGGTATATGGATAAGTGTGTAAAAGGCCGCCACGCCGCGCAAAGAGCTATGCGGCAAGCGCAGGGCGCGCATATCTTCCACGCGAAATTTAATGCCCGGGTTTTGCGCCCGCGCCACCGCCACCATTTCTGGCGAAAGATCGCAGCCAAATACATTTGCGCCCTGAGCGTGCAGAAATGCCGCAATCTGGCCGGGGCCGCAGCCCATATCGCATACTTTTCCGGCAGATGTTTGCTCTGCGAAAAATTTTAGCAGGGCGCGGTCAAACGGTTTGTGTTCCAGCTCGTTAAAAAGCCGTTTGGCGTACTCCGCTGCAACGGTGTCGTAGCTGGCGCGAAGAAGATCGTCTTTCTCTGATTTATTCATGATTTTGTTTTAACAAGACTTGACAATCTGTAGTCTAAAAACTACAATTCGTGTGCTTTGATTGAACTAAAGCAGACCGAGATATTTCGCAAATGGCGAACGCGGCTTAAAGATCGGACAGCGCGAGGATTGATTGCCTCTCGTCTTGACCGTTTAGTTTTGGTCATTTGGGTGATATTCACTTGGTTGGTGATGGCATCAACGAATTGCGAATTCATTATGGTCCCGGATACCGCATTTACTTTGTAAAGCGCGGCAACATGATCATTATTTTGTTGTGCGATGGCGATAAATCCTCGCAATCGAAAGATATTAAAACTGCAAAGCGGCTCACTAGTGAATGGAATGAGAGCGATGACTAAAAAACTAACCACGTATGACCCCGCCGAAGACCTGACTTCTGACGAAGCCATTGCTAAATTTATGGCCGAAGCATTTGCTTCCAACGACTCGGGCTACATCGCCCATGCGCTGGGTGTAGTTGCCCGCGCTAAAGGCATGGCGCAAATTGCTGGACAAACTGGCCTCTCGCGCGAGCAGTTATATCGTTCGTTTAGCGGCACAGGAAACCCAACTCTCAAAACTACCCTTGCGGTGATGAAAGCTCTGGGTATTGAGCTTACCGCTCGCGTTTCTCAAACGACCTGATTACCCATATATTCCGACTTACACCCAAGGATTTCAAGCGCCCGGAGCGCTCGCAGCGCTCCGGGCGCTAAACGGGTTACACCCGCTTCAAAAAATCGCGGGTCAATTCTTTCAGCCGGTCAACCTCCAGCAAAAAGGCATCGTGGCCGTAGTTGCTGTCTATGTCCACGTACGTCGCGTCAATGCCATTGGCCAGCAACGCCCGCACAAGTTCCTTCGACTGCCACGAGGGATACAGCCAGTCTGAGGTGTAACTGACCACCAAAAACTTGGCGCTCACCTCGCGGAAGGCCCGCGCCAGCGTGGGCAGCCCGTGCGAGAGGTCAAAGTAATCCATTGCCTTGCTGAGATACAAAAATGAATTGGCGTCAAAGCGTTTGGTGAAGGATTCGCCGCGATACCGCAAATAACTCTCCACCTCGAACTCGGTGTCAAAAGTGTAGCCGTAATTTGTGTCGCCGCGTTGCAGGCGGCGGCCAAATTTTTCGCGCATAGACTCATCCGATAAAAAGGTGATGTGCCCAATCATGCGGGCCACAGCCAGCCCGGCGTTTGGCGGCGTTTTGTCGTAGTAATTGCCGTTGCTCCAATTTGGGTCGGCGTAAATGGCCTGGCGCGGCACCTCGTTCAGCGCAATGGTTTGTGGCGAGAGCCGCGCGGTGCTGGCCAGCACAATTGCGTTTTTCACCAGCGCGGGGTAGCTCACCGTCCATTGCAGAGCTTGCATCCCGCCCATGCTGCCGCCCGTCACCACCAGCCATTGCGGAATGCCCAAATGCTCCATCAACAAGCGCTGACCTTCCACCATGTCCGCAATTGTGAGCATGGGAAAGTCCAGCGCATACGGCTTGCCGGTCTTTGGGTTGATGGAAGCCGGGCCGGTGCTGCCGCTGCATCCCCCCAACACATTGGAGCAGACCACAAAATACTTGTCGGTGTCGAAGGCTTTGCCGGGGCCAACGGCGTCATCCCACCAGCCTTCTTTTTTGTCGGTTAAAGAATACTTGCCCGCCACATGCGCATCCCCGCTCCACGCATGGCAGATCAGCATGGCGTTGCTCCGCTCGGCGTTCAACTCGCCATACGTCTCGTAGGCAATGTCTACCGGCCCAAGCGTAGCCCCGCTCTGGAGTTTGATCTCCCAGGGGTAGTGGAAGGTTTGCGCCTTTACAAGCATTTTTTAAGAGACAAGGATGAAGGGGATGAGGAAGGTGACAAGGATGATCTGAATGTTGAATTTCGCATCATCCTCATCATCCCTGTCATCCCCTTCATCCTTGTCATTCTAGTCACGCATCTAACGCCTGGTCAAGGTCCCACAAAATATCGCGGATGTCCTCAATGCCAATGCTCAAGCGGATGAAATCATCGGTCACGCCCGTGAGAGCCTGCTCGTCTGAGGTGAGCTGGCTGTGCGTGGTGGTGGCGGGGTGAATTGCCAAACTCTTGGCGTCGCCAATGTTAGCCACGTGCGAGAACAGCTTGAGGCTGTTGATGAATTTCGCCCCGGCCTCGCGCCCTCCCTGAATGCCAAAACCGATCAGCGCGGTAAGGCCCTTTGGCGCAATGCGGTCAGCCTCGGCCTTCCACTTGTAATTGGGCAGGCTGGGGTGGTTAACCCAGGCCACTTTTGGATGTTTGGCCAAATGCGCGGCCACCGCATTGGCGTTGGCAATGTGCCGATCCATCCGCACGTGCAGCGTTTCCAAACCTTGAATGTGCAGGAACGAGTTAAACGGCGATTGCGCCGAGCCGAGGTCGCGCAAAATGGTGAGCCGCGCCTTAAGGACATACGCCGGCGCGCCAAGCTGCGAATACACCAGCCCGTGATAGCTGGGGTCGGGTTCGTTGTATTCGGCGTGGCGGGCGCTCTTGCTCCAGTCAAATTTTCCGCTGTCCACAATCACGCCGCCCAGGCTGGTGCCGTGCCCGCCGATGTATTTTGTGGTGCTGTGCACAACAATGTCCGCCCCGTGCTCAATCGGCCGGAGAAGATACGGTGTGGCCGAGGTGTTGTCTATGATCAGCGGCAGGCTGTTCTCGTGCGCCACCTTTGCCACCGCCTCAATGGGGAACAGGTTTAGGCGCGGGTTGCCCACGCTCTCGCCATAAATCGCTTTTGTGTTTGGGCGGATGGCCTTGCGAAAGGCTTCGATGTCGTCGGGGTCAACAAAAGTGCAATCAATGCCAAATCGTTTGAGCGTGTAGTTAAACAAGTTGTATGTGCCGCCATACAGCCCAGACCCGCTCACGATGTGATCGCCGGCTTTCGCCAAATTGAGAATGGCAAATGTTTCGGCGGCCTGCCCCGATGACACCACCAACCCGCCCACGCCGCCTTCCAGCGCGGCCAGCCGCTGCTCCACCACATCGTTGGTGGGGTTCATCAGCCGGGTGTAAATGTTGCCAAACTCCTTCAACCCAAACAAATTGGCCGCATGTTCGGTGTTCTTAAACTGGTAAGAAGTGGTTTGGTGGATGGGAACTGCGCGCGACCCGGTCACCGGGTCTGGCGCGGTTCCGGCGTGCAACGCCAGCGTATCGAAATGAAATTTGTGTTCAGACATGATTTTGTTTTGCTCCTGATACTTTTGACGATGGACGATAGACCATGGACGATGGACACCATCGTCTATCGTCCATCGTCAATCGTCTTGCCAGAAAGCAAATCGCCCTCCCGCACGAGCCTGTGTGAGAGGGCGAAACATGTCTGCTTACGCGTCTCTCATCTCCCAGCTTTGTCCGCTTTAACGGAAACTGTCGGAGTTGGCACCTTAGCGATCTGCGATTTCTCGCGGATCCGTCAGGTTGCCGAGGTTTCATCGGGCCGGTCCCTCCACCTCTCTGGATGAGTGCGGTTCGCTCATGAAGAGCGAGTTGCTATTCAGTTAACTAACGCAGAAGATATTAGTGAAAAATGGCGATTTGTCAAGAGGTGAACGGATTGCGCTCATTGTGCTATTCTTACCCCATGCGCGTTGTGCCAGACCCAGCCCCGGATGCGCGACCAACAATTGGCACGCCAAAATGGTTTGATGGCGCAGTGATCTATCAAATCTTCCCGCGCAGTTTTTACGATTCCAATGGCGATGGCATTGGCGATCTGAGAGGTATCGCCCAAAAATTGGATTACGTGCAATCGCTGGGCGTGAACACGATTTGGCTCAACCCGTTTTACCCCAGCACAACATATCACGGGTACGACGTGGTGGATTACTTCAACGTCAATCCGCAGCTTGGCACGCTGGATGACTTTAAGTTTTTAGTGGGGGAGATAAAAAAGCGCGGGATGCGCCTGATCGTGGATTACGTCGCCAATCACTCGTCCAACGGCCATCCCTTTTTTAAGGATGCCTACAAAAACCCCGAATCAAAATATACGCGCTGGTATCACTTCACAGACCAATCAAATACGCAATACGAGTCGTTTTTTGGCGCAGAAAATTTGCCAGATTGGAACACCGATAACCCGGAGGTGGCGGAATATCTCATCAGCGCGGCGCAATTTTGGCTGGGCCTGGGGGCAGATGGCATTCGGTGCGATTACGCCTTGGGCGTGGGGGCGCGGTTCTGGGAACAGTTGCGCGCCGAAGTGAAAGCCAAACATCCCGATGCCGTGATTTTGGGTGAGGTGTGGGATCAGAACGCGCAGACGCTGAACAAATATTTTGGCTATGGCTTTGACGCGCTGTTCGATTTTCCCTTCCAGCTATGTTTGGTGGGCGACATTAACAAAAATGGCGATGGCGCGTTGAACGGCAAAGATTACGCCTTGTTCCTGCAAGGCCCATTGCTGATGATGCAGCGGTTTTACCCGCGCGATGCGCAATTGGTGCGCTTTGTGAGCAACCACGACACAAACCGCATCGCCAGCGAGGCCAACGGCAACCCGGCGATAGAACGGCTGGCGGCGGCGGTCAATTTTTTGTTGCCCGGCATCCCAGAAATTTATTACGGCGAAGAAATTGGCATGAAGGGCAGCAAAGGCGGCGGCCCGTTTTACGATGAATTTCGGCGCGAGCCAATGGACTGGTGCAAAACCGAAGTGTGCGAGGGCATGACCACCTGGTTCAAACCGCCCAACCGCAACAACGCGCCCAACGATGGCATTTCGGTGGAGGAAGAAGACAAAGACCCGGCCTCGTTGCTCAACTTTTATCGCGCGTTGGCAAAAGCTCGGGCGGCTCACCCCGCGCTTCAAACCCGCGATTTTGTCTTGATTAACCCAAATGACGTGACGGGCGATGGCGGCCAAAACTGTTTTGCGCTTTGGCGCATGGCAGATGGCGAAACCGCGCTGCTCATTTTTAACTTCGGCCAAAACACCGTCACCGCCAAAGTGAACCCAGACGTTGCGCCGGTGGCGTTGGATGGCATCATGGCGCAATCAGAGCCGCTGCTCTC
>DAORUN010000002.1:0-53192 GCA_035433205.1 Thermoflexales bacterium | reverse complement strand
TGCGCATGGTCTAAACTTATCCCCATGCGCCGATTGCATCTCATCGTTATTTTGGCCGCCTATTTTGCGCTGGGCGGGCTGTTCGCCACACAAATTCCGGCGTGGCAAGCCCCAGATGAACCCGCGCATTACAACTACATCCGCCAGCTTGTGGCGGGCCAGCTGCCCGTGATCGCGCCGGGGGATTACAACCAAAAAGAGATTGAAACGCAGATCGCCCCGCCAAACGCCCGGCCCGCCATCCCGCTGGATGCGCTGCAATACGAAGACCACCAGCCCCCGCTGTTTTACGCGCTGGCCGCGCCGGTGTTTGCGCTCACGGGTGGATGGCTGACCGCGCTGCGTTTGTTTTCGTTGTTCATCGGCGGGTTTGGGGTGATCTTTGCCTACCTCGCCATCGTCGAGATTTTCCCCGATCAGCTTTGGGTGGCCGCGCTGGCCGCCGCGCTGTATGCGCTTTTGCCCCAGCATTTGCACATGCTCTCCTCGTTGAACAACGATTCTTTGTCCGAGGCCCTGCTCACGTGCGCGCTTTGGCAAAGCGCCCGCCTGATACGCGCGGGCGCGGATGCGCGGCGGGTGACCGCGCTCGCCCTCACAACCGGGCTGGGGTTTCTCACCAAAACCACCGCGTATCTGGCTTTCCCGGTGGGGGCGTTCGCCATTTTTGCCGCTTATGCCCACACGGGCGCCGACCTGCCGAAAGTGGCGAAGTCCCTTGCCCGGTTCGCGGTCATCGCGGGGGCCATCGGCGCAATATGGTGGCTGCGCAACCTGGCCGTGTATGGCGGCACAGATGTGATGGGCCTGCAGGCGCACAATGCCATCGTGGTGGGCCAACCCACCACCCAAGAGTGGCTGGCGCAGTTTGGCGCGGCGGGCTTGCTCTCGCGTTTGGCGCAAACCACGTTCCAATCATTTTGGGGGCAATTTGGCTGGATGAGTATTGTGCTGGACAAAAAGTTTTACATTGGCTTTTTGGTCTTCACCGCGCTCAGCGCCGCGCTGTTCATCGTGTGGCGGGTGCGGGCAAAACTCTCGCCTGCGCAAACCTGGCAATTGCGCATGATGGGTTTTCTGACCGCGCTCACATTTGCCGCCTTCGCCTGGTATAACCTGCAATTTATCCAACATCAGGGGCGCTATCTTTTTCCGGCGCTCACGGCGTTTGCGCTGGCGGCCTCGCTGGGATGGCACACCCTTGCGCCAAAGAGCCTGCGCCGCTGGCTGTGGCTTGTTGGCCTCCTCGCTTTTGCCGCGCTGGATGCGTATTTGCTTTTGCGCGTCATCTTGCCTGCCATGCTTCCCCGCTCGCTTTAAGCGTAAAGCAGGTCACGCGCTTTTTTAAGCAAGCTCAGCGGGTTCGTGTATAATTCTTGCTGTAAGCCGAAGTGGCGAAATTGGCAGACGCGCTACGTTCAGGGCGTAGTGGGGGTTCCCCCATCAGGGTTCAAGTCCCTGCTTCGGCACTTCACGGCGGATCCCCTGGAATGATCCGCCGTTCTTTTTGATAGATGCGAATTCACAATTCGTAATTGAAAAATGAGCGCTTCAACCGCCAACCGGCAAAACCCCTCGTGGTTGTCCAAAGTCTTGTTGTTTATCGCCGCGCTTTTTTTTATCATGTCGCTGCCCATGATGTGGCGGCTGGTAGACCGCATTCGCTTTGAGCAGACGGCCCGCGCCCAGGCGGCATCCTATACCCAGCAGGTCAAGGATAAAGAACAAATGGTCGTAACCTTAAAGGAGCGACTGGAGTACGCCAGGACGGATGCCTTTGTTGAGTATTATGCGCGTGTCCAGATGCGTCTGGCCCGTCCGGGAGAAACGCTGGTGATTCCGGTGTATCCAGATGGTCAACCCAGGCCGGTTCCTTCAATGTGGCCGGATTCTGGAAAATAAAAACATACATCACAGATTACAAGGAGTGGAAGAATAATGTTTGGACGAGAAAAACCCGCTGCAAATCAGCAGAAACCTGCCGCGCCGCAGAACAACTACGCCGCCCCGCAGCCCGTTGGCTCGGCATCTGCGGCGAAGATGGAAACCGTGATTGGGCCGAATTGCCACATGAGCGGTTTGCTGCAAAGCGATGGCGGTGTGCGCATTGAAGGCGAGTTTGACGGCCAGATTCACACCACCGGCAACCTGGTGATTGCTGAAACCGCCAAAGTTGTGGCAGAAGTGCAGGCGTTTAACATCGTTGTGTCCGGCTCGCTCAAGGGCAATGTCACCGCCAACCGCCTGGAGATTATGGAGACCGGCAAGTTGTGGGGCGACCTGAGCGTGAATTCGCTCACCTTGATGGAAGGCGCTTATTTGCGCGGCCAGACCAACATGCAGGGTGATATTGAGCCGCCCATGCTCGAAGCCCCCAAGGTGACGCCCGCCCGCCCGGTGGCGGAGCTGCCCGAAGGAAATTAGTGGCTGGTGATAGTGGATAGTTATAGTGAATGCGGCTGTCCACTCTCACTATAACTATCACTACCAACTATCACTACCATGCTAACCCCCGCCGAAGTGGAGCGCATTGCCCTGTTGGGGCGCCTGGCGCTCACGGATGAAGAAAAAGCCAAATACGCCCAGCAGCTTTCTGCCGTGCTGGAATATGCCGATGCTCTCTCCAAGGTAAACGTAGAAGGTATACCGCCCACCGCCAGCGTGCTTTCTGTTCGTGGGGTGATGCGGCCCGACGATGCCCCATCCAGCCAGATTCCCCGCGAGGACGTGCTTGCCAACGCCCCCCGCGCCGATGGCGAAAGTTTTTTTGTGCAAGGAACGTTTGAGGAGAAATAGCGCATTTAGAAAGATGGAAGGCTGTTTGCCATCGTCCTCCGTCTTCCGTCCGTCTTCAGATTTTTTATGAGTTCGTTAACCATTCACGCCGCGCGAGAAGGCTTGCGCCAAAAAAAGTTTAGCTCGGTGGAGCTGGCCCGCGCCTTTCTTGACCGCATCCGCCAGCACAACCCGCGCCTGAATGCGTTTATCACGGTGGATGAGAACCAGGCTTTGGCGATGGCCGCCGCGGCGGATGAGCGCATGGCCAAAGGCGAGGATACGCCCGTGCTGGGTGTTCCCATCGCCCTGAAAGATGTGTTGATGACCAAAGGTTTGCGCACCACCGCTGGCAGCAAAATTTTGGAGAACTTTGTGCCCACTTGGGATGCAACCCCGGTGGCGCGGCTGCGCGCGGCTGGCGCGGTGTTTCTTGGCAAAACCAACACCGATGAGTTTGCGATGGGGTCTAGCACAGAGAACAGCGCGTATGGCGTAACCCGCAACCCGCACGATGAAACGCGCGTGCCGGGCGGGTCATCGGGCGGGAGCGCCGCGGCGGTGGCCGCCGATTTGTGCTGCGCCGCGCTGGGCACAGACACGGGCGGCAGCGTGCGCCAGCCTGCCTCGTTGTGCGGCGTGAGCGGCATTAAAAACAGCTACGGGCGCGTCTCGCGCAATGGCCTCATCGCGTATGGCTCATCGTTGGATTCGGTGGGCGCGCTGGCAAAAGATGTGCGCGATCTGGCGATTTTGGATGGCGTGATGGCGGGCGCGGACGAGAAAGACTCAACCAGCGTAACCCTGCCCGTGCCAAATTACGTGGCCGCGCTCAATGCCCCATCCGCCGACCCGCGCTTGCCTTTGAAAGGCTTGCGGGTGGGCGTGCCCAAAGAATATTTTATTGATGGGATGCAGGCCGAGGTGGCCGCCGCCGTGCGCGAGGGCATTGCGCAATTGGAGCGGCTGGGCGCGGTGGTCAAAGATATCAGCTTGCCAAACACCGCGCTCAGTTTGCCGGTGTATTACATCATCGCCCCGTGCGAGGCCAGCGCCAACCTGGCGCGGTTTGACGGCGTGAAATATGGCCTGCGCGTGACCGGCGCGGATTTGATTGACACCTACCGCCAAACGCGCGGCGCGGGCTTTGGCAGCGAGGTTAAACGGCGCATCATGCTGGGCACATACGCCCTGAGCGCGGGGTATTACGATGCGTATTACATCCGCGCCCAAAAAGTGCGCACGTTGATAAAACAGGATTTTGAGCGGGCGTTTGAGCAGGTGGATGTGATTGTGGCGCCAGTATCGCCCACCACCGCCTTCAAAATTGGCGAGAAAGCCGATGACCCGATTCAAATGTATTTGGCCGATGTGTTCACGCTCTCGCTAAACCTGGCGGGCAATTGCGCGGTGTGCGTGCCGTGCGGCAAAGACAGCGCCGGGCTGCCCATTGGCATGCAGGTGATGGGGCCGATGTTTGGCGAGGAGATTGCCCTGCGCACCGCGCACGTCTATCAGCAATCTTGACCATGCAAGTTTCCATTCCGCCGCATTTGGCGGAGTTTTGGGCCAAGTTTGTTGCGGCAAATCCAAATGTGAATGAAGCGCGGTTCTACGAAGCTTTTTGCTTTGGCGATAGCGAAGAACTTGCTACTGAACTGGCAGATTTGGTTTTAAGCGGGGTGAAGCGAGCCACCACGGGCGCATTGTGGTCATACCAAAATGATGAAAAATTGCCACCACGCCCCGGCGACCTGAGCATTGTTACCAACTGGGCGGGGTTGCCGTTGTGTGTCATTGAGACCGAATCGGTTGATGTTGTGGCGTTTCGCAACGTTACGGCGGAATTTGCCGCAATTGAGGGCGAAGGCGATGGCTCGCTTTCATTTTGGCAAGACGGGCATCGCCGCTACTTTGGCCGCGAATGCGCGCGGGCAGGGCGCGAGTTCGGCGAGGATATGCTTGTTGTGTGCGAATGCTTCAAAGTTGTCTACCAAGCATCTAGCCACAAAAACTAACACTGCTTCGCTTGGCCGCAGGTCTTGCTCACCCCACGCTATACGTCATCACTTGAAGATGCAGCACGGGGTCAATGTATTCCACCTGCACGCTGGGCGGGCAGGTCAGGTGAACTGGCGCGTAATTGAGGATGGCGTTGATGCCGTTTTTAATCAGCAGATCGGCCACGCTTTGAGCCGCGTCTGCGGGCACAGATAACATGGCGTGGCGGATGGGTTGTTCGTTCACAAACGCGGCAACCTCGGCCACATCGCGCACAACAAATTGACCCACTTGCGAGCCAATTTTGATTGGGTCGTTATCAAACACAGCCACCACCCGGAAGCCGCGTTCCGCAAAACCGGTGTAATTGGCAATGGCGCTGCCGATGTGGCCTGTGCCCACCACAATTACCGGCCACTCGCTGTTTAGGTGAAGAATGTTACGCAGGTGTTTTTGCAGCCCGTTTACCGAGTAGCCCGTGCCTTGTTTGCCAAACTCGCCAAAATGAGACAGGTCTTTGCGTATTTGGGCAGGGGTGCAGCCCAGCCAGGCAGCTAATTCCTGCGATGAGGTGTATGGCTTGCCCTGCGTTTCCATCAGCCGCAAGGCCCGCAAATATACTGGCAGCCGGCTGATTACGATGTGAGGGATACGTTTCTCCGCGCGTTGCATAATTTCTAAAATCATACCCCTAAAAAGGAGAAGCGTGAAGGGTAAAAATTTTCCTGTTTACCCTTCACGCTCCTCACTTTAGGCTTTTACGGCCACTGGCCCAGGCATATTCAGGGTCAGGTCATTTTCGTCAAAAATCACGTAGCCATCGCTAAGGGCGCGCAGCCACTGCAAAACGTGGATGGCGTTTGCGCGGGGTACAGCCAGTTTGTAGCCCTCGCCATTTTTGGTCACGCTGGCCTCGCAAATGGGAACGCGGTTCTTGCCAAGAACTTTGCATTCCATGCTGGCCCCGGCCTCCAGCGCAGATACATCCGCGCCCAGCACCACTGCCAGGTAATCTGCGGCGGCCTTGCCGCTGATTGTGATTTGCGCCTTGCCTGCGGCCGCGCCCACCTTGCTATCTACCATGTGCCACACATGCGGGTAGACATCCGGCGTCACTCTGGCATCCACACCGGCCTTGGCTGTGAGCTTGGAGATGCGGCGCACGCCTTCCATCAGCGCGTCGTAATCCACGCGGGCGGTGTACGCCTGCGATTTTTTCATCTGGATCATATACGGCTTGGCGCTCTTGAGCACCATGGCGATCACGCTCGCCACCTCGGTCAAATCGGCTTCCTTCAGCCCGCGCTGGGTGACCCACGGCACGCCAAAACGCAGGGCGCTTGGCTTGCTCGCATCCGGGTCGCCGGGGATGGTGTTGCGGTTGCACACAATATCGGCCATGTCCAGAATCCGCGACGACACATTACCCATCAGCGGAACCCCGTTGTGCTGGGCGATGGATTTGCAGTCAATCAAAAGCATGTGCGTGTTCGTGCCGCCATGCACCACCCGCACGCCGTTATCGGTAAAGCCCTTGGCCATGGCCTGCGCGTTCTTCACCGTTTGGAACTGCATCTCTTTGAATTGCGGCGTCATCGCAATTTTGAACATGGTCGCCATCGCCGCGATCTTCATCACATGCGGGCCGCCCTGCAAACCGGGGAACACCGCGCGGTCAATCTTTTTGGCAATTTCCGGGTCGGTGGTGATGATGCACGCCCCGCGCGGGCCAGCCAGCGTTTTGTGGGTGGTGAACGAGGTGACATGCGCGATGCCGACCGGGTTGGGGTAGGCCCCCGCAACGGCCAGACCCGCCGTGTGGGCAATGTCTGCCAGCAAATATGCGCCCACCGAGTCGGCGATCTCGCGGAATTTCTTAAAGTCCGGCGCCCAGGGATACGAGGTGTATCCGGCGATGATCATGCGCGGCTTTTCGCGCTGGGCCAGCTCATAAATTTCCTCGTAATCCAGCAGCTCCGTCTCTTGATTGACGTGATAATGCACAACTTTTTGGCGATGGCCGGTGATGTTGACCGGGCTGCCGTGCGAGAGGTGACCGCCGTGCAAAAGATCAAGCGATAACACGGTCTCGCCGGGCTGGGCCAGCGCCTCATAAACGGCGGTGTTGCCCGCCGCGCCAGACAGCGGCTGAACATTCACATAAAGCTGGTCGGGGGTCATGCCGGGCGGGCAAAAAGCCTCGGCGCCGCGCCGCTGAGCCAGAGCTTCCACCACGTTGCAATATTCCACGCCTTTGTAATAACGGCGGTCGCCATTGCGGCGGTAAAAGGGCAACTGGTAGTCGTAATCCAAAATCTGCGCCTCGGTCTGGGTGCGCATAGATTCGTGCGGGTAGCCCTCGGCATACAGGTTGCGGAAAATGCTGCCCTCTGCCTCGCGGATGGCGCTTGGCGCGGTGGATTCGCTGGCAATGAAGATCAGCTTGGAAAATTGACGCGCGTGCTCATGCTCAATGAGTTCGGCAACGGCTGGGTCAACTTCGGCAAGGGTTCCTCTTACAAGATAATCGGACATGATGTTTTATTTGACGTCGTGGTCAGTTTATATGGATGATTTTGTGAGCAAAATGTGCTCTTAAAGATTCTAACATGTGCCGGCTCATTTGAGGTAAAGAGCGGTCAATGAGAAATGAAGGGATGAAGTGCAAGATGTGTAAAAGAGAGATGATGAGATATGGGCGAAGCGCAAGCGGGACACGGAAATACACGTGCACAGTATGCAATAGGATAGAAAGACCCTCGCCAACTCCGTCGCCGCCGTTACCCTAAATGCCCCATCTCCTCTTTTCTTTTGCTCAATCCCCTCATTGACCGGCCCTCTTTTTATGACAATTAATTATGGAGAAATTATTGCCTGAGCACCTAGAAACTGAGGGGCATGATATCCTCCGCCGTAAGTCCAATCATCGTATATTACAAAGCTTATCGTTTCTCCCGGTTTAATAGAACCATGTAGTGCCAAGGATTTGTAATAAATACTATACAGATAACCTTGCAGAACAATTATTGGCTCTGCAATTGTTGTTTGCCCCGCGTTAAATATATATCCTGTATGTGAAATTGAGTTAACTGTAAGGGGGGGAGAAAATGTGACTAATGGAGTAATATCGGTAAAGACAACATCCGATGCCATGCTAAAAGATTTTATTTTTACATCAAATACATAAGGCGTGCCTATATCATTATATTCTATGAAACCAGTAAACCAATTACCTTGCTCTGGTAGTGTAGCTGGAAGAAGAGGAGTATATATTTCGCTTGAAATTAATGCGCCACTAAGTTTATTATAGGTACTAATATCAAATGTAACGCTATATACAGTTGACAAACTGTTGGCGTTGAATTGCCCTAAAAAGTAACTGTAATTTGGTTGAAAATGAGGTTGTTGTGTAACTTCTCCTATTTCAAGCGGGGGAGGATAGTACGATGTTATGAAGGGTATGTGTACACAGCTAATGGCCTCACAATTATCAAGTTGTGATTTAGACTGAGAAGCACTTGGGTAAGACAAAATATGGATTAACAATAGTGCTACCCCAAGTATTCCCAACAACCTTAACGTGTCTTTTATTGACATTCGAACCAAGAGATGCCTCCAGCCAATACAATTGGTCGTCCAAGTCTTATGCCTGCGGATCCAGAATTTCGATTAATATAGACACGCATATTTTTCGCTATCGAAGTGCAGCAAATAACGGCATAAATCATTGCAGAGTATAGATAGTTTGAATAAATTCTGCCTGTCGCAGGATTAGGTTTGCCTAATGAATATATACCAGAATTGGGAAAATCATCTAGGATCATCAATCCAAAAGACACAAGAGAACCGCCTGTAGGAGTAAGATGACTATTGGGTATATTTGCGTAAATTGCGTTAACTGACAACTATCATGCGCAAAATAATTTCCATCTCCGTTGCTTTTGCAGCCGTGGTGATGGCGCTGGCGGTAGGCTCGGCTTTTGCCGTTGGCCCCGGCGGTGTCGCGCCCATGCAAACCGCGCTCGATGCCTACTCGCAGTTTCAGTTCAACCGCGCCCGCGTGGTCTTGCAGGTGGAACAAATTTCGCGCGCCCGCAAGCCCGATGCGTTTGTTAAGGAGATGAGCGCGGCCTCGTATGCCTCGGACAGCAATGTGTTTGCCGTGACGGCTGTGATGCGAACCACCCGCGGCAGGCCAACCCCCGGCGGCAGAGCCATCCCATACCCGCCAAAAGAAATTTGGTGTGTGCGGCTGAATATTGACGACTCGGCCAGCGTGCCGCGCTATGTGTTTGTGGCGCATCACATTGACGCGGCGGGTGATGCGTGGATTGTGCACGAACCGGCGCTGACCAAAGGCGCGGCGCGGCAAGTTGTAGATGCGCTGGGCTGCGCCCCGTAACCCAGCGCAAGTTGCTGAGTGATTTATAAAAATCCCACGCAAAGGCGCAAATCAAGATCGTCATTCCCGCGCACGCAGGAATGACGGATATCCTTTCGGTTATTTGATATATTTTTGCGTAAATTCAAGCTAAGAGAAAAAGTAAAATTTTTATCAAGGCGGCAAGGTCATTTGCCTTACGCCTTCCCAAACGCGATTAGTTTTTCCAGCTTATCCAACGCGCTGCCGCTGGTGATGGATTCCTGCGCTTTGGCGATACCATCCGCAATGCTGGCGGCGGCATCTGCGGCATATAGCGCCGCGCCCGCGTTGAGCAGCACCACGTCCATCCGCGCGGGGGTGGCTTTGTTCTCCAAAATGCTGCGGGTGATGGACGCGTTAAAGTCGGGCGTTCCACCGCCCAGGTCATCTAGCACGGCGCGGGCAAACCCAAATTCCTGCGCATCCAGCGTGTATTCGCGAATTTCGCCGCCGCGCACCTCGGCGATGGCGTTTGGCCCGGCGGTGGTCAGCTCGTCAATCCCGGCCACGCCCGGCGCAGAGCCATTCACCACCAGCGCATGAAGCTCATCCAGTTGCACCAGCACATCGGCCAAAATGCGCACATAGGCTTTATCCCACACACCCAGCAAATGATGGCGCACAAAAGCCGGGTTGGTGGGCGGGCCAATGATGTTAAAAATGGTGCGCTGGCCCAGCTCGCGGCGCGGCCCGGCGGCGTGTTTCATCGCGGGGTGGTGGGTGGGCGCAAACATAAACCCAATCCCGATCTCCTCCACGCATTTCCCCACCGTTTCTGGTGGCATGTCCACCTTCACGCCCAGCGCGTTCAGCACATCGGCGCTGCCGCTTTGCGATGAGGCCGCGCGGTTGCCATGTTTTGCCACCGGCACGCCCGCGCCAGCCACCACAAACGCGCTGGTGGTGCTGATGTTGAACGTGTTGGAGCGGTCGCCGCCCGTGCCAACCACATCAATGGCTTTGTTTGCAATACCGGGGCTGAGGGGAACCCGCGAGACGTGCGCTCGCAGTGCCCGCATACTCCCCGCGATTTCCTCGGCGGCCTCGCCTTTCATGCGCAGCGCCGCCAGATACGCGCCAATTTGCGCCTGCGTGGCGTCGCCGGTCATGATTTGGTTCATGCTCTGCTCGGCCTCTGCCGCCGTGAGCGCCTGATGATTAAAAAGTTTTGCCAGTGAGTTCTGAATCATGTTCTGAATGCGTGTTGAATGAGCAAGTTTGTTTCTTGAATTGCTTGATTAAATGTTGGCCTCAGCGTGTAGTTTAAGCCCCAGCGCGCTCACAACTTTGAGGATGGTGTCAAATCCGGGAACGCGCTCACCAGAAAGGGCCTTGTACAGGCTTTCTCGCGATAAACCTGCATCTTGCGCAACCTGCGCCATGCCTTTGGCGCGGGCAATATCGCCCAGGGCTTTGGCAATAAAAGCGGCATCGCCATTTGCTTCTTCAATACTTGCCTCAAGGTAGGCTGCCATTTCCTCAGGTGTCCTCAGATGTTCTGCAACATCATAGCGCGTTGTTTGTGTTTTAGCCATGCACTTTTCTCCTTAAAGATTGCGCGCAAGACGCAATGCGGTTTTTATATCCTTTGACTGGGATTTTTTATCGCCGCCAGCCAACAAGATAATCAACTCGTGATTGGCCTGTTTGAAATAGACGCGGTAACCAGGCCCATAATTGATTCGTAATTCGGATACGCCTTCGCCAACAGGCTCCACATCCCCCAGATTTCCCCCTGCCAGCCGTTGGATTCTTGCCTGAATACGCGCTCTTGCTTGCAGATCGCGCAAGCCATCCAACCATTTGGCAAACAGAACTGTTTTCCGAATTTCAATCACGATTTGATTGTAGCCAAACGGCTACATGATGTCAATATAGCCTGACAAGGTTTTGGAGAAAAATTAGATTAGGTGCGAGGAAGCGGATAACGGATGATGGATGGCTCAAAAACCTGCGAATAACAAGCGCTTAGGGGCTTGTTATTCGCAGCTTTATCAGCTAAATGACAAACCTTGCTTATCTGGCTTCGCGCTCCGCGTCTTTTCTGGCCGAGAGCACCTTGGCTCGTTCATCTTTGGTGAGCAATTTCTTGCGCAGACGAATGTTCTCTGGCGTGATCTCCACCAATTCATCCTCGGCGATAAACTCAATCGCGTCATCCAAAGACATCTGGCGGATGGGCGGCAGGCGGCTGGTGTCGTGGTCAGAGGCGCGGGTGCGCATGGCGCTCAGCACCTTGGTCTTGCATACGTTCACCTCAAGGTCATCCGGGCGGGCGTGTTCGCCCACAATCATGCCCTCATACACCTGCGTGGCAGGTTCAATAAACAGCGTGCCGCGCTCCCAGGCGTTGCGCAGGCCATACGTCACGGCCTCGCCGTCCTCCCAGGCAATCAAAGAGCCGCGGTCGCGCGAGCGGATGGTCACGCTGGCCGTCGGTTCGTATCCGGCGAAAAGCGTGTTCATCACAATTGTGCCGCGCGTGGCGGTGAGCGATGCGCTGCGAAAGCCAAACAACCCGCGCGTGGGAATTTTGTAATGAATCGAGACGATTTGGTTGTCGCCATGCGTCATGTTTTGCATTTGCCCGGCGCGTGTGCCCAGCATTTCCACCACCGTGCCCACGTAATCTTCCGGCACTTCCACATACAAATCTTCAAATGGCTCCATCACCGTGCCATCTTTTGCGGTGTGAAAAATAACTTCCGGTTTGCCCACTTGGAATTCGTAGCCTTCACGGCGCATGGTTTCAATCAGAATAACCAAATGCAATTCGCCGCGCCCGCTCACGATGAAAAAGTCACTGGAGGTGCCATCTTCCACCCGCAAAGACACGTTGCTTTCCAGCTCTTTGTATAGCCGTTCGCGCAGTTTCCGTGAGGTGGAATATGTGCCTTCTTTGCCCGTAAACGGCGAGGTGTTTACGCCAAATGCCATGCGCACGGTTGGTTCTTCCACCCGTATGGGCGGCAGGGCTTTGGGGTTGATGGCATCCGCGATGGTTTCGCCAATGAAGATGTCATCCAAACCCGTGACGGCCACGATGTCCCCGGCCTCCACCGTTTGCTGCTCCACCCGCGCCAAACCCGCGTGGGTATACACGCCGGTGAGCCGATATTTTTTGAGCGGGTTGCCTTCCTCGTAATCCACTGGCATCCGCACCACCTCTTGCGATTTGCTCAGCCTGCCCGCGAACAACCGCCCAATGGCGATGCGGCCTTTGTAATCGTCATACGCCAGCGTGGTCACCAGCATCTGGCCAGGCGCGTCCAAATCCACTTTTGGCTTGGGGATGTAGCTGAGAATGGCGTCGAACAGCGGCTCCAGCGTGCAGCCTTCGCCCGCCAGGTCGCCATCCAGCTTGGCATGGTGCGGGGCCAGCCGGGCGCACCCGGTGATGGCGTTGGTATACACGATTGGAAAATCGGCCTGTTCATCGGTCGCGCCCAGTTCAATAAACAGGTCAAAGGTGGCGTTGGCCACCCACTCCGCGCGGGCGTTGGGCCGGTCAATTTTGTTAATCACCACGATGGCTTTGTGGCCCAGCTCCAGCGCCTTGCGCAGCACAAACCGCGTTTGCGGCATGGGGCCATCCACTGCGTCCACCAGCAGCAAAACACCATCCACCATGTTTAACACGCGCTCCACCTCGCCGCCAAAATCGGCGTGGCCGGGCGTGTCCACAATGTTGATCTTTGCCCCGCGATACATGACCGCGGTATTTTTTGCCAGAATTGTGATCCCGCGCTCGCGCTCAAGATCGTTGCTGTCCATCACACGCTCGGCCACTTGCTGGTTATCGCGGAAAACGTGGGCCTGCTTAAGCATCCCATCCACCAGCGTGGTTTTGCCATGATCTACGTGCGCGATGATGGCGATATTTCGTAAGTCGTCTCGTTCTATCATTTAGTTGCCAGTTGCTAGTTGTTTGTTAATTTTAGACAGAGGGCGGCAGACGGAAGACCGCTGTTTGGCATATCTAAATGCCGTTCTCCGTCCTCCGTCATCGGTCTTCCGTCATCTTATCATCAACCAGCAACCAACAACCACCAGCAACTAACCACCATCTGCCAGCTACCAGCCGCCAATTACCAGCTTGCCGAGTAATCTCGCATGGAGCTGGGCAAAAATGCGCGAGGGAAGAGCTGGCTCTCGTAGGCGCCAATATCGCATGTGCCTCCTAGCGGGCGCGGCGCCCCGCGCTGGTCAATGGATGGGCATCCCGCGTTTGTGGCGCTGTTGATGGCCGCGCTGCCCGCCTTTAGCGCGTGAGTGGGCGTGTTGCCGGGCGCGTTCATTGCCAGCGGAGATAGATTTGCGCTGGCGTTGCTTTGGTCGCCAGAGCCAGACAGCCCGCAGGTAGAGCCGCTATCCAGGTTGTAGCCCAAAGAAATAATGGCCCCGGAAATGCCGCAGTTCGCGGGCGTGTTGTCTGCCACCAGCGTGTTTTTTAGCGTAAGGCTGGCCGCCCCGGCTTTGCTCAACGCGTAGTTAGAGGGCGTTGTGTTGTTGGCGACGGTGACATTGGTCAGCGTCATCGCGCCGGTTGCCCCGCCGCTGATGGTGTTCAGAATGGCGCCGCCGCTGCTGCCCGCGTAGTTGCCGCTGAACGTGGTGTTGGTCACCCACGCCGCGCCCGCATTGCCCCATCCGCCGCTGCTGCCGACAGACACAACATTGCTCAGCACGGCGCTCTGCTCAATGGAGGTGAACCCCAGCGTATACAACCCGCCGCCAATGGTGGAGGCGGCGTTGGAATACACCAGGCTGTTGGAGATGATGAGCGTGCTGGTCAGCGCGCTTTCCATCCCACCTCCAAGAATGGCGGTGTTGCTGAACACGCGCGAACCGAGGATGAACGCGCTGGCGTTTGTGTTTATATACAACCCGCCGCCGTAGGTGCTTGTGTTTTTGTCTATCTGTGTTCCGCTGGTCAGGGTGACAAAGCCGCTGGTGTATATGCCGCCGCCATATTGCGAGACGACGTTTGAAATCACCCGCGCGCCGGTCATCACCACGCTGCCCGCGTTCCACACCCCGCCGCCGCTTGTGGCCGTGCCAGATAGAATGTTCGAGTTGATGATGTAAGCGTTGCCAACCGAGTCGTTATACAAATTGCCGCCCGCGGCGCTGGCTTTGCCATTTTCCAAAACCGCCCCGGCGGTCATTGCAAAACTGCCGCTGTTATACACATTTGCCCCATCTGAACTGGCGGTGTGGTTGCGCACTGCCCCGCCAATCATCAAAAACTGCGCGTGGTCATCGTTGCCCACGCCCAAACCAGAATCACCGCCAGTGTTGCCTTGCACCAGGGTGTTTGTGGAAGTGAAAATGCCTCCGGTCTCATTCCAAATGCCAGAGCCAGCCATAAAGGCCAAAGACATCGTATTGGAAGCGACCACCGATTGCGAGAGCAAAAATTCTCCCGCATTGTAAATGCCCGCCGCTGTTCCTAACGAGGCCGTGTTGGAATAAATCCACGTGCCGGCCACCTCGGCTTTTTTGAGGTTATAGATGCCGCCGCCGCTGCTCACCGAGTTGGCAAAGATGCGGCTGTCGGCCGCAATCAGCAAATCGCCAGAGTTGTAAATGCCGCCGCCGTTGGAGGTGACCGCGGCGGTGTTGCTGTATATCAACATCGTCCATCCGGCAAATGTGCCCACGTTATACAACCCCAAACCTGCGTTGGCGGCGTTTAGATAGATTTCTGTGTCTACAAACTCTGCCAGGGCAAGGCTTGCGTTATACACGCCCCCGCCGTTGCTGGTGGCTGTATTGCTATAAATTTTGCTTTTGCCGAGGGCTGACGCAGTTCCCGTGTTGTAAACCCCGCCGCCGTTTATATCGGCCATGTTTGAAGATACAACGGTGCGGTTTAACGTTATTGATCCAAGATTTGTGTTGTAAATGCCGCCGCCAAACTGAGAGGCGCGACCTTGAAAGATAAACGAGCTGTCTGCGGTCAGTTTGCTGTTATTCCAAATAATCCCGCCATCCATGCCGGGCATGATGTTGGCAAAACTGCGGCCCACCATCATGCCGCTTAGTTTTAGATCTCCCGCAAGGATCGGCGAAGGTCCGTTGATGCGAATCGCCCCGCCGCCCTCTGGCGATGGCGCATCTCCGCCCACGATTGAGAAGTTGTTGAACACCACGTTGGGCGCGTATACATCAAACACGCGGTCTCTGGCCGCCGCAGACACGCACGGCGCGGGCATGGCGGGCGCAATGGCGCACATGGCTGGCACGGGCCCGGCAATTGGCCCTGCCGCGTTGATCACCACCGGTTGAAGAATGTCAAAATCGCCAGTTAAATTAGCATCTTCCGATGCGCCATTGATCGCAATTTGCGTGTTTACGGTCAAGTTGATCGTGTCGTTTGTGCCAAATGGCTGCACGACCATGTTGGGGCAATCTATGTTGATGGGCGCGCCAATGTTGATGGAGGTGATGGCCTCGCGCAGAGAACATGCCCCATTTACGCCCATCACATCCACAGGGTCATTCACAACAATGGTCGCTGCGCTTGCGGGCGCAGACCGCGCCAGCCCAAACGCCATCCCCAAAACCAAACCACAAATACCAAATGCGACACCTTTCCCAGTCCTCCCTTGCATAACTCCTCCTGTGTAAGCAATATGTAAACGGCCAGACAAATTTGGCTAGCCTTGTGTGATAGTGGGCCGAGTATAAACAAAAACCCGCAAAATGGGTGTTGTGCGGGTTTTGAAACGATAAATCAGTTTGCCAGACTACTTCACTTTGCGAATCTTCCTCACCAGCACGGTGCCCAGCGCAAAATAAATGACCGCGAGGATGAAGATGGCGTTGTAGCCCAGGTTTGCCATGCCGCCCGCGCGTCCCATCGCCTGAAAGCCATCCAGCACATTGCCCGCGATGGGCGTGGCGATGACCTGCGGGAGCGTGTGCGCCACGTGCCACACGCCCATGTCTTTGGCGTAGTCGTCCTCGCTGGGCAGCACATCGCTGGCCAAAGCCCAATCTACCGCGGTGTATGCGCCATACCCCAGCCCAAAGATGATGCCCATGCCAACGGTCACGTTCATGGACACAAAGAACAAAAACACGATGGGCACCACCGCTTGCAATGCGGATGAAATGTAGACCACTTTCTTGCGGCCCACTTTGTCGGAGAGGATGCCCGCCGCCAGCGTGCTGGCCACCGCGCCAATGAGCAGCGCGAGGGTGAAGAATGTCACCGCGCTCTCGGCGTTCTCGGCCACTTTTGTCCCAAACAGCGTAAAGTCTTTCACCACATCGCGGAAGAAATACTGCAAAAATTCCTGAATCGTGAACACGCCCATTGTCATCAAAAAGCGTGTCCAAAACACCCAGCGAAAGTCGTGGTCTTGCAGCGGCGAGATTAACCCGCGCAAAAACGAGCGCAGCTCAAACGGCGGCGGCGTTCGCGTCACCGCAGGCTCCTTCACAAACAAAACGGTGACCGCCATGCACGCAAAAAGAATAACGCCCAGAAAAATGTAAATGCCGGTGATGTCCACGCTGCCATCGGCCCGCGAGAAAAGCAGCCCGGTGACGCCGCCGGTCACGTTACCCAGCATTTGCATCAAACCCATCCACCCGCTGGCGCTGCCGCGCTGTTCTGGCGGCACGCAATCTGGGATGAGAGCCGCATACGGCGCGGTAGCCACGTTGTTCCAAAATTCCACCCACATAAACGCCAGCACATATGGCATCAGGCTGGATGGGTCATTGGCGCGCGGAAACGCCGCCAGCCCGGCCAGGCCGATGATGTTCATGAGTGTGCCGATCACCATCCAGGGCAGGCGCCGCCCAAAGCGGGTCACAATGCGGTCGCTGAGTGCGCCAAACACCGGCGCGGCCAACATGCTGACAAACGCGCCCACCGCCAGCACGGTTGCCAGCGTGCGGCCTTTTACTGCATCGCCGCCAATCAAAAAAGCCTGGCTGGGCAGGGTGGTGATGAGGATCGCGGTCCAGTGGGCCTCAATGCCAAACCAGAACAGCGAGAGCATGGCCTGGCGCGGGGCGCTCAGCCTGCGGCGGATGGGTTGTGTGGCGCTCATGAGCCGGGAGTATAAGCGCAATTTGCCAAAATGTTACAATGCAGTCATTGCAGTTAAAGACGGTTTTATAAAAACGGAGGAATCACCATGCAGGTCATCACTTCAAAACTTCAGGGGCGGGGTTATCTCACTGTGCCGCAGATTGTGCGCGAAAAATTGGGCATTAAGCAGGGCGAGGAAGTGGCTTTTGTCATCAAAGACAATGGCGAAGTGACCCTGCGCCCCACCACCGAGATGGCTCAGAAGGCCGCCGAGTTGGACGAGTTTTTTCTGGAAACCGGAATTCCGTATGAAACTTGGGATAAGCAAAGCCGAAAGATTCGCGCAAAAATTTTTCGTGAAACGTATCCTGATTTGTATAAAAAATTGAAAGAAAAAGATTGAAATACCATGCTCAGGCTTTTTCTTGACGCCAATATTATTTTCGCGATGGTGTATTCGCGCTCTGGCGCATCAAAGGAATTGGCAGAACAGGGTAAAGCCAGAAAGGTTTTCTTTTTGTGAATCAGCACGCGCTTGATGAGGCTAATGAGGTGATAGAAGAAGAATATCCAACTCTGAAAAAGTCTTTTGCCGCGCTTTGTCAATCGCGTATCTTTCAATTTTGCGAGGCAGACAAAAATGAAGTAGCTGCTGCAGTCTCGGTGGTAGCCGACCCCGACGACGCGCCCATCATCGCGGCAGCCCGCAAGGCCAAAGTGGATGCGCTGGTGAGTTTTGACCGCAAACATATTCACACACCCGCCGTGGAAAAATTTATCAATGCGCCGGTTATTACCGCTGGCGATGCGCTGGTGATGTTAAGACGGTCTGATTGAGCCTGCGTTTTTCAGCATTCTCACTTCTTCTCGTCCCAATCTTTAGAAAGATGCCCTTGCGGCGTGGCGGGGATGGCCATGCCAAAATTGGAATAATGCGCCGTGTCGTTATACAAGGTCAGGCGCGGGCGCAGCGCCGCGTTAAAGTCCAAAATGGTGAGCGAAGCCGGGCTGAGGTCGAGGTGATCGCGATACATGCGCGGGTCAAAACCCAGCAGCGAGCTGACCAGCAGCCGAATGGTGGCCTTGTGCGAAACCACAATCGCGTTCTCGTCTATGTGTGCGCGCACAATTTCCAGCAAAATGGGCAGGGCGCGGGCGGTGACAGCCAGGCCGGTCTCGCCGCCATCTGGCGCAAACGAATACGGATCGTCTTCCCACATCACATATTCGTTCCCGTATAGTTTTTCCACCTCGTCGCGGGTTTTGCCTTCCCAGCGGCCATGCGAAATCTCGCGCAGGCCATCCCGCTGATACACCTTTAGCCCAAACGGTTGCGCCAAAATCTCGGCGGTGTTTACCGCGCGGTCGTAATTGGAGGCATACACCGCGCTGATTTTGAGCGACTTGAGCCGCTCGGCCAGCCGCTGTGCCTGATCGCGGCCCGCCTCAGAAAGCTGGGCATCGCCCGCGCCAGAAAAGCGGTTCTCGGCGCTAAGCTGGGTTGCGCCATGCCGGATGAGGAAAATACGTGTAGACATGGCAAATAAAAAAACAAGAGGCGGCTGCGAGTTATTCGAACAGCCGCCTCTTGCTTGCATCATCCAATGGGCAGTTTGTCTGCCACAAACCAAATCACCATTGTGAGCAGCCCGGCGATGACCATTGGGTTGTGCAGAGATTCGCGGTCATCCAAAAAGCTGCGCCGCTGGCGGATCAGTTTCCAGATTTGGGGGGCCATCAGCATGGGGCCAATGATGACCGGGCCAAGCAAAATCCACCAGGGGATGAACTCTAGAGCGATGAAGGCGAAGAACACGGCAAACCCGGCTACAACGCAGGTGATCATCAAGGCTTTGGTTGGGCGCAGGCCAATCAGGTTGGCGGTGTGCTTGATGCCCGCCTTTTGATCCACTTCAATGTCGCGCACTTCGTTGTTCAACTCGCCATACACAGAGAAGAACACCAGCGAGAGAAACAGCAGCCAGCCATACGGCTTGCCGTGATCATAGGCAAAATAAGCGCACAAAAATTGCAACCCGGCCAGCGAAAGGCTGTGCGAGATCAGGTCGGCCACGGGGATGGCCTTTAGCCGGGCCACCCGCCACGAATACAAAAAGGCCAGCAGCAGGCACAACGCGCCCAGCGCAAAGGTCATCAACCCCAGGGTGGCATACAGCGCCAGCAGCAAAACAGCCACCGCAAGGCAGGCCAGCTTGCCCGTGGTCGGCGAGATCATCCCCGCACTGATGGGGTTGCGCAGAGCTTTTCTAGCGTCCAGCGCGTCATCCGGGGCATCTTCCACATCGTTATACATGAAGGCAAAACCAACCACCAGCACATTCGCCAAAAACACAATGAGCAGCCGCAGGTCAAGCTGGCCGCCGCCCAGCTTTGCGCCCAGCATGGTGGTTACCGCCACAAAAAACACATATTCCTTGTATCGGGTCAGTTGGATGAGGCCCTTGACCGGGCGTTTTGCCCAGCGGTAGATGGTTTCCGGGGATTTTGTTTTCATATCTTTTTCCGCGAGAGATTATAGACGAGGCTGCGCTGCGCCTGCTATCAGAGCGCGATACAACGCCTCAACGCGCTCGATCATTTTGGCTTCGGTAAATTCGGCCTCCACGCGGGCGCGGGCGGCGGTGCCCATGCCCGCGCGCAACGCGGGCGACTGCGCAAACGCGCGGATGCGCCCGGCCAGCGCGGCGGGGTCATGCGGGGCGATGACATAGCCGGTCTGCTCGTGCTGGTTCACCCACGATGTCGCCGAGCCGACATCGGTGCACACCACCGGCAGCCCACTCGCCATGCCCTCCAGAATCACCGTGCCAAACGCCTCGGCGCGGGCGTTGGCGGGCAACACAAACAAATCGCAGGCGCGGTAATACACGGGCAGTTCGGCGTCGCTCACCTCGCCCGCAAAAATAACGCGGTCGGCCACGCCCATTTGCTGCGCCAGCGCCTTCCACTCGGCTTCCATCGGCCCAATGCCCACAATCACCGCCGCCACCTCTGCTGGCAACGTGGGCATCGCGCGGATCAAGTCGTCAAAGCCTTTGTAATACCGCAACCGCCCCGCGCTAATGGTCAGCATTTTGGCAGATGGAACCCGCGCCAGCAGCGAGGCGCGCAAGTCCCGCGTCGCGGCGTCATCGGCGCTGGCTGGGTGAAACGTGACATCATCCACCCCCAGCGGAATGACGTGGCATTTGCCCACGTTGTTTTTTAGCCACGGCGAAGTTTGCGCATACACCATGCTGGTGGGCACGATGCAATCTGCGCGGGCGATCACCTGCCGCAAAATGGGCGCATAGGCGCGCAGCAACGTTTTTTGCCGCACAATATCGCTGTGCCAGGTGATGACCGTTTTCTTTGCGCGGCCAAAAAATAAATTGCACGCCTCGCCAATGGGGTAGGGCGCGTGCAAATGCGCAATATCCGCGCCGTTTGTCTCGCGCCGCACCGCGCCCGCAAACTGCATGCTGATGGGCGCGCTTTGCACGTTCACCTGCCGCGCCTCGCGCACCAGCCGCACCCCGTTCATTTGGCTGATGGACGACCGGTTGCCCACCACTGGATCCGTCACCAGCACGGTCACGGTGTGCCCCGCCGCGCTTTGCGCCTCGGCCAGCCGCCGGATGTGATTCTCGATCCCGCCCAAAATTGGGTAGTAGTCTTTGTAAATGTGAACGATTTTCATGTTGTTTATTGCTGGTCACCAACGACCAGCGACTAGCCACTAGCAACCAGCCTATACACCCCTATTGTCTCTTCTGCCGTTTTGCGCCAGCTAAATTGCGCGGCGCGGGCCAGGCTTTGCGCGCGGAGCTGACCGCGCAGAGCCTCATCGCCCAAAACGCGAAGGCACGCCTGCGCAATTTCATTGGGCGAGGCCGGGTTCACCAAAATGCCCGCCTCGCCCATCACCTCTGGCATGGAGGATGTGTTTGAGCAAATCACAGGCGCGCCGCACGCCATCGCCTCCAGCGGGGTCAGCCCAAAGCCTTCGTAAAGAGATGGATACACGAACAGCGCGCACGCCGAATACAGCGCGGGCATATCTGCATTGGGCACATTCTCAATAAAGCGCACATTCTGCTTCAGCCCCAGCTCCTTCACCCGCGTTTTGGCCTCTGGAAAGCGCGGGTCGTAATGGCCGGCGATGATGAGTTGTTGGTTGTTGGTTGTTGGTTGCTGGTCGCCCTTACCCAATACCCAATACCCAACAAGTTCTTTCCACGCCTCCACCAGCCTCACCAGGTTTTTGTGCGGTTTGTTGCTGGCGATGTAAAGCGTGAAGCGTTCTGGCAAACCAAATTTGGCGCGGATGCGCTCAATCTCCGCGGGTGGCTGCGGGCAAAACATGGCATCGTGCGCCAGCGGCGTGACCGTGATTTTGTTTTTGGCCGAGGGAAAGAACCGCGCAATGTCATCGCGCGAGGCGTTGGAGATGGTGAGGATCGCGCGTGAGGCGCGCACCGCCTGCGCCGTGAGCAGGCGCACGGTCAGCCGCGCCCGCGCCGACCCCAGCGCCTCCGGCATCAAAAACGGGATCATGTCGTAAACGGTGGTCACGCTGGCCCCGCGCCACACATACGGGCGGATGTAATATGGAAAATGTGCCAGATCAATTTTGCTCGCAGGCAACTGGCCCAGCGCCGTTTGCGGCGAGAAAACGGCGGCATCGGTGGGGATAACGTGAACACCAGCCAGACCGCTTTGAGCAGTTTCACCGGTTAGCGTGTTTAAATCGTAGCGCGTATTTTTGGCCGATCTTGCCACCAGCACATCCAGCGCGTCGTTTGGGCGCAAAAGGTCGCGCAAGGCCAGCGCCAGATTAAACGCATACCGCCCGATCCCCGGAAAGTGATCCTGAATCACGCGGCCATCAAAAAGGATACGCATGGTGTGTTTAACGCGGATGAAAGGGGTAAACGAGATATTTCCGAAGACTCATATCTTTTTCATCCCCCTCATCCATGTGGAAATTATCTCCCCAATTCCACCGGCAAATGGCCCTGCGCCACCCGCCTGCCAGATAACACATCGGCCAGAGCGCGTAGCATAAGCGGTGATGACCCATACGAGGCGAGATACGCCGCCGGTTCGCGCCGCAGGTGCACCAAATCATACGGCGAGCGCACCGCCACCACGATGACCGGCAACCCGGCATTCATCAACTCATCCACCAGGTTGGCCTGCGCCGGATTTTTTGCCACATCCGAGGTGGCGACCACGATGAGCGTTTTGTTTTTGGCGGCGGCGATGGCGCGGCGAATCTCCAAAAGCCCCGGCTTCTCGCCCACGTGATGCGCGGTTGCGCCCAGCAATTTGCCCAGCCCATTGGCCTGAGGCGTTTCTACCACCAGCACCTTGGCGCTGGGCGCAAGCGGAACGAGCGCCGCGTCATCCTTCACCAGCGTGATGGCCTTGTTGGCGAGGTCTTGCGCGGTGGCCCTGTTTTGCGCCGAGCCAACCAAATCCAAATCGTCTGCGCCCAACTCTTCCCCAAAAGAGAGGAGGTTTTTGGCGCGAAGGATGCGCGTGACGGCCTCATCCAGCCGGGTGATGAAAGCTGGGTCGGCCTCGGCGCGGGCCAGCATGTCTTTTTTTACGCGGCGGAGCAAGGCCGCGTCGGTGTTGAAGTCCAGCACATCCGCGCCGGCGGCCAAAGACTCGCCCGCCGCGCCGGGCAAAGGGTGGCCGCTGTCTGCCAGCGCGCCCATATCCAGCGAGTCCGAGAAAATCAAGCCGTCAAAACCCATCTGCCCGCGCAGTATGTTTTGCAAAATGGCGGATGAGAGCGTGGCGGGCAAATTTTTGTCTGCGTCCAGTTCTGGGAAGGTGATGTGCGCGGTCATGATCCCAGCCACGCTTGCGCGGATGGCCGCCCGGAACGGGGCAAGCTCCACCGCGTCCAGCCGCTCGCGGGCGTATGGCACGTTGGGCAGGCTGGCGTGCGAGTCGGTCATCACATCGCCGTGGCCGGGGAAGTGCTTGCCCACCGCCAAAATCCCATCGGCCTGCAACGCCTGAATGTAGGCCACGCCAAACTGCGCCACTTGCGCCGGGTCCGAGCCAAACGAGCGCTGGGCGATGACGGGGTTGCGCGGGTTGTTGTTCACATCCAGCACCGGCGCAAAATTGATGTTGAACCCCAGCGCCCGCAACTCGCTGGCGGCCAAATGCGCCGCCGCGCTGGCGTTGGCTGGGTCGCCGGTGGCGGCAATCGCCATCGCGCTGGGATATTCGGTAAACCCGCGCGATTCGCGCAGGCGGGCCACCGTGCCGCCTTCCTGGTCAATCGCCACAAACAGCGGCGGGCTGCCGTTGGCGCGGGCCATGTCTTGCAGCCCGGCAATCAGCTCGGCCAGTTGGCGCGGCGATTGCACATTGCGCTCAAAAATGATGATGCCGCCGGGGCGGATGTCGTTCATCATCTTGCGCAGCTCGCGGGTCAGGCTGGTTCCATCAAATCCCACCAGCATGACCTGCCCGATTTTTTGCTCCAGCGTCATTTGCTGCATTTGGGTGATGGGGTTTGGGTTGGGTGTGTTTTGGGGCATGGCAAAAGTTTGGGTGGCGGGGGCCGCCCCCAGTGTGATGGCGCACAGAACGGCGATGAAGCGCGTTTTCATGGCGTGAACATGGGTAAACGAGATACGCGGAATTTTAGAACCTTTTATCTCATTCATCCAGCATTCAGTTTATCGGTGTTAAATCATGGCGCAGGCTCAACGATTAACGCCCCCAGCGCGGGCGCGGGCTGGCTGGCGGGCTGGTCGAACAACACAACAATTTGGTGGTAGCCCGCGGTCAGCGTTCGGGTGATGGGTGTTTCGGCGGGCGCGGCCTCATCTACCAGCACGGCCATGTTGAGGGCGCTTTGGCCGGGCGCAAGCTGCGCCGTGATGCGATATGCGCCCGGCTGGGCCACATCTACCAGCGCAACCAGCAGCGGCGAATGCGCAAAGGGCGCGGCGCGTTTTGCCAGCGCATCGGAGAGGAACGTGGTTTGAAATATGGGCCACTGTTCGGCTGGCAGCATGTTTGTAAAGTCGGCGTTGCTCAGTTGGGTGGGGGCCGCTGGCTGAATTGCGACCGTGTGAACCAGCGCGGCCCGCGCGGCGGCATCGGGCTTGCCCGCCAGCGCCGCGGCAGATGCTTTGCGCATCAATAATTCTGGCGTGGCGGGTGTTTTTGGCTTGTTTGTTTCAGAAAGTTCTTGCAAGGCATAACACATCGTTGCATCTTGCCAGCGCCCCTGAAACCAGGCCAGCTCGGCCATGCGCAAAATGTATTTGGGGTCGCGCCCCAGCACATCCGCGGTGCGATCCGCGCGGTTCTCCAGGCATCCCGCCCCGGTAAGAAGGTCAACATAGCCCTGATAAAAAGGATTGCTGGGATAGTATCTTCCAGACTTCCAATTCACCGGGCCGCCCGGCGGCTGGTCTTTTGCTTGCGTAAAGGCGGTCATCGCTTTGTTATATTCAAGCGAGAGCATATAGGCCACGCCCAGCCGCTGCCACATATCGCGCCCAACATCGGGGCGGTCTGGACCAATTTCCTGGGCAAGTTCGTACCATGTGGCCGCCGCCCGGTATTGACCATTGGCCATGGCGTAATGCCCAAGCTCAACGTAATCCTGAAAGCCAAAACTGTGCTGGCGAAACGCCGCCAAAAGCTCTGGCTGTTTTACGACCAGATCGCTGAGTTGGTTGTAAATATCGCGGG
This sequence comes from Thermoflexales bacterium, assembly GCA_035433205.1. GTDB lineage: Bacteria > Chloroflexota > Anaerolineae > J036 > Brachytrichaceae > DAORUN01. The sequence continues at coordinate 28,209 of DAORUN010000002.1, read as the reverse complement.
CGGCTTGCATGGTTTGGTAATCGCGCGGCGCGTCTGTTCGCACCCGCGCCATAACCTGAATCGCCCCAACCCAATCGCCGCGCTGGCCGTATTTCCCCGCCAGCTCAATGGTCATGATGCTGGCGTTGGGGCGGTCTGGCTGCAAGGTGGCAATGTCTTTCAAATTTGATTCCACCTGCGTGGCACGGGCCTGAAAAACGGCTGGGTCGGTCTGGGGGGTCATGTTCAAAAGCTCGGTTTTTACCCCCAGCAGGCGGATGGCGTATAGCGCGGGCGATGTGCCCAGAATGATTGCCAAAGCCGCGAACACAGCCAGCGCGCCCCACTCCAGTTTTAGCGTGTTGCGGCTGATGGGCGGCTTTTCTGGCTCTGGCTGCAACGCCAGCAACGCGGGCGTGAACGCGCCAATCCACACCGCCATGAGCAGGTTCATGGGGAAGGCCTCGGTAAAAGAGGTGGTTGCGCCAAACGAGGCATACAGCCCCCAAAACGCCAGCGGCTCAATCCGGCCGGTTTTCCACGCAAAACGCAGGCAGATGAAAAACGCGACCGCCAGAAAAGCCATCACCGCAAACAGGCCAAACGCGCCGGTGTTGGTGACCACGCTGGCATAAAACGAATCGGTAATTTGCGATTGGGTGTCTACGCCCACCGAGCGCAGCATGACGCCGCTGTTTGTGCCTTTGCCAAACTGATTGGAGATAAACCCAGACGCGGTGACGGCCTGCGTGAAAATGCGCAGCCGCCCCTGCCCAGACACGCGCAACAAATCGCTGCGGGCGGTGAGAAATTGCAAGCTGAGCAGCATCCCCACGCCCAAAATGGGCAGCAGAATCAGCCGGGCGCGCAACCAGCGGCGACCCATCGGCACAAGCCAGAGCAACAACGCCAGCCCCATGATGGCCCCGCCAGACTGGGTGAAAAAAATGCTGACCGGCGCGAGGATGAGAACGGGCCAGCGCAACGGCGAGCCTTCCAGATAGTAATAAGCCAAAAATGCGGCGATGCAAGCGTAAAACCCGGCGGTGTTGGCCACCAAAAATACGCCAGAAACGCGCTCTGGCAACCCAAATTGGTTGAAGCCATAGCCGTTTGTGGCGTGAAAAGCCAAAAATAATTGAAAAGCAAACGACACCAAAAACAGCACAGCCGCCACGCGGGCGACCACGCGCATAAACGCCGCGTCTATTTTGCCAATGAGCAGCCAGGCCAGCACAACCGGCAAAAACCAGCGCGCACCGGCCATCACCAGAAAAACGCGGTCATCCAGGCCGATGGGGTTTGCGATCAGCGTGTATATGGCCGAGGCGGCGGCGGCCAGCGTAACCAACCCATACGCCCACAACGTTCGTTTTTGGGCGGGGTCCATTTGGCGCAAGGTGGCCCATCCGGCTGCGGCGCACATCACCAGCAACCCCACATCTTTGATGGCCTTGATCCACGCCGGGGTGCTCATATTGTTCTGGCGCACCGCCACGCCAGACACCAGCGCCGTAATTTCAGCCTCGTTTAGCAGTGGTGTTGCGAGCAAAAGCACTATCGTCGCCCCCAAAATGATGTTTCTGAGGGTGAGAAAAGAGCGAAAAGTCCGTGGTGAAGATGTCGCCGTGTTGTTCAATGTGTAAAATAATAATATCAGAGGATAAAAGAGTCTGCGGCTTTTAGAAACCGCAGGCTCTAAAAATTTTATGGCAGCAAAATCAACCCCAAAACCTGCGCCGGTGGAAACCTCCAACGTGGAGATAAACGCCACGAAGCTGGAAAATATCATCATGGAGGCCATTCGCACCAGCAAGCTGGGTTTGCCAGACTGGGCGGCCATCGCCAAAAACGAGCATATCTCGCTGGAATATCTTCAGCAGCGCGTAGACTGGGCCAGACGGGCCGGTCTGATTAAATAACACGCGCTATCAACACGTCTGAAAATCTCTCGCAAAGACGAAAAGAATTCTTGGCATCTTTGCGAGAGATAAAAAGAAACCCCTTCAGTTTTTTAAGTTAAGGCAAAAGCTCCTCCAGCAAGTGGGTGGCCTGAGCATACGACCTGATTTGCGGGTCTAGCAGCAACGCCTGCAATGCGGCGTTACGGTCACCATTCACCGCCGCCTGCACCACCAAATACTGAATATCGGCCTCGCGGCGCAGCATGGAGGCCAGCCCGCGCGGAAGTTCGCCCACGCGCACCCCGCGCACCGTGCCGTTTTGCACCACGCCCGGCACTTCCACAATTGCATCATTTGGCAAATTGGGGATGTAGCCCGCGTTGGGCAGGTTTACGCTTAACTCGTCTTGTGTTTTGTTTTGCCGGATGGCGCAAATGATGGGGATGGCCCGCTCGCCGCTGGCGCTCAGATCGCTCAACGCCACTTGCTGGCTTCCATTCGCCACGCGCTCAATCTCGGCCCATTGCGCCCGGCTTTTTGCCTCGTAGGCGTCAAAATCGTAGCCAGTCAGGGGGATGGTGTCTGCGGCGAAGCCAACGTATTCCCCCGCGTGGCCGTCTCCGGTGGCGCAAAACAACCCAAACGCATCCATCAACCTGCGCGACATCAGCTCGAAAGAGGGCGGCATGTGCGCCACCCGTTCGCGGAACCGCGGGTAAAGGTCTTCGCCGGTCAGCCGGTCGCGCATCGCCAAAATAAACGTAAAGTGATTCAACCCCGCCGCCACGAGATGATAGCGTTCCTCCAGCGCGCGCTGGTAGGCGCGGGCATCTTGTGCGGGCGCGGGCACCAGCCCAAGAACCTCATTCACCAGCCGGTAACCCTTGCCAATTTGATGGCACAACCCCACGAACTTGACCTTTGTGTGCAGGTGCAACGCCAGGCACAGGCGCGGCAACGGATTGGTGAAATTGAGCAGCAATGCGTTTGGCGCGAGCGCTTCCACGTCTTTGGCAATGGCCAGAAGAAGCGGGATGTTGCGCATGGCATGAGACAACCCGCCGGGGCCGCCGTTCTCGCCCAGCACATGCCGCACCCCGTGCTTTAGCGGAATCTGCCAGTCGCGCTTCCAGGCGGCAATGCGGTTGACCGCCACGGACACGATGACGAAATCCGCGCCCGGCAGGGCCTCGCGGCGGTCTGAGGTGGCGTGAACCGAGAGGCCATCCTGCCCGGCAAACAACCGCGCCGCGTATTGCGCCATCATTTGCAACGAGGACACATTGGTGTCTACCAGCCACACCTGGCACGGCGAAAGTTGCGCCGCGTGAAGCGCAATATCACCCAGCATGGCCGGGCCAAAGCTGGCGCTGCCCGCGCCAATGAGAACAATTTTTGTCATGGCACCACTCTTTGGGTGTGCATTGTATTAGGGTTTTGGGGATGGGGGATGGGGGGCTGGCGTATTGGGTATTGGGTAACGGCAGTCTCACTGCCAACCCCGAATCCCGATCCCCCATCCCCTCCCATACAATACGCACCATGTTCGATGTCATCATCATTGGCGCGGGCGCCATGGGCAGCGCCGCCGCGTATCACCTTGCCAAAGACAAACGCCGCGTCCTTTTGCTGGAGCAATTCGGCATTGGCCACACCCGCGGAAGCTCGCACGGCGAGTCGCGCATCTTTCGCTACGCTTACCCGCAACTGTCTTACGCCCAGTTTGCCATGCGCTGCAAACCGATGTGGCGTGAGCTGGAGGCCGAAGCGGGCGAGACTTTGCTGCGCGACACGGGCGGGCTGGATTTTGCAAACGAGCCAGCCGCGTTTGCGGAGGTAAACGAGGTGGCGCAATCGCTGGCGGCGGCGGGCGGCGCGTATGAAATTTTGGATCGCGCTGCGCTGGCGCGGCGGTTCCCGCAATTCACGCTTGGCGCAGATGCCATGGGCGTGTATTCGCCCGATGCCGGCGTGTTGAACGCCACGCGCTGCGTTTTGGCGATGTCTTCTCTCGCGGCGCGGCGCGGCGCGGTGGTGCAAGAGAACGAAGCCGTCCGCGACCTCATCCCCCACCAAAACAGCGTGGAGGTGGTGACCGATGCCGGGCGCTACACCGCCGCCAAGGTGATTGTGACTGCCGGAGCGTGGGTGAATACTTTGCTCGGTCGCGTGGGCATAAAGCTGCCGGTGCGCGTTTCGCAAGAGCAGGTGGTGTATTTCACGCCGCGCCATGCTGATGGGTTTATGCCGGGCGCGTTTCCCATTTGGATTCATCATCGCGCGAAGGGCGATCACGCTTACGGGTTCCCCATCATGGGCAGGCCGGGCGCAAAAATTGCCTTTCATCACGATGGCAACTTTGTGGATGACATCTCGCGCTACACCGCCACGCCCAGCGAGGCCGTGACCGCCCGGCTGCGCGAGTATATTCGCACGCACATCCCAGAACTGGATGGCGCGGCGTTTGACCCCACCGCCTGCCTGTACACCACCACGCCCGATGAGAGTTTCATCGTGGAGGTTGCGGCAAACGCGCCAAACGTCATCATTGGTTCGCCGTGCAGCGGGCACGGCTTTAAGTTTGCCATTGGCGTTGGGCGGGCGTTGGCAGATTTGGCCGGTTGAAGAGTGAAAGGTGAAAGGTGAAGGGTGAAATGAGTTGAAGAGCGCAAGTTTCACACTTCACCCTTCACTCTTTAATCTTGCAGCACCAGCTCCGAGGAATACACCATCGTGCGCAGGCCGTGACCTTCGGCGTTGAGCTTGATAAAGCGAATGGTCTGCACGTTGGTCAGCGAGCGCAACAAGTTATCGGACTCAAACACCTCGCGCGTGCCCAAACTTTTCTTTACGTGTTTGGTGGGGATGTCTGGCGCGTCGGCGATGTGATCGGGCAACGCCTCGGATGGCGTGCCATCGGCGTAAAATCCTTGCGTCCACTCGCGGTCAATGTTGTTCTGGTCGCGGTAGCCAATCGTGACCATAAATGGACACTCGCTCCCGCGCGACCCGCACACGGTTAACTCTTGAAAGAGGATGCTGAACTCCACCCGCACCTGAAGCGAGCTGCGCCCCGCCACGTCCACGTTCACATCTTGCCGAACACCGGTGCGCCCCCAATTTAGGCTTGTTCCAGAGCGGTCTATGAGCAGCGCGGTTGTGCTGCCCTGGTTGATGGATTGCACCACGCCCAGCACATCACTTTGGTTGGATCGCTCGGCATAGGATTGCCACGCGGGAGAAAGAGGCTCGGTGAAATGGCTGTTGCTGAGTAGGTTCACCCCAGAGGTCAGCACGCCACGCAAACCATCCACTGCGCCCACGGCTGTGCGCTGGCCCGCCTGCGCCACCACCACCCGCGAGGGATCGCTCAGCGCATACACAGACGCCGCGCCATCCCGCGCCAGCACGCGGGTTTCATCGGCCAAAGCCTCAAAGGTGTAGTTACCCTCGCTCAGGTCTGCAGAAGCCAGCGCGGTGCGCACCACCACCCGCAAAGTGCGGTTGGCGGGTTGTTGAGTTTTCACTGTGATGCGCCCGCTGAGCAGGGTGATGACCACCTCGTAGCCGCTGGCAGAAATATTAAAACGGGGCAGCCGGGCGCGGGTCACGATGGCTTTTGCGCCGGAATACAACTGCACATCCACCAGCGCATCGGCGGCATCGGGCGCAGACACGGTGAGCAGCGCCTGGGTGGGCAGGGATTGATCTGCCTCAAGCGTGGCGCCTTCATCCAAATTAGTTCCCTGCTGGGTCACCACGCCAGATTTCTCGCCGGGGTTTTGCGCCAACACCAGACCAGATTGCAGTTTGATGTTGATTTGTGCCGGGACGGTGGCCGTGTTGATGACGGAGCTGATGCCCGCAGGCACACCCACCGCAAGGGCGCAACACGTGAAAAATGCCAGCAGCAGCGCAATCCAGGCAGTGCGTTCCGGGCTGTTTCTCATAACGACCTTGCGTAACCCTTACACGTCGCGCAGACCTGTGCGAGTTGGGCGAAATTCACCGCGCCCCCCAGCGCCAGCGGCTGGCCTTTTGCTCGCCGCGCCCAATATGGCTGGCGTTTTGCTGGCCTTTTTGGTGCGCCACCAGCGTGGCGGCGATGGCCGCGATGTCGGCGTGTTTGTGGCCTTCATCCTCCAGCTCAAAGCGGTCTTCCACAAACCGGGTGTCAAAATGCCCGGCCTGAAAGCGCAAGCTGCCGATGAGCTGCTGGTGAAACGGCACATTGGTTTTTACGCCCATGATGCGCATTTCGTTGAGGGCGCGCCTCATCCTCAAAATGGCTTCCGGGCGGGTCTCGCCCCAGCAAATCAGCTTGGCGATCATGGAATCGTAATACGGCGTGATGGTGAACCCTTCGTATACGCCGCTTTCGATGCGCACGCCAATGCCAACCGGGAAGTTGATGCGCGTGACCGTGCCGGTGCTGGGCATAAAGTTGTTAAACGGGTCCTCGGCGTTGATGCGGCACTCAATGGCCCAGCCGGTCTGCTGGATGTCATCTTGCGAATAGCGCAGTTTGCGCCCGCGGGCAATGCGAATTTGTTCCTTCACAATATCCACGCCGGTCACGCGCTCGGTGATGGGATGTTCCACCTGCAAGCGGGTGTTCATCTCCATAAAGTAAATGTTGCCCTGCTTGTCATACAAACATTCGATGGTGCCCGCGTTGACGTAATTCACCGCCTGCGCCGCGCGCACGGCCATCTCGCCAATTTTGCGGCGCTGGTCTTCATCCAGAGCGGGCGAGGGGCTTTCTTCCACCAGTTTTTGGCGGCGGCGCTGCAAGCTGCACTCGCGCTCATACAAGTGGATGATGTTGCCGTGCGTATCGCCCAACAACTGCACTTCAATATGCCGCGCCCCTTCCACCATGCGTTCCAAATACACCGCGCCATCGCCAAACGCGCTTTCCGATTCGCGCCGCGCGGCCTTGAGCAGCGCAGGCATGTCCTCGATGTTGCGCACCTCGCGCTGGCCTTTGCCGCCGCCGCCCGCGCTGGCTTTAATCAGCAAAGGGAAGCCGATGCTGGGCGCGACGTTGAGCAATTCCTCATCAGAGAGATTGGCCTCGCCTTCTGTGCCGGGGATGACCGGAACGCCGGCGTGCTGCACGGTGGCGCGGGCCACAGCCTTATCACCCATTTTGGCGATGGCGCTGGGCGAGGGGCCAATAAACACAATGCCCTCATCGGCGCAGGCTTGCGCAAAATCCTCGCGCTCGGCCAAAAAGCCGTAGCCGGGATGGATGGCGTCGGTCTCGGACTTTTTCGCCACCTCCAAAATTTTGTCCATGCGCAGGTAACTCTCGCGCGAGGGGGCCGGGCCAATGCAATATGCCTCGTCGGCAAAGCGCACATGCAGCGAGTTGCGATCTACCTCGCTATACACGGCCACTGTGCGAATGCCAAGCTCCTGGCAGGCGCGAATAATCCGAACAGCAATCTCTCCACGATTAGCGATGAGGATTTTATTGAACATGTGGCGCGTAGGATACCAGACGCGGGATTGGGGGTTGAAGGCCGGGTTGGGAATTGTCTGGTTTGCAAGCGAGTTTGAAAGTCATCGCCAAAAATGACTTTGCGTATAAACTTAAGAGACTTACAAACTATCTTTGCGCCCGCGCTGCAATAAAAAAGAAGCGGCTTATAACGGCAGTTTGTCTTGATAAAAAACAGGAGGACAATAATGGACATTCTTCAAAATTTCTGGAACTCAATTGTTGTGACGGTGGGGCCGTTTGTGCCGCGTGTTTTGGCTGCGCTTGCCATTGCTATTATTGCGTGGATCATCGCCAGCCTGGTCAGGACGGCCATCCTCAAAATTGGTGAAACCGCAAAGCTGGATGCCCGGCTGAAAAGCCCTGGCATTGGCGTAACGCTTGCAGGCGCGGGCTACTGGCTGGTGTGGTTGTTTGCCCTGCCCATGTTGCTGGGCACGCTGGGTTTGCAAAGCGTGCTGGCCCCCGTGCAAGATATGCTGGCAAAAATGCTTGGGTTCTTGCCCAATCTGTTTGGCTCAATCGTCATCCTCGCCGTTGGCTATTTGATCGCCAAACTGGTGCGCGATATCGTGAGCGGCCTGCTCACCGCCGCTGGCTCAGAGAAACTTGCCGCGCACTTGGGCGTCGCTGGGTCGCTGGGTTCCGGCGGTCTGGCCGGTCTCTTTGGCATGATTGTGTTTGTGCTGATCCTGCTCCCCATTGTTGCTGCCGCGCTTCAACCACTGGGGCTGGATTCAATCACCCGCCCGATCACCAATATGCTGGACACCATCATGGGCATGATCCCGCGGCTCCTCACCGCATCCATCATCCTCATGTTCGCCATCATCATTGGTCGGCTGGTCTCAACCGTTGTAGAGACCATTGTGCGCGGTATTGGGTTTGACAAACTGCCCCAAACGCTGGGGCTGGGCACGCTGGTCATCGCCAATCGCTCGCCATCGGCTTTGGTTGGCACGCTGGTTCAGGCTGGCATTGTGCTCATGGCCGTCATTCAGTCCAGCGAAGTGCTGGGGCTGGGCATTCTCACCGCCGCCATTAGCGGGTTGGGCGGTGTGCTGGTGCAGGTTGCCTCTGGTCTGATGGTTCTGGGGGTGGGGTTGTGGCTGGCGAACATGGCGTATACCGCAATCACCGGCAGCACCATCGCCAATGCGCACACACTGGCCAATGCCGCGCGCATCGCCATTATGCTGTTCGTCATCCCGATGGCGCTCCGGCAGACCGGCGTTTCTTCCGAGATCGTGACGGTGGGTTTTACGGCGATCATTGGCGCAGCCGCGGTTGCGGCGGCCATTGCGTTTGGCATTGGCGGGCGCAACGCCGCCGCCAGAATCCTGGACCGCGCCACAAAATCGCTTGAAGGCGAAGGCGAAACAAAATAAATCTTTGCGATTGAAATCGCAAAGCATAAAAAACACAAATCTTTTGCGGTTTTTCGAGAGACAACTGGACTTGTGCAAAAACTCCCTTTAACGCGGGGAATGGCGCGGTAGGGCTAGGCATGCCTCGCCCCTGCGCCTAAACCTTCGGTTTATTTCATCATTTTCACAAAATTAACTCGGCTTTGCGTAAAGCCAGGATAAAAAGAAAAATACGTTAAACCAACAACCCGCGTTACACTACCCAACATGAAGCCAGGCACACGGTGGATTGACCCAAAAGGATTGCAAGTTGCGTGGAAGACGTTCACCACATCGGGCCTCATCGCCCCAGACCTGGACCCGCTGGTGGCGATGTCTTGGCGGCGATGCGCCCCGCGCGTGAACCCGCATCACGGGTTGGCCTGGCAATATGTGAGCAACACCGTTTTGCCGCTGGTGCTCAAACAGCACGATGCGCTCATCACCGTGGCCCGCCCATTGATGGAAGACACCTACCAGTGTCTGGAGGGCGTGCGCACCGCGCTGGTGCTGGCCGATAGCACCGCCTGTGTGCTGGAGATGCAAGGCGATTTTGAAGCGCTCAGCGCCATCTCCGAGGCGGGCGGCACGCAAGGCGCGTATCTTAGCGAATCGCATATTGGCACAAACGCGTTTGCGCTGGCATTGGAGCAAAGCCTGCCCGCCATGGTGGTGGGCGCGGAGCATTTTGTAACCCGCCTGCACGAGGTTTGCACATTTGCCGCGCCGGTGTATGACCCAACGGGCGCGCCGGTTGGGGTGATTGGGTTTGTGGAGCGCCTGCGCAATTACAACCCGCGTTCGTTGGGAACCGCCGCGGCGCTCGCCCGCGCCATCGAAAACCAGCTTAACACCGAGCTGTTTTTGCGCGAGACGCACGCCCGCACCGCCGAGATGAACGCCACGCTCGACGCCATGTCTGAGGCGATGATCGCGTGGAATGACAGCGGCTTCATCAGCCACATGAACGCGCCCGCCGGGGAGTTGCTGGGCGTGCCGCCGGTCATGGCGATGGGTCACCGCGTGGATGAGTTGCCGCGCTTCCCCGCGCTGTTTTTGGAGGCGATGAGAGCCGATGTCCACTCGCGCTCCATCACCGATTTGGAAGTGCAAATTGGAGAGCGGATGTGCCTCGCCAATTTTCGCGTCATCTCCAGCGGGGCCGCCCACGCCTTTGTGGTCACCATCCGCCCGCTGGAGCAGGTGCGCCGCTGGGTCAACCAGTTCATTGGCTCGCAGGCTGGCCTCACGCTGGCCGACCTGCCGCGCCGGTTGTTGATGACCCCGCGCCTGCAAAAGCAAGCCCAAAGCGCGGCCAGCGCCGATGGCTGCGCATTAATTACGGGCGAGGTTGGGGTGGGCAAAAATCCCCTCGCGCGGGCCATCCACAACACCGGCCCGCGCGCCAGCGCCCCGTTTGTCATTGTCAATTGCCGCGCCCTTTTGTCTCGGCTGGCGCTGATGGAGCTGCTGGGCGTGGAAGGCCGCCAGGTTAGCCGTTTTGAGCTGGCCGAGCGCGGCACACTCTTGTTTGAGGGCATTGAGGATTTGCCGTTAGAGGCTCAATCTGCGTTGAGCCAGGTCATTGAATCGGGCGAGGTGATCCGCCTGAACGGCAACCGCATTATCCCGGTTGATGTGCGGATCATCGCCACATCGCACGCCGACCTAAGCGAATTGGTTGAGCGCGGCGCGTTTAATGCCGAGCTGTTCTTTCGGCTGAGGGCGTTTGTGTTTCATTTGCCAGCGCTGCGCGAGCAGCCGGCTGAAATTCCAGAGCTTGTGCGGCGCATTGTGGCCGACCTGGGGCGGGACAGGGCGCCCCGCCGAGTGAGCGAAGCCGCGCTGGCGGTGCTGCGGGCGTATCCCTGGCCGGGCAATGTGCGCGAGATGGAATCGGTGATTGAGCAGGCGCTTTCTAATTGCGATTGCGATGAAATTTTGCCGGAACATTTGCCAGAGGCGGTGCGCTCCCCGCAGGCCAAAGTGCCCAACAAAGCCGTGACGGAGCCAGTGCGCAGCATCGCCGAGGCGGAGCGAGTCGCCATTTTGACGGCGGGCCGCGCCGCGCGGGGCAACCTGGGTCGCGCGGCGCAACTTTTGGGCATTGGCCGCACCACCCTTTGGCGGCGCATGAAAGAGCTTGGGCTACGGGTGGAAGATTTTGAAGCGGGGCTTGGGGGCTAGGGATTAGGGGTTGGGGGTTGAGGTTGGTTCTGCCATCCCCTATCCCCCATCCCCCTAGACGCGTGTTTCAATCTGGAACAATCGTTTGCGTATGATTGACGACCGCGTTTTATGAGTGTAGCCTTAGAGGAAGTGCGAATTTGTTCGCGAGTCATTTTGAGAGTTTTGAGTTAACAAACTTAATCACGTTCCTCAGGAGGTGACTGATCCAAGAAGATCAAAACCATCAACAACCCCACCAAAGTGTTTTGCCAGCTTTGGCAACAAATTAACCCAAATCCAAACACTTTTCAATTTTTAGTTTAAGGAGAAAAATATCTATGTCATCGTTTATAGGCGAGTTTTTTGGAACCATGTTCCTCATCATCCTCGGCGACGGCGTTGTTGCCAACGTGCTCCTCAACAAATCCAAGGGACAAAACAGCGGATGGATTGTCATTACCGCCGGGTGGGGTTTTGCGGTGATGGCGGGTGTGTTTGTCTCTAACGCGTTGGGCGGCCCAGGCGGCTTGAACCCAGCCGGCCAAATTGCGGGAATTATTGGCGGTGCGAACGTGGGCGTTGCCATCACAAATATTGTGGCCGAATTTTTGGGCGCATTTGTGGGCGCGATCGTCGTTTGGCTGGTGTATATGCCACATTGGGCAGAGACCAAGGATGCTGGCTTGAAGCTGGCCGTGTTCTCCACCGGCCCAGCCATTCGCAACCCAGCCTTGAACTTCCTGACAGAAGCCATCGTTACCTTTGTGCTGATTTTTGGCGCGAATGCGATCTTCTCAAAGTTGGGTGGCGGCGGCACAACGGCGGGTCTGGGCGCTTTGCTTATTGGCGCGTTCATTTGGGGCATCGGCCTCTCGCTTGGCGGCCCAACCGGATACGCGATTAACCCCGCCCGCGACCTCGGCCCGCGCATTGCGCATTTCCTGCTTCCCATCGCCGGAAAGGGTGATAGTGATTGGGGATATAGCTGGGTGCCAGTGTTGGGCCCAATTGTTGGCGCAGTGGTAGCGGCGGTTTTGTGGAAGATGGTTGCTGGCTAGTTAAACTCGAACCTCCTAAAGGCCTCAAAAGGCTCAAGAAAACTCAAGGGTCTCGGAGTCCTTGGGAGGTTTAGTTGGAGAAACAACACATGAAGAAACTCATCAACAGCCCCGAAGCCGTGGTGGATGATGCCCTGAAAGGCATGATTGCCGCGCACAGTGATTTGATAAAGGTTTACACCAACCCCAATTACATCGTTCGCGCAGATGCGCCGGTGAAAGGCAAGGTTGGGGTGCTTTCTGGCGGCGGCTCCGGCCACGAACCCATGCACGGTGGGTTTGTGGGCATGGGCATGTTGGATGCGGCCTGCCCGGGCGCGGTATTCACCTCGCCCACGCCAGACCAAATGCTGGAAGCCACCAAAGCAATCAATGGCGGCGCAGGCGTTCTTCACATTGTCAAGAACTACACCGGCGACGTGCTCAACTTTGAGATGGCCGCCGATTTGGCCCGCGCCGAAGGCATTGAAGTGGAAGCCGTGGTGACCGATGACGACGTTGCCGTGCAGGATTCCCTTTACACCGCAGGGCGCCGCGGCGTGGGCGTGACCGTGCTGCTGGAAAAGATGGTTGGCGCTGCCGCCGAGAAGAAAGCCTCGCTCAAGGAAGTAAAGGCCGTGGCCGAGAAAGTGAACGCGCAAGGCCGCAGCATGGGCATGGCGCTCACAAGCTGCACCGTGCCGCACGCGGGCAAGCCCACTTTCGATCTTCCAGAGGACCAGATGGAAATTGGCATTGGCATTCATGGCGAGCCAGGGCGCAAGCGCCTGCATGTCGCCTCGGCCAAGGAAATTGCCGCGATGCTGATGGAGCCCATCTTGAGCGACCTGCCATACAAATCTGGCGATGACGTGCTGGTGTTTATGAATGGCATGGGCGGCACCCCGCTGATTGAACTGTATGTGATGTATAACGAAGTCAATGAGATTCTAAAAGGCAAGGGCATCAAGATTGCGCGCAATCTTATTGGCTCTTACATTACCTCGCTTGAAATGCAGGGTTGCTCCATCACCCTCGTGAAGATGGACGATCACCTGCTCAAGCTGTGGGATGCGCCTGTTAAAACCCCAGGCCTGCGCTGGGGCGTTTAATTCGATTCCGAGTTCGCAGGTTAGAAGGTTTGTAAGTTCAAATCAAACCATCTTTTGAACGGTTGAACGTTCTAACCTGTGAGCCCAATTCACACCAGGGACGTTAATGAATATCACACGCGACCAAGTAATTCAGTGGCTAAATGTGTTGGCCGAGACGCTGACACAAAATTCAGATTATTTGACCCGGCTGGACTCGGACATTGGCGATGGCGATCACGGCGCAAACATGAAGCGTGGGTTTCAGGCTGTGGTTACCAAGCTGCCCACCGTCGCCGATAAAGACATCGGCACCATCTTCAAAACTGTTGGCATGACGCTGGTTTCTACCGTTGGTGGGGCCAGCGGCCCGCTGTATGGCACCATGTTTATGCAGCTTGGCACATCCACCGCAGGCAAGATGGAACTGACACTGGCCGACTGGACGCAAGCCCTTGAGGCTGGCGCAGGCGGCATTGTCATGCGCGGAAAAGCGCAACCGGGCGATAAGACGATGGTGGACGCGCTCACGCCCGCGCTGGCGGCCATCAAACAAGCCGGAGCAGAGCAAAAGTCTTTGTGCGAAGCCCTGAAACTGTGCGCGGAGGCGGCCGCAAAAGGCCGCGATGAAACGATTCCTTTGGTGGCGCACAAAGGCCGCGCCAGCTATTTGGGTGAGCGCAGCGCCGGGCATCAGGATCCGGGCGCAACCTCAACTCATTTAATGCTTCAAGCTGCGGCGGATGTGTTTTGCAAGTGATGTAAGCCACAACTCGTGTGGCAAAACGGTTCTGGTGGTGGCATGACCCATCACCAGAAAGGATAAAAACAACCATGAGCAAGTATGTTGGCGCAATAGATCAGGGGACAACCTCCACCCGCTTTATGATTTTTGATCACAGCGGAAAGGTCGTTTCGATTGATCAAAAAGAGCACGAGCAGATTTTCCCGAAGCCGGGCTGGGTGGAGCACAACCCAATGGAAATTTGGGAGCGCGTGCAAGAAGTAATTGCCGGCGCGCTGGCCAAAGCTGGCCTCACCGCCGCAGATTTGGCAGCCGTGGGCGTGACCAACCAGCGCGAGACAACCGTGGTCTGGGATCGCAAGACGGGCAAGCCCGTTTACAACGCCATCGTTTGGCAAGACACCCGCACCGACAAGATTTGCGCCGAGTTGGGCAAGAAGGGCGGGCAGGATAAATTCCGCGCCAAGGTTGGCTTGCCATTGGCCACCTATTTCTCTGGCCCCAAAGTCCGCTGGATTTTGGACAATGTGAAGGGTGTGGCCGCCAAGGCCGCCGCTGGCGATGTTGTGTTTGGCAATATTGACTCGTGGGTGATTTGGAATTTGACCGGCGGCGTGAACGGCGGCGTACACATTACCGATGTGAGCAACGCCAGCCGCACGATGTTGATGAACCTGGAAACGCTGGATTGGGATCCTGACATGCTCAAGGCGATGGGGATTCCGCGCGCCATGTTGCCAGCCATCAAGGCGTCATCCATGGTGTATGGCAATGCCGTCGGCGTGCTGGAAGGCATCCCGGTCGCAGGCGACCTCGGTGACCAGCAGGCGGCTCTGTTCGGGCAGACCTGCTTCTCCAAGGGCGAAGCCAAGAACACATATGGCACGGGCTGCTTCATGCTGATGAACACAGGCAACAAGCCGGTGCAATCCAAGAACGGCTTGCTCACCACGCTGGGCTACAAGATTGGCAACCAGAAGGCTGTGTATTGTCTGGAAGGCTCCATCGCCATCACCGGCGCGTTGGTGCAGTGGCTGCGCGACAACCTGAAGATGATTGAGAAGTCATCGGATGTTGAGGCGCTGGCTGCGACGGTTGAGGACAACGGCGGCGTGTATTTCGTTCCGGCGTTCTCTGGCTTGTATGCGCCATATTGGAAGGATAGCGCCCGCGGCGTGATCGCCGGGTTGACCCGCTACGTGAACAAGGGCCACATTGCCCGCGCCGCGCTGGAAGCCACCGCTTTCCAGACCCGCGAAGTGCTGGATGCCATGAACAAGGACTCTGGCGTGAAGCTGAAGAGCCTGAAAGTGGACGGCGGCATGACCATCAACTCCAACCTGATGCAGTTCCAGGCCGACATTCTGGGCGTGCCGGTTGTGCGCCCAATCGTGGCCGAGACGACCTCGCTGGGCGCGGCCTATGCCGCTGGCTTGGCCGTTGGCTACTGGGAGAAGGTGGAAGACCTGCGCGTGAACTGGGGCATGGACAAGGAATGGAAGCCCGCGATGGACAAGAAGCATCGCGAGAAGCTGTATGCGTTCTGGAAGAAGGCCGTTACACGCACCTTCGACTGGGTTGAGTAAAGAGTTATTTGTTGCTGGTTGCTGGTTGCTAGTTGCTGGTTTTACTAGCAGCCAGCGACCAGCAACCAGCGACCAATATGGCAAAACCTCATGTCATTGTGATTGGAGCCGGGAGCACCGGGTCGGCCACCGCCCACGATTTGGCGTTGCGCGGGCTGCGCGTGACTTTGCTGGAGCGCGGCGAGATCGCCAACATGACCACTGGGCGGAATCACTGCCTTTTGCATTCCGGCGGGCGATATTGCGTCCGCGATCAGGAATCGGCCATTGAGTGCATTGACGAAAATATGATTTTGCGGCGCATCATGCCGCACGCGCTGGAGCTGAACGATGGTTTGTTCGTGGCGGTAGATGACAGCGATCTGGCCTTTAAGCAGAAATTTATTGATGGCTGCGAGGCGTGCCACATCCCCTGGCGCGATGTGCCGGTGGCAGAAGCCCTGCGGATGGAGCCGAACCTGAACCCCAAAACGCTGGCCGCCGTGCAGGTGCCGGATGGCGTTTTTGAGCCATTCCGTTTTAGCCTTGCATTTGTGGCGACGGCGAAGAAGAATGGCGCGACCATTCGCCCATTTGTGGAAGTGAAAGAGCTTACGCGCGCCGGAAATGCCATCACCGGGGTGAAGATTTTGGATTACCGAACCGGAAAGACCGAGACGATTGGCGCAGATTTGGTGGTGAGCGCGGTTGGCCCATGGGCGCACGAAATTGCAAGGATGGCGGGCGTGGATGTGCCCGTTTTGCCCACCGCCGGGGTGATGGTGACGGTGAACCGCCGGTTGAACAACATGGTCATCAACCGGCTGAACAAACCCTCGGATGGGGATATTGTGGTGCCGCAGCGAACGACCAGCGTGATTGGCACAACGTCGTGGACGATCACCGACCCTGACCAGATAGACATCCCCAAAGAGCATATTGAGATGATGCTGGAGAAGGGCCGCGAGTTGATACCCGACGTGGCGAAGTGTTTTACGCGCGGGGTGGGCGCGGCGGCGCGGCCGCTCATTCGCAAAGCCAATGCCGATGAGCGTGATGTGGCCCGCACGTTTGAGTGTTTTGACCACAAATTTGATGGCGTTGAGGGCTTTGTCACCATTTCTGGCGGTAAAACCACCACCGCCCGCGCCATGGCAGAGAAGGTGGCCGATATTGTGTGCCGCAAACTTGATGTGCAGGCGCAATGCCGCACAAAAGAAACGCGGCTGGAGTCGTATCGCCGCTACTACGAGTGAATTCTGAATGCTGAATGTTGAATTCTGAAATTTTTCGACATTCAGAATTCAGAATTCAGAATTCATAACATGCTTGATGTAAACGTAAAAGTGTTTCGCCAGCGCGAAGGCCAGGCGGGGCATTTCCAGGATTTCAAGGTAAGCGTGCCAGATGACGCCAACGTGATTGATGTGATTGACGCCGTGTGGCGGCAGGACTCATCGTTCATGTTTCGCCACGCCTGCCATCACGCCTCGTGCGGCACATGCGCCGTGCGCGTGAATGGCTACGAGAAATTGCCGTGTATTTATTCGGTCAAAGATGCGATGGCCGGGCGCGCAGAGATGACGATTGAGCCGTTGCGCAACTTCCCAATTGTGGGCGATATGGTTGTGGATGTGAGCGGCTTCTTCCAAAAGCAAATTGCATCTGATATGCTGATTACGCGCCCGGCCGAGAAGACACTGGGTGGAGAGGCCTACGAGCGCTCGGAAGTCTTCAGCACAGAAGGCAAGCTGGAAGACCGCGCCTACAACCGCTTTGAGAATTGCGTGGAGTGCGGCATTTGCATTTCTGCGTGCCCAACCATGGCCGCCACCGATAAATTTTTTGGCCCGGCTGGGCTGGCGGCAATCAACCGCGCCTACCAGGAGACGAGTGACCCCGCCGAGAGGGAACATCTGCTTAACCTGGCCGACGACGAGAACGGCGTGTGGCGGTGTCATAGCGGGTGGGAATGCACAGAAGCCTGCCCGCAAAATGTTGACCCGGCGGGCGCGATCATGTCTTTGCGCCGCAGGCTGATTGGGCGCAGGCTGAAGGGAATTTTTAAGCTGAATTGAAAAGATTGGACGGGAGACGGAGGACAGGAGACGGAAATATATCAAATTGATTTGCCGTCTGCCGTCTTCGGTCTTCCGTCAACAAAACATGAATCAACCAACAACCAACAACCAACAACGTCCAAAGCGTGTGTGGCAGTGGATTGACATCCGGAACCGCAAGCTGGGAATGATTGCGTATGTGCTAAACCGCATCACCGGGCTGGGTTTGGTTGTCTATTTATATTTGCATCTCATGGTGTTAAGCCAGCTTACCAACGGCCCGGCTGGGTGGGATGGCTTTGTGGCGATGGCAAAGTCGCCGCTGTTTTTGACATTTGACGTGATTTTGTTGGCCGGGCTGCTCATCCACGCGCTGAATGGGGTGCGCATCGTCATCACCGGCGTGGGCGCGGGCGCTGGCTCGCAAAAGAGCATGTTTGTGGCGTTCATGACTCTTGCGGCGGTTCTGCTGGCCGCAGGCGCATTTTTAATTTTTACAAAGTGAGTGTTTTGCGCCCGGAGCGCTCTCAGCGCTCCGGGCGCTTGAAAAACATCATGCAAAACACAAAAAATCATCGCGGCAGTTTGGGATGGATCTTCCAGGCCATCACCGGCGTTTTGCTCATTGTGTTGGCTGGTCTGCACATGATTGCCCAGCACTTTGTGGCAAAGGAGGGCCTGCGCAATTTTGAGGAAGCGCGAAGTTATCTTGCCAACCCGGTCATTTTGCCGCTTGAGGTGGGCTTCCTGGTGGTGGTCACCGTTCACGCCTTGCTGGGTGTGCGGGCAGTTTTGTTTGACCTGGGTCTGAGCGATGCGACCGAGAAACGCATCACGCAGGCGTTTTGGGTCATTGGGTCACTCACCATTGCCTATGGCTTGTGGATGACATATAAAGTAATTACGTTTTAGTCGCTAGTTGCTAGTTGCTGGTCGCTAGTTTTTCACCAGCCACTAGCCACTAACCACTAACCACCAGCAACCATGGTAGGCATCGTCATCGTCTCGCATAGCGCAAAACTGGCCGAAGGGGCCGCAGAGTTGGCTCGCCAGATGGCCGCGCCAGACGCGAAGATCATCGCGGCGGGGGGCTTCATCCCCCCAGATGCCAGCGAACCCGCGATTGGCACCGACCCCATGCGCGTGATGGAGGCAATTCAAGAAGCAGACACCGGCGATGGCGTTTTGGTGCTGATGGATTTGGGCAGCGCCTTGATGAGCGCGGAGATGGCGCTGAGCTTTTTGGACGATGACCAGCGCGCCCGCGTGAAATTGTGCGATGCCCCATTGATTGAAGGCGTGGTGGCCGCCGCCACCTGCGCCAGCGCGGGCGGCAGCGCCGAGCAATGCGCCAAAGAAGCGCGCGGCGCATTGGCCGCCAAAATTGCGCATTTGGGCGGTGACCAGACCGATCTGCCCGCTCAACCGGATGAGATTTACGCAAGCCAGGCGGGCAGACCCGCGGAAGAACTGCGCATTACCATGCCAAACAAGCTGGGGTTTCATGCCAGGCCAGCGGCGCGGCTGGCGCAGGCGCTGGCGCCGTTTAAGGCCGATGTGAGTTTGCAAAATTCAACCCGCGCAAAACCCGCGGGTGATGCGCGAAGCGTGAACGCCATTTTGCTCCAGAGCGCGCGGAATGGCGATGAAATTATTTTTAGCGCATCCGGGCCAGATGCCGCGCCGGCGTTGGCGGCCATCCGCCAACTGGCCGAGGCCAATTTTGGTGACGACGACTCAAAGCCCACCGAGAAGCCATCTGCCAAAACCGAGGCGCCCCCCGCCAAACCCGCCAAAGAGAACGAGTTGCGCGGCATTTCCGCCTCGCCGGGCATTGGCATTGGGCAGGCGCGCTTTGTGCGGGCCCGGGCGCGGGTGAGTGATGCGCGGGTGAGCGACCCGGCGCAGGCGTGGCAGGAATTGCAAACCGCGCTGGGCGTGGTGGGGCGCAAATTGGCGAGCTTGGGCGAAGCCGCCCGCAAAAAATCGGGCGCGGCGGCGGGCGATATTTTTGCCGCCACCCTGGTGATGCTAAACGACGCGGACTTGCGCGAGACCGCCCGAAAAGACATTTACGAAAACAAGCTGAACCCCGCGGCGGCGTGGATGGGCGCGACCGAGCGCATGGCCGCCCAACTGGATGCGGCGGACGATGAGTATTTGCGCGCCCGCTCCACCGATGTGCGCGATTTGGGGCATCAGGTGGCGGCGCAGTTGGCGGGTGAGGGCCAAGATGGCTCTCGCCTTGCGGGCGGCGGCCACCTGGCAATTTTGATTGCGGATGATTTTGCGCCCGCAGACGTGGCTGGTTTGGCCGATGGCGCGGCGGCGGGCTTGTGCGCCGCGCGTGGCTCGCACACGTCTCATGCGGCTATTTTGGCGCGCGGGTTTGGCATCCCGTGCGTGTTTGGGCTGGGGGATGGGGTTTTGGCGCTGGCTGAGGATACCCCGCTGATCGTGGATGGCACGGCGGGCGCGGTTTTCATCCGGCCAGATGAGGCGACCAAAGCCGAATATGAACACCAGCTTGCCGTGCGGCGCGAGGCCGAGGCCAAGGCCCGCGAGCAGCGTCACGCGCTGGCTCAAACCAAAGATGGCGTTCGGGTGGAGATTGCGGCCAACATTGGCTCGGTAGAGCAGGCGCGGGCGGCGGTGGAGCAGGGCGCAGAGGGTGTGGGGTTGTTCCGCACCGAATTTTTATTTTTAGACCGCGCCACCGCCCCCAGCGAGGACGAACAAGCCGAGGCCTACGCGGCGGCGGCGTGCGCGATGCAAGGCAGGCCGCTGGTCATCCGCACGCTGGACGCGGGCGGCGATAAACCCATCCCCTATTTGAATTTGCCGCCAGAAGCCAACCCGTTTTTGGGCTTCCGCGCGGTGCGCATTGGGCTGGCCATGCCAGAGTTATTTATGACCCAGCTTCGGGCCATCGCGCGGGCGGTGCGGGCTTGTTCGGGGGATGGCTCACCGGGCGGCATCAAGGTCATGTTTCCCATGATCGCCACGCTGGCCGAGTTCCGCGCGGCGAAAGAATTGCTGGCGCGGGCGCTGGACGAAGTGGGCTGCGCCGCGCGGCCAGAGATTGGCATGATGGTCGAGATTCCATCTGCCGTGTTTGACGCCGAGAAATTTGCGCCAGAGACCGACTTTTTCTCCATTGGCACAAACGATTTGACGCAATATCTGTTCGCCGCGGAGCGCGGCAACAACCGCGTGGCGCATTTGGCAGATAGCGCCCACCCCGTGGTGTTGCGGGCCATTGCCCAGGTGGCGCAGGCGGCACAGGCGGCGGGCAAGTGGGTGGGCATTTGCGGCGAGCTGGCAGGCGACCCGGCCATTTTGCCGGTTTTGGTTGGGCTGGGCGTGAACGAGCTGAGCATGTCGGCGCGGCTGGTGCCCCGCGCCAAGCAAATTGTGCGCGAGCTGACCCTGCCCGCCGCGCAAGCCATCGCCCAACGCGCCCTGGCGTGCGAAACCGCGGAGGACGTGCGGGCAATTACGAATTAAAAAAGGCGGGCGTAACGCCGAGCGCTGGCTTGCGCCGACACGCGGCGCGTCCGCGCAGGCAGACGCTCAGCCGCAGGCTCGTAAGGCGCGATTTCAATCGCAAAGCTAATTGCGGCGCGCGCGGGCTACGCTCATAGCGGCCAGCGATTGCAGGGTCACGCTTGCCAGCGAGGCATACACGATCACTTTTTGTGCGGTGGGCTGAACCCACGCCACATCCGGCGTGTTGCCGCGCGGGCCGTTCACCATCAGCCACACATACACGCCCAGCATCACCGCAAACGCGATGAAGATGAGGGTATGCCGCGAGGGGTAGCCGTTTTCCATCAACATGGGGATGACATACACGGAGACCGCCACGAAGAAAAGCCCAAACGCGCCCAGCACAAACGAGCCGTGCAGCGCGCCAAACAAATTGGATGGCGTAAACGCCACACCGATAAAGCATACTCCCGCCCCAAGCCCAAACAGCGTGCCCACAAAACTTAACACGCGGGTGAGGGCGCTTTGGCGAAAAAACTGGGTGAAGGCGATGAAGAACAAAATCAGCCCGGCCCCCGCGCCGGTGAGCGCAACCGGGAACAGCACAGACGCGATGGTGTTTGGTTGGGTGTTGTGCGCCACCGTGCGCCCCAGATCGCTAAAAAAGTTGGTAAAAAACGAATACCCGCTGGTGGCTTTGTCTGAACTGGTGCCGCCGGGGTAAACCAGCATGGCGATGGCGGTGAGAACGACAAATTGGGCGCAGGCGGCAATCACAATTTGGAATGCGCGTTTGCGCCAGAAGGGAGATGATGAATTGGGCATAAGGCCAGTATTATCACCGCATGGCGGGCAGGCTCACTCGCTTGCCAGTTTCTCGGCCAGCACGGGCGCCCACGCCGCGCCAAACGCGCCGAGGGCGGTGGCATACATCACGTTCCCGGCCTCATCCAACGCGCCAAACAAGGGCGAACGGTCTGGCGTGATGGCCGTGATGCCGCCATACCAGTCGCGGGTTTCGTGCAAAAGGTCTGCGGCGTTGGCGCGCAGCAGGCGGCGCACCGCATCGGCGGGGTCGGCTAAATCATCCGCGTCCCACACCCACGAGCCAATTTGCAAATGGCGCGCGGCGTCCTCGGCCACAATCACGCGGCCTTCGTCAATCACCAGCGGCATGGCCCGCATTTGGGTATACCAGCCAGAGGTGAGCGGGTGCGAAATCCAGGTCACGCCCCGCGCGGTGGCGCTGGATTCGGCCAGATACGGCGCCAGCAAGCCAGAGTGCGCGTTGGTGGCAAGCACAATTTTGTCTGCGCTTAATGTGTGATCGCGCCCCAGCGCAATGCGCGCCCCGTAATCCTCAATTTTGTTTATTTGTGCGCCCGCCAAAACCTGAATTCCGGACTGGGCCAACGCAGCGTGGATGAGTTTTGGCAAATCGAACACCACCCCGCCGCTTACCGAAAGACCGCCGCCAAACCCATCTGGCACAATCGCGGGCGAGGCCTCCCAGCGCGGAGAAAGCTCGGCCTCGGCCAGCTCTGGCAGCCGCCCGCGCAGGGCATCGCGCTTTTCTGGTTTGGCAGCCATATGGAGCACGCGGGTGGCGCGGGTTTCCACACCCAGCCGCGCGGCCATCTCACCCAGCATTCTGGCCCCGCGCTGGGTTTGGGCAATGTCATGCGCGGTCAGGCTGGCGCAGGCCAGGCCGATGGCGCACCGGGTGGCGGCGCTGCCCGGCGAAAGCGCATCCACCACGATCACCCGCTGACCGGCGCGGGCCAGCGCGTCTGCGGCGCACGCGCCCATCAGCCCCGCGCCAATCACAATCGCGTCGGCATCAGTGTGGCGAGATGAAACGGTCATGTTCGGATTTGCTTACAGCGCGGCTAAAACTTCTTCGGCGTGGCCTTCGGGCTTTACCTGCTCCCACACTTTTTCAATGCGGCCATCGGCCCCAACGATGAAGGTGCTGCGTTGCACGCCCATGTATTCGCGCCCCATAAATTTTTTCTTCACCCACAAGCCAAATGCGTCGGCCACTTTGTGATCCACATCGGCCAGCAGCGGAAAGTTGAGCGAGAATTTGCCGCGAAATTTGTTGTGCGACTTCGCATCTTGCGGGCTGATGCCAAACACGGGCACATCCAGTTTGCCAAATTTTGGCAGGTTGTCTCGAAAGTTGCACGCCTCGGTGGTGCAGCCGGGCGTGTCATCTTTTGGGTAAAAATACAGCACAAACCGCTTGCCCTTTAGCGAGGCCGCGCTCACGCTGCCCGCGCTGTCACTATCTAAGGTGAAATCGGGGATTTTGTCGCCAACTTTTAACATGCGGTGATGATACTGCAACTTCGCCGGGGGGCAGGGCGATCTATCAACCTCGCAGGTTGGCCTGCGCGATTTTGGAAAACCGAGGCTTTTCAGGCCAACCTGCGAGGTTTTAATCTAGCAGATATGTTATCTTGCAGGCACAAAATCATGGCAGATAACATCCTCATCATTGGCGGCGGGTTGATTGGGCTGTGCGCGGCGTATTACGCGCAAAAAGACGGGCATCGCGTCACCATTCTGGAGCGCGGCGGGCCGGATCATGACATGTGCTCGCTGGGAAACGCGGGCATGATTGTGCCGAGTGACTTTGAGCCACTGGCCATGCCCGGCATGGTGAGCTATGGCCTGCGCACCATGTGGAATCCCGAAAGCCCGTTTTACATCCGGCCCCGCCTTAGCCCAGAGCTGGCCGAGTGGGGGCTGCGGTTTATGCAGGCCGCCACCGCCGAGCGGGTGGAACGCGCCGCGCCGCTTATGCGCGATTTGCAATTGCACAGCCGCCAGTGTTTTGTGGAGCTGGCCGATGAATTGGGCAACGACTTTGGCTTTACCCAAAACGGCTTGTTTATTTTGTGCAAAACGCAAGCCAAGCTGGATGAGAAACGCCATTTGGTGGAACACGCGCTCAAGCTGGGCATCCCCGCGCACATGCTCACCCCCGATGAAGTGCGCCAGCTTGACCCCGGTGTGGCGTATGACATCATCGGCGCGGCGTATTTCCCCAAAGATTGCCATTTGGCCCCGCACACGTTTGTGACGCGGCTCACGCGCCATTTGCAAGAAAACGGCGCGGAGTTCCGCTGGAATTGCGCGGCCACCGGCTGGCGCGATGAGGCGGGGAATGTTTCGGTCGTCACCAATCAGGGAACTTTGAGCGCGGATAAAATTGTGCTGGCTACCGGTTCTTGGGTGGGGCAAACCGCGCGCGGCCTCAAGCTCCATCTGCCCATGCAAGCGGGCAAAGGGTATAGCCTGACGCTGCCCGCGCCGCGCCAGCTCCCGCGCATTTGCGCGCTGGGCGCGGAGGCGCGCATTGCCATCACACCCATGAGCGGGCAATTGCGCGTGGGCGGCACGATGGAGATCACCGGGCTGGATGAGAGCATCAACCCGCGCCGGGTGCAAGGCATCCTCAAAAGTTTTACCCAGTATTACCCGGCGTTTAACGTAAAGGATTTTGATGGCGTTCCGGTTTGGCGCGGATTGCGCCCGGTTACGCCCGATGGCCTGCCGTATGTTGGCCGGGCGAAGAATTACAAAAATTTGTTCATCGCCGCCGGTCACGCCATGCTTGGCCTCAGCCTCGGCCCCATCACCGGAAAGATTTTGGCGCGCTTGCTGGGCGGCCATGAACCCGGTTATGATTTGACCCTGTTAAACGCAGACAGATTCAATTCTTAATTGCCATGAAAATAAACTGGAACGGCGTGATACCCGCCATCACCACAAAATTTAACGCCGACGGCAGCATTGACTTTGACTTCTTCGCCAAACATTGCGCGTGGATGATGGACGCGGGATGTCTGGGCATTGTGCCGTGCGGCTCGCTGGGCGAGGGCGCCACCCTGAGTTTTGACGAAAAAGTGGCCTTGATGAAGGCTGCCGTGAGCGCGGTTGGCCCGCACGGCGGTGTGGTCATTCCGGGCATTGCCTCGCTTTCTACCGATGAGGCCGTGCGGCTGGCAAAGGCCGCGCAAGAGGCGGGCTGTGCCGGGCTGATGGTGCTCCCGCCGTACGTGTATTCATCCGACTGGCGAGAGATGAAGGCGCACATGTCTGCCGTGATGGCCGCCACGCCGCTGGAGTGCATGTTGTATAACAACCCGCCCGCCTACAAAACCGACTTTACGCCGGAGCAAATTGCCGAGCTGGCGGCGGAACACGCCAACCTTGTGGCGGTGAAAGAATCCAGCACCGATGTGCGGCGCGTGACCGCCATTCGCGCGTTGCTGAACGAGCGTCTGAAAATTTTGTGCGGCGTGGATGATGTCATTGTGGAGGCGGTGCAGGCGGGCGCGGTGGGCTGGATCGCCGGGCTGGTCAACGCCTTCCCGTCTGAATCGGTGGAGTTGTTTAACCTGGCGATTAAGTTGCGCGATGGCGATGTCAGTGTGCGCGACCGGCTGGACTCGCTTTACCGCTGGTTCTTGCCGCTTTTGCGGATGGATACCGTGCCCAAGTTTGTGCAGTTGATTAAGTTGTGCCAGCAAGAGGTGGGCATGGGCAGCGAAGTGGTGCGCGGCCCGCGCCTTGTGGTTGTGGGCAAAGAGCGCGAGGAAGCCCTGCGCGTGATCAAACAGGCGCTGGCCCCGGCGAAATGCTAATTTTTTTGGGGGATGGGGGATGGGGGATGGCAAATACCCATCCCCAGCCCCCGCTAGAACTGCCAACTGTGCAATAACTCCCAGCTCAGGGTGTGCCACCACGCGCCGTTCCAATCGGCCTTAAACCGAAACAGGTGATATGTGTCGGCCATGAATGACTCTGAGCCGACCTTGCCGCCCTGATTGACAAAGGCCAAAACTTCCTCGCGCAGGTGCGGCTCAACATCGGCCATGGCCAGGGTGATGTGCGCGTGGAAGGGCGGGTTGCCATTTGGCCCGCGCGGGTCGCCTTTGGTGAAGGCGCAATCCGCCGGAATGATGGGCAGCAGCGCCTCGAACGCGCGGTCTTGAATGTCGTCCAGCCCGGTGTTGCGCGAGCCATCGGGCAAATCTCGCCAGCTTGTCACCACGCCGCGCAATCCCATCAAAATGCTCCCGCCGTTATACACGCGGAAGGGTTTGAACCCGGCCAGCGTTTTGTTCAGCCGATCCACCATCTCTGCTGGTTCTGCGGCGCTTTTGTAAAAGCCTTTGATGGTGGCGTGCGGCATAAACAGCCCGCCCGCGATCAGCCCGTATTGCGCCCGCAACACGCGGTGCATTTGGCTCACAGCAATGCTGGTCTTTAGGTCTGGTCGAAGATAAAACCCGTAGCGAAATGTGTCTGTCATGATGGGTATTTAGAATTTGTAACCTAGACTTGCGCAAAAATCAAGATCGTCATTCCCGCGCCAAACCAAAAATGCAAGAGAAGCTCGGTTCCCCGCAATTTATTTTGCGGGTTAGTTATAGATTCCCACTTGCGCGGGAATGACGGATCTTCCTTCGGTTATTTGGCATACATTTTGCGTAAGTCTAGTTATAAAACGATCTTGCCAATTTCCTGGCCGTTTAGCACAAACGTGTATGCGCCAGCGGGCAATGCGCCCAGATCAATGCGGGCGTTAAGCGGCGCAAGAGATTGAACGCACATGCGGTGCGGGTCGCTCACGGTATATACGCGGATGTTCACCAGGTTGCTGGCAGTTGGCTTATCCATCACCATGCGCAGCATATTGCACGGGGTTGGCAAGTTGCCGCGCAATTCCAGGGCTGCTTTGCCCCCGGTTGCGGTTATCTTTTTGTCTTGAATAAACACGCTGCCTTCCAGCCAGTCTTTATCCGCTGCGGTGGGAGCGAGCGCCGCCGCCGTCATCTCGATGAGAATGCCGGGATTGGTTGCGCCGGGCTGCCCAGGCGCCGAGCGATTAATGATGGGAAGTTCGGTAGATGTTGGCATGGGCATATTGGTTGGCGCGGGCGCAGGCGTGTCTGTTGGCTTGGGCGCGGGTGTTGCGGCGCCAGTGCACGCCGCAAGCGCCATCGCGCACACACACAAATAAATCATTTTCTTCATCACATACCTCCGCTTATAAGACGCGCGTTTCGCCAGTTTGTTCCGGGGATGCGATGCGCGCGGCTAACGCCTGCGAATGAGGCTGAGACCTGTGCGAGACGAAGCGGGCTTTTTCTCTGGATAGCGAATGGGCGGGGGCGGCGGCGCATACTCCGGGCTGAGCCAATCCAGCTTGCCGGGCATTTTTGCGGGGGCAAACCCAAACACGCGATGCACGCCACCCACTTCGGTTGTGCGATTGTAAGAGAGCGCTTCCAACTCCATTTCATCCAGCGCGTTGCGGCAATGCGCCATGAACCGCGCCAACTGGCGGGTGAACGTGGTTGGCACGCGCACAATGCGGCGCGGCTTGCCGGTGGCCTTGAGCGTGATTTGCGCGATGTCTGTGAGCGTGAGCGATTGCGGCCCGCCCACGGTGAGCAACTGGCGGTATGTTGAGCGCGTATCCAAACAGCGCACCACGCAGGCGGCTAAATCGCCCACCCAAATGGGCTGCAATTTTGTCTCGCCGCGATGGGGCAATGGAACGGCAAAAGGCATGGCTTGGGCCGCGCCTGTCAGCCAGCTTGTCAGCCAGTCGCCGGGGCCATACACCGCGGCGCTTTTTACAATCGTCCAGTTCAAGCCGCTGCCGCGCGTAATTTCTTCCAGCTTGCCCATGCTGCGCAAAAACGGATACGGCGAGCGTATCTCGCTGCCCATGCTGCTCACGGTGATGACGCGTTGAACTTTGCACTCTTTGGCCGCGCTCACAATATTTTGCGCGCCCAGCACATGCACGTCGTCAAAAGTGTCGGTTGCGGTTTCGCGGCGGATGGAGGCCAGGTGGATGATGGTGTCGCATTCCCCGCCTTCGCTCAGGGCTTCTACCAGCGAATCGCGGTTGCGCACATCACCACCGGTGATCGTCACGCGGCGGTAGGCGGGATGTTCGCGCCCCCAATGCCACAGGCATTTGACGGATTGCCCGGAAGCCGTGAGACGCTCCACGACCGCCCGGCCAATGCATCCAGTTGCGCCAG
This sequence comes from Thermoflexales bacterium, assembly GCA_035433205.1. GTDB lineage: Bacteria > Chloroflexota > Anaerolineae > J036 > Brachytrichaceae > DAORUN01. Next base: position 185 of record DAORUN010000002.1, on the reverse strand, counting down.
TCACCAATATCATGCCAAAGTATTATAACGTTTTGCGAAACAATAACGTAACTCGCTGATTTTGCGCTTATTTAACCCCGATTTTGGGGTGGTTAATTGCCCGAATGTTGGCTTGCAAAAGCCTTAATTTGCCTGCGAGGATGCGGCGCCGTGAAAATATTGCTCCATCATTTTGAGCCACGTTT
>DAORUN010000001.1:64179-80678 GCA_035433205.1 Thermoflexales bacterium | reverse complement strand
CTCCCTCCGGTCGCTCAGAATGACATTTTCGCCTCGTTTTGCTTATCCAAAACTCGCGTAATTGGTCATTAGTAATTCGTCATTTTTTAATTCAGCACGGTTTTGAGCACGCGCAGCCAATTGCCGTATAAAACCTGAGCGATGTGGGCCTCGGTATAGCCGTGTTGCGCCAACGCGTCGCCAATCTTGCTCAGGTCGCGGATGGTGTCCAACCCTTCCGGCACAGACAACATGCCAAACCCGCCATCAAAATCGCTGCCGATGGCGCTGTGATCTGCGCTGCCGGTGAGCTGACAAATGTAATCAATGCAGCGCACCACGTCATCCAGCGGCACGTTGCGCTTGGGGTCGCCTTTGTTCCACGACTGGCGCAAAAAGCGGTTGAACAGCACCGTGCCAATCACGCCATTGCGCTGGGCGATGCCCATAATCACATCATCCGGCAAATGACGGTCGGTGTTGGTAATTCTTTGGGGGTTGCTGTGCGTTGCCACAATCGTTGTGCCCTCAAACCGGTCCAGCGCTTCTCGCGCAGATTGCGCGGCCATGTGGCTGATGTCCAGCCCAACATTGCAATCGGCCATCACTTCCAGCAGTTCGCGCCCAAGATCGGTGAGGCCGCCGGGCGAGCCGGTGCCGCCGGAGTAGCGCGTTTGTGTCCACGCCGGGCCAAGCAGCCGCACCCCGCGTTCGCGCCACATCTCCAACTCGCGCGGCTGGCGGATGGGATCTGCGCCTTCCATCAACATTACAATGCCGATGGGGTGAAGGCTGACCGGTTTCTCATCCAGCCACACCGATGTGACTTGATCCAGGTCTTTTTTGCTCTTGATCAACTTCACGTGCGGATTTTTTTCTTCCCAGCGGTGATACCAGTCCATTTGCTGCATCGCCAGTTTGTGCGCTTCTTCCGCATTGCGATACACCACCGGTAATGGCGTGGCGTTTTTGCGGAACGGCTCAACAAAAATGGTGCCAAAGCCAATGCCCACCCGCCCGCGCATCATGTCTGGCAGGCCCACCATGCACAAGCCATTCTCGCGCTCGGCAAAACTGCCCTCCTCATATTCGCGGGTATGATGCGCCGAGTTGTCGTAATTACGCTTAAAGCACGCGGCGTTATAAGCAATATCCAGATGGGCATCTATGATGAGCGGATAGCGATGTTTCATGTGACCAATGCTACCCGATGATTGATTAAATTTGACTGATTGACAAAACAATTCTCTGTTATACAATGCTTTTAACAGGGGAAGGTTTAACTCATTCAACGAGATATTTAAGGAGATTTTTATGGCTTTTTCTGTGCGCAGATTGGTCGTTGCATGTTTTCTTGCAGCCGCCACTATTTCGAGTGTGTTGAGTGTTCCAGCGGTGACTCAGGCGGCTCCGCCATCATCAGATCTGGCGTCACCATCATTTATCACTGGGCCGGTTGGGGGTTCTCCATTGCCCACGCCCGCGCCAAAGCCCACCACCGGGCCGCGCCCAAGCTATTGCGTGGCGGCAGTGGTTCGCGCTACAAACTTCCGCACAGGCCCAGGCACCGGGTATCGCGCCATCCGCCTTTTGCCAAAATACTCGGCGCTCAGGGTGTATGCGCGGCGCGGCGCGTGGCTCAGCGTAACTGATTCTCGCGGGCAGCGCGGGTGGGTCTGGCAGCCCAACGTGCGCGTCTCCAGCGCGTGCGTCCGAAGCCTGCCTGTGCGATAGGCCCGCAAGGGTTTGCGCGGGTCTGGTCTTGTTTTACAATGCGCGCGGCGGCCTGTATGGCTGCCGCGCTTTTTTTATTTATGACCACATTCACCATTCGCAAAATTGATCATTTGGGCAAAACCCCAATGTTCGTTTATTCCGGCGAGTTGATCTCGCGGGATGAACACGCCATTGTGCTGCTGGCCCCCTGGACGATGAAAACGCACGTGGGCAAGCGCATCACCATTGAGCCGGGCGACCCGTTTGTTGAGACGTTTTATCTGGATCGTTGGTATAACGTGATGGAAATTCGGGGCAAAGATGGCGCAGTGAAAGAATGGTATGCCAATGTCACCCGCCCGACCCGCGTGCATGATGGCTGTGTGGATTGGGACGACCTGAAGCTGGATGTGGAGATGTTCCCAGAGGGCGACTGGGCCGTGGTGGATGAGGATGAGTTTGCGGCGGTTGAACACGAGCTTAGCCATGATGAAGTGGTGAGCGCTCGCGGCGTCATCGGCCAAATTGTGCAAGATTTGCAAGCCCGCTGGCGAGCCTATGCCAATGACCGGCTTGCAGAAAAATTAACCGCGCGCGGTTGGACATTGGGCACAGCCGAAAGCTGCACCGGCGGCCTCATTGGCGATGAAATTACCAATCGCGCGGGCAGCTCGGCCTATTTTATGGGCGGCGTTTTGAGCTATGACAACCGCATCAAACGCGACGTGCTGGGTGTGCGCGAAGAAACTTTGCAAACCGTGGGCGCGGTGAGCGAGCTGTGCGCTTTGGAGATGGCTCGCGGGGCGCGCCGTGCCCTGGGGGTGGATGTGGCTGTGAGCGCCACAGGCATCGCCGGGCCGGGCGGCGGCACGCATGATAAGCCGGTGGGTCTGGTTTATCTGGGCATCTCTACGCCAGAGATGGAACGGGTTGAAAAATACATTTGGCCGCATGATCGCACGGGTAATAAACGCGCCACCGCCGATGCCGCGCTCCGGTTGTTGCTGGCAAGTTGTTAGTTGGCCGTTTCAAACCAATTTGCGCTTATTTGCTTTTTGCGCGTAAAGCGGGATGAGCCAACCAAAGTAAAGCCCTCAAGAACATCATTTTTATAAGTTTTGGGCTAGACATCTGGGTAGGGCCGGGCCTAACCGAGGCGTTGTGGCAATTTCTCCCAAACTGCGCCAGAATCCATCTGACGAAAAAGATTTTCTGTTAAAAGATGATAAGCAAGTTACTCATCTGAAATTAACGACATTCTTTTTCAGTCGAGGTAAATCAGGCCTTGATTTTTTTCAAAACATGGTGTAAAACCGGGCACGATTTAGAAAGTAAATACTTTTGCTTTCTGTAATCAATCAACAAACGGAGAACCCGTCCTCTGAACAAGGGAAATGAGGGTGGGTGGTTTGGAAGAGATTTGCGAACTTGAAAGATCGTAAATAAGTAGGCTTCTTGTAAAGATATCTGAATCAATAATTGGGCTTGCCTCGAAGCAAACCGGTTATGTGCAGAAACTAATTTTTGCAAGAGATCCAATGTTAAAAATGGGTCTAACGCATTGAGATGAAACGTGTTTTTGTTAAAAATACACTTTTCCAAGTCATGCCGGTAGGCTTGTACAAAAACATTGGGAGAATTTTTAAGAAGTCTTCTTTTAAGAAGTCTATTGAATGCGGTCCGTAAGGCAATAGGTTATTTATCTATGTTCAACCAATAGATGAAACAGCCCATCCTTTCAACAAGGTGATGAGGATGGGCGGCGAAAAAGATTTACCGCTGAACAAGCGTAAATCAAAAACGAATGTAACTTTAGACATTTTTATGATGTTCGATTTTGGTCGCAAAAATGCCAAAAAATTATGTAAATTTTCTCGCGCCAAATCTCACAAAGCGGCATAACAGTGGAATTTGGATAAAGCAAAAACATGTATGAATTATCCGGGAACTAACGTCAGTTTTGGATGAGGGTTGCAAGGTTGGATTTGTCATCATGAGCGATCTAAGCGACCGAAGGGAACGGAAGCATGCCCTGAGCCATAAGTTTGCAGAATGGCCGAAGAAAATCTCTGGCACGATCAATGTAGGGGTTGATTTTGCAAGAGATTCTTCGCGCACGCTATTTTTGCTTCTGCAAAATTTGGCTCAGAGGCACACTCGGAATGACAGATTCGCTCTTGCTCCGCTTTACCCAAAACTGACGTTAGTTGATTGGGCAGGCATTGCCCTAAATGCGAGCGAAAGGATTGTATTGCGCAAGAATTTGAGAATCAGGGAAGGACCAAAGAGCCATGAGTTGGTGGAGCATGGGAATGGATGCGGGGAACAACAAGTGGTTGCGAGTGTGGCCACGACTGCGGGGGAAAGGAGGTAAGGCGATAGTTTTAGCAAGGGCGGGAGATGACAGACCTCTCCCGCTTTTGCCCACACGCAAAACCCCAAAATGGCGACAACTTCCTTTCTGGACTCCCTGCCTTTATCAAAATACAGATTCGATAAAGTCTTTATCTTGACCACGATTGCAGCTCGATGATATTTCCTTCCGGGTCGGTCACATAACGCCAGGTTACTTTTGCGCCGGTGGCAATTTGGGTGGTCACCATTTGGCCGATGGGTTTTCCACCTGCGGCAAAGACCGCCTCGCTGGCCGCGGCCACGTCATCCACCCCAAACGCGATATGCCCAAACCCCGGCCGGTTGACGGCTTTCACGCCTTCATCGGCCAAAATGTTGTAGGTGTAGATTTCCAGCGTCGGGCCGCCATCGCCAAAACCGGGCAAACGCAAATGCGCCCCGCGCAAATGCCCTTCCAAAATGCCTGTGCCCGCCTCCAGCTTTTCGCCAGAAATATCGCGCTCTGGCGGAACAAAGACGCAGCCAAAAATGTGAATGTAAAAATCGGCCAGCTTGCGCCAATCGCGGGCAATAATGTTGGTGTGTGCGTATGTTGCGTTGAAGGACATGAGCGGGATTATAGAAGACGGGGGCGGAAGACGGAAACTAATCGAAAACCAGTCTTCCGTCCCCCATCTTCCGTCTTTCTTCACATTTGCCTTTTTGGGCGTTTCCGCTTAACATGGGCTTAATTGTGTTGGCGAATCGTACTTGCCAATACTACGAAAAAGGAACAGGAGAAAATTTTTATGAAGATCCCATTTGTTCGTTCTGCGGCCCTGTTTGCCGCGGCCTCTTTGATGTTGGCTGCGTGCGGCGGCGCAGCAGCGCCAACCGCGGCGCCCGCCAAGGCAACCGATGCCCCCAAGCCCGCGGCCACCGCCGCCCCGGCTGCCGGAAAGCCAGACAAGCTGACCGTGTTGTGTACCGTGACAGAAGACTGGTGCAAAGTGCAAACGCAGGCCTTTGAAAAAGCCACTGGCATCAAGACCACATTTGTGCGCTTGAGCAGCGGCGAGGCCGCCGCCAAACTGAAAGCCACCGCCAGCAACCCCGAATACAGCGTGTGGTGGGGCGGCCCAGCCGATGGCTTTGTGCAGGCCAAAGGCGATGGCACGATTGAGCCATACAAATCGCCAAACGCCGCCAAGATTCCCGCGCAGTTGAAGGACGCCGATGGCTGGTGGACAGGCGTTTACATTGGCGCGCTGGGCATTTGCTCCAACAAAGCCGAGCTGGCCAAGATTGGCATGGACGTGCCGACCTCGTGGGCAGACCTGACCAACGAGAAGCTGAAGGGCAAGTTCAGCGTGGCGCACCCCGCCACCAGCGGCACCAGCTACACCATGGTTTGGACGCAGATGACGCTGAACAACTTTGATGAAGCCAAGACATTTGAATACTTCAAGAAACTGCATGCCAACGTGCTGGCTTACCAGAAGGCTGGCGCCGCCCCCGCGCAGATCGTTGGGCGCGGCGAGGCTGCGGTGGGCGTGGTGTTCTCTCACGACTGCGTGGCCGGGATTGACAGCGGGTTCAAGGACCTGGTTGTCTCCTTCCCCAAAGAAGGCACTGGCTATGAAATTGGCGCGATGGCGCTGGTGAAGGGCGGCCCGGAAAAGGAAGCCGCCAAGATGTGGATTGACTGGGCGCTCACCCCTGCGGCGCAAGAGCTTGGGCCGTCGGCCAAGGCGTATCAGTTGCCCACCAACCCCGATGCCAAAGTGAGCGAGAAATCGGTCAAGCTGGCAGATGTGAAACTGGTGGATTACAACTTCACCAAGGCTGGCGAGAACCGCAAGGCGCTCACAGCCAAATACGAAGAGTCAATCGCCGCTCAGCCGAAGTAAGAATTTTTGATTTCACCGCAAAGACGCAGAGGAACAAAGAAGTGAGAAACAAGAAAAGTTTGCGCAACAACTTTTCTTGTTTCTCGTTTCTTATTTCTCTCTACTTCTCTGCGCCTTTGCGGTGAACAATTTCCATTATGCTCAAACGCCGTGCGGCAGACCCCGTTTTTATTTTTGGCTTTATCCTCTCAGTTGCGTTTGTTGGCATTGCCATTTTGTACCCGCTTGGCAAAATGCTCAGCACGGTTGTCTCGGTAGAGGCGATCCCGTATTTTGAGCGGTTTTTGCTGCGGCCAACCTTCCAACTCATCATTGCCCGCACCGTGATTTTGGGGTTGGTGGTGGGCGCGTGTGGCACGCTGGTGGGATTTGTGTTTGCGTTTTTTCAGGCGCGGGTGGCTGCGCCGGGCTGGCTAAAAAAGATGGCGCACTGGATGGCGCTGATCCCGGTGGTAAGCCCGCCGTTTGCGGTTGCCATCGCCGTAATTGTGCTGTTTGGCCGCAGCGGGATGATCTCTTACAAATTGTTGAATCTGCGCCCGAATATTTACGGGCTGAGCGGCCTCACCCTGGTGATGACGCTCTCGTTTTTTCCGGCGGCGTATCTCAACCTGCTGGGGTTGATGCGCGCCCTTGACCCATCGCACGAAGAGGCCAGCGCCAACCTGGGTGCCAGCAAATTGCGCACGTTTATGCGCGTCACATTGCCCATGCTTGCGCCGGGCATCGCCTCATCATTTTTGCTTTTGTTTGTGGAGGCCATCGCCGATCTTGGAAATCCCATCACCATTGGCGGCGATTTTGACGTGCTGGCCTCGCGGCTGTTCATCGCCATCACCGGCGAGTATGACTTGATCGCCGGCGCGGTGCTTTCGGTGATTTTGCTGGTGCCCGGCCTCATTGTGTATTTGGTGCAGAAATACTGGGCCGACCGCGCCTCGGTGGTGAGCGTGACCGGCAAACCGGTGGGCCAGCACCAGCCCGTGCGCGATTGGCGGGTGCGCGTCCCGATTTTGGTGTTTATTTCATTTTGCACGTTTCTCATCGCGCTGATTTATTTGACGATTTTGTTTGGCGCGTTTACAAATTTGATTGGCATAGACAACTCGCTTACGCTCAAGAACTTTGATTACGTGCTGAACGGGGTGGGACAGGATGCGTTTAGCGACACCACAATTTTGGCCTCGCTCGCCACGCCCATCGCCGGTTTTCTGGGCATGTTGATCGCTTTTCTGGTGGTGCGCGGCAAATTTGTTGGCCGCGGCGCGCTGGATTTTGGCACCATGCTGGGGCTGGCCGTGCCCGGCACGATTTTTGGCATTGGGTATTTGCTGGCGTTTAACAACCCCGTCACCATTGCTGGCATTACGGTTTTGCCCAAGCTGACGGGTGGCCGGGCGGTGTTTGGCGGCGCGTTGGCGATTTTGTTGGTGTATGTCATTCGCAGCACACCCGCCGCGTTGCGCTCTGGGGTGGGCGCGTTGCAGCAAATTGACCCTGCGATTGAGGAGGCATCCACTTCGCTGGGCGGCGATGCCTTCACCACCATGCGCCGCGTGACCTTGCCGCTCATTCGGCCAGCGTTTTTGAGCGGGCTTATTTATGCCTTCTCGCGCAGCATGACCACCATCAGCGCCGTGATCTTTTTGACCACGCCGGAAATTAAGATCATGACCCAGCAAATTTATAACGAGACGGATACCAGCCGCTTTGGCAATGCTTTTGCGTATGTTGTTGTCCTCATCAGCATTGTGCTGGTTGCCATTGCCATTTTGTCTTTGGTGGTGGGCACCAGAACGGGCGCGGAAAGGGAACGAAAGTAAGTGCAAGGTGCAAAGCGCAAAGTATTTGTTGACTTTGTTTTGCAGCTTAACTTTCTACTTTGCACTTTGAACTTTGCACTAAAAATCACAAAAAATATTATGAGCGACTATCTCTCACTTGAGAACGTTACCAAGCGGTTTCAATCGCCGGAAGGCAAAGATGTGACCGCGGTGGACAGCGCCAATTTGGATATTGCCAAGGGCGAGTTTGTCACGCTGCTGGGGCCATCGGGCTGCGGCAAAACCACCACCCTGCGCATGATCGCGGGGTTCGAGTTCCCCACCGAGGGCCGGATTGTGCTGGAAGGCAAAGACATCGCCATGTTGCCGCCCAACAAACGCGAGATGGCGATGGTGTTTCAGTCATACGCGCTCTTTCCGCATCTGAGCGTGTATGAAAACATCGCCTACGGCCTGCGGCTGCGCAAAATGAGCGGCGCGACGCTGGACAAAACCGTGCAGGATGCGATGGACGTGGTGAACCTGAAAGGCATGGGCAAGCGGCGGCCCGCGCAACTTTCGGGCGGTCAGCAGCAGCGCGTGGCGCTGGCCCGCGCATTGGCCATCAAACCAAAAGTGCTTTTGTTTGATGAGCCGCTGAGCAACCTGGACGCCAAGCTGCGGGTGAGCCTGCGCGTGGAGATACGCCAACTGCAAAAACGGCTGGGCATCACCAGCATTTACGTGACGCATGACCAGAGCGAGGCGATGAGCCTGTCTGACAGGATTGTGGTGATGAGCGCGGGCAAAATTATGCAGGTGGCCGAGCCGCGCGAAATTTATCTTCACCCAAACAACCCGTTTGTGGCCGATTTTATTGGGCAGGCCAACTTTTTGGATGGCGTGGCGAACAGCGTGAACGGCGAGATGGCCGAGGTCAATGTGCAAGGGCAGGTGGTTAATGTGCCGTGCCAGGTTGCGCTAAAGCCGGGGCCGTGCAAGCTGGTTGTGCGGCCAGAGACAATCAAACTGGGAACAGAAGGCACATTTGCCGGGCGCGTCAAAACGGTGTCGTACATGGGCAGCACGGTGGAGTATGCCCTTGAAAGCATGGGGAAAATCATCAACGTGGTGGATCACGATGCGACCTGGCAGCGCGTGTTTAACGAAGAAGACGATGTGCGCTGGACCTTCCGCGCGGATCGTTCTTACGCGATGAGCTAGATGAGTTGATCAGGCGACGGACGAGGGCTGTTTATCGTCCGTCGCTTTTTACATACGTGGCTTGTTCGCAAATAAACCCATCGCGAAACTGAAATATATCTACGCCATGCGCGTGGCTTGCGCCGTTTGCGTCATCACGCTGCCAGCGCAGCACGCAATGAAACCCCATCCCAAACGCCTCTTCAATTTTGAGGTGCGCCCCCGGTGAGGTGTGAAAGAAATCTTGCCAAAACGCGCGGATGTCTGCTTTGCCGCTGTATGTGATGTTGTCTGCGGTGCGCAAGCTGCAATCCTCGCTCAGAAGCGCCATCATCGCCGCCACATCGCGGCGGTTAAAAGCTTCTTTAAATTCCAGCCCCACACGCAAGGCGTTTTCAATTTTAGACATTTTCATGGCATGGCAAAAAATTGAATCCTCAAATAATCTGGGTGGTTAAAAAATAAAAACGGCGCAATGACGATTTTATTTCATCATTGCGCCTGCTGTGCCAAAGGTGGGAATCGAACCCACACTCCGGATAAGGGAACGCGATTTTGAGTCGCGCGCGTCTGCCAGTTTCGCCACTTTGGCTAATGGCCCAAATTATACACGCAAAAATTGGTGTTGCTCCAAAGAATTGTGAATTTGCAAGAAGATTTATAACCCTTTTACCTTTCACTCTTTGCTCGTCATCTTTTCCACTTCTTTCATTACCGTTCCCAAATCTTTGTCGCCGCGCCCGCTCAGGTTTACCAGCAGGATGGAACTTGCGGGGAGCGTTGGCGCGCGCCGAATCGCCTCGGCCACCGCGTGCGAGGATTCCAGCGCAGGGATGATGCCTTCCATCCGGCACAACGTGTGAAAAGCGTTTAGCGCCTCAGCATCGGTGGCAGAAACATACGCCACGCGGCCGGTGTCGTGCAGCCAGGCGTGTTCTGGGCCAATGCCGGCGTAATCCAGCCCCGCGCTGATGGAATGCGTCTCGCCAATTTGGCCGTCTTCGTCTTGCAGCACAAAACTTTTCATCCCCTGAAAAACACCAACCCGCCCGGACATCTGGCCGCCCTCCGTCTTGTGTCCTCCGTCACTTGTAAACCGCGCGGCGTGTTTGCCGCTGGCAATGCCATACCCGCCAGCCTCCACGCCAACCAGCTTCACCGCCTCATCGGCCAAAAAGCCCGCAAAAATGCCAATGGCGTTGCTGCCGCCGCCCACGCAGGCGATCACTTCATCTGGCAGGCGGCCAGCCTGCTCCAAAATTTGCGCCCGCGCCTCGCGGCCAATCACGCTTTGAAAATCGTGGCAAATGGTGGGGTAAGGGTGCGGGCCGAGGGCGCTGCCAATGATGTAATACGTGTCATTTGGGTGCGCCACCCAATCGCGAATGGCTTCATTCACCGCGTCTTTCAGCGTCTTTGAGCCGCTGTCTACCCCGCGCACCTCCGCGCCCAGCAATTGCATGCGGAACACGTTTGGTTGCTGGCGGGCCATATCCACCGTGCCCATGTAAACGATGCAATCCAGACCGAGCAAGGCGCAGGCGGTGGCGGTGGCAACGCCGTGCTGGCCCGCGCCCGTCTCGGCAATGATGCGCTTTTTGCCCATGCGTTTGGCCAGCAGCGCCTGCCCCAGCGCGTTGTTTATTTTGTGCGCCCCGGTGTGGGTGAGGTCCTCTCGTTTGAGATAAATTTGCGCCCCGCCCAAACGCTCGGTCAGGCGTTTGGCGTGTGTGAGCGGCGTGGCCCGGCCAACGTAGGTGGCAAGCAAATGCTCAAACTCTGCGCGGAAGGATGGGTCATCGCGGAACTCGCCATACGCTTCGATCAAATCATCCAGGGCTGGCATCAGCGTTTCTGGCACAAATCGCCCGCCATACGGGCCAAATTTGCCATCGCGCAAAGAGTCGTGTGCGGTTGTGGTCATTGCGTTATTTTATCGCCACGCCGGGTCAGAACGCCCCGCGCCCGTGCACCACCGCGCCAAAAGTCTTGAACAGAATTTTGATATCCAGCCAGAACGAGTAATTGCGGATGTAATAAATATCATCTTCGGTGTTGAGGTGCATGGGTTTGTCGCCGCGCCCGTGCACCTGCCACCAGCCGGTCATGCCAGCGGGCGCGCGAAAACGCTCAAACTGCCACTCTTCGTATTCCGCGACAACGTAAGGCATTTCTGGGCGCGGGCCAACCAGGCTCATATCGCCGCGCAACACGTTGAGCAGTTGCGCCGATTCATCCAGGCTGGACTTGCGCAAAAATTTGCCAATGCGCGTGATGCGCGGGTCGTCCTCGCGTTTGTTGATGATGCGCCCGCGCTCATCGCGCAGCACATATTTGGCCCAGTCTTTATCGGCATTGGCATACATGCTGCGAAATTTGAAAATGAAAAACGGGCGCGCCCCCGCGCCAATTCGCTCTTGTTTGATGAGAACCGGGCCGGGCGAATCCAGTTTGACCAGCAAAGCCGTGATGCCCATGATGGGTAACGCCACCGGAAGCAAGAGTATGCTGATGCCCAGATCAAGCGCGCGCTTGGCGGCAAGCTGCGCCGGGCTGAGCGCCATCGGCAAAGGGGTGGTTGGCAACGCCATTGGGGGCAAGTGTACTGCATGGCAAATGCGCGACGATGAGATAAACCGCACAAAGTCCGTTGTCCATCGGTTACTCTTTCCCGTCCCCGCGTATAATCTCCTATTCGCTATGACATTCTGGACAAACAAAAGCGTTATCGTCACGGGTGGCGCGGGGTTCCTTGGCACAAACGTGGTCGCGGAACTCAAAAAAGCCGGGGCAAACCACATTTTCATCCCCCGCAAAAAAGACTATGACTTGACCCGCTGGGAAGCCGTGGAGCGCATGTACAAAGATGCTCACGCGGAGCATGGCCGCACGTATGCCGAAACGCTGGTGATTCATCTGGCGGCGCAGGTGGGCGGCATTGGCGCGAACCAGGCCAACGCGGGCCGCTTTTTTTACGAGAATTTGATGATGGGAACGCAGCTCATCGAGCAGGCGCGGCTGCTGGGCGTGGGCAAGTTTGTCACGCTGGGCACCATCTGCGAGTATCCCAAGTTCACGCCGGTGCCTTTCCGCGAGGATGATTTGTGGAATGGCTACCCCGAAGAAACCAACGCGCCGTATGGCATTGCCAAAAAAGCCAGCCTGGTGCAGGTGCAGGCCTACCGCCAGCAATATGGCTTTCGCGGCATCCATCTGCTGCCCACCAACTTGTATGGCCCCGGTGATAACTTTGACCCCGCGTCATCGCATGTGATCCCTGCGCTGATTAAAAAATGCGTGGACGCGATGGAAGCCGGGCGCGATTACATTGAGGTGTGGGGCACGGGCAAGGCCTCGCGCGAGTTTTTGTATGTGACCGACTGCGCCCGCGGCATTGTGATGGCCGCCGAGAAATTTGATGGGGCCGAGCCGGTGAACCTGGGCGCCCAGCGCGAGATCACCATCGCCGAGCTGACCCATTTGGTGGTGGAGCTGACTGGTTTTGGCGGCGAGATTCGCTGGGACAAAAACAAGCCCGATGGCCAGCCACGCCGGTGCGTGGACGCCTCGCGGGCGCGAGAGTTGTTTGGGTTTGTGGCTCAAACCGATTTTAGAGACGGCCTGAAGCGGACGATTGACTGGTATGTTGAGCACCGCAAGGGCGCTAAAAATTAAATTTACACGGATGAACGGAGGGAGCGGGCAAAAAATCCTGCCAGCCGGGTCATCTGTGTTCAACTAAATGGATCAACAAGCAAAACAGGTTGAGCTGATGCCCTCGGTGGTGATTCAGCCTACATCGGGCTGGGCGGCCATCAACCTGCGCGAGTTGTGGCGGTACCGCGACCTGCTGTTTATTCTGGCAGAGCGCGATATAAAGCTGCGCTACAAGCAAACCGCGCTGGGCGTGGTGTGGGTGGTGTTGCAGCCGCTCATCGCCGCGCTGATTTTTGCCACCATTTTTGGCCGGTTTGCCAAGCTGCCCAGCGAGGATGTGCCCTACCTGCTGTTTGTTTTTTGCGGGTTGCTGGTGTGGAACTTTTTTGCGGCCATTGTGCAGCGGGCGGGCAACAGCCTGGTGGCAAATTCGGCGCTGGTGAGCAAGGTGTATTTTCCGCGGCTGCTTTTGCCGTTTGGCAGCGCCATCGCCGTGATGCTGGATTTTGTCGTCACGCTGGTCATCGTCTCCGTCATCATGTTTTTGTATCGCCAGCCCATCACCCCAAACATTGCGCTGCTGCCGCTGTTTTTTGTGATGGCGCTTGTGGCCGGTGTTGGCGTTAGCCTGTGGCTGGGCGGCTTGAATGTGCGTTACCGCGACTTCGCGTATGTCATCCCGTTTTTGTTGCAGGTGTGGCTGTATGCCAGCCCGGTGGTGTATTCAGCGTCCATCATTTCGGCGGAATACCGCTGGCTGTATGCGCTGAACCCGGCGGCGGGTTTTGTGGAAGGGTTTCGGCTGGCCCTGCTGGGCAAGTCATCATTTTTGCCGGAACAGTTTGCGCTTTCTGCGCTGGTGGCCGTGATTATTTTCTTTACCGGCATCTTTTTCTTTAGGCGCGTTGAACGGAGTTTTGCAGATGTGGTCTAGTTTGAATGCAAAATTAAAAATGCAAAATGCAGCGAGGAGAATTCAGAATTCAGAGTTCAGAATTCAGAATTCGAGGTGCGCGCTATGATCGCCGTCCGCGCCATCAACCTGAGCAAGCAATATCAGATTGCCCACGCGCACGCGGGCGGGCATCGCGGGCGGCGCTACCGCACGCTGCGCGAGGATCTCATCGCTTTGCCGCGCGGCCTGCTTGGCAGAAACGGCGATACCAAAGAGGTGTTTCGGGCGCTGCGCGATGTCTCGTTTGAGGTCAATCAGGGCGAGGTGGTGGGCATTGTTGGGCGGAACGGCGCGGGCAAAAGCACGCTGCTCAAAATTCTCTCGCGCATCACCGAGCCAACCAGCGGGCGCGCCGAAATTTTTGGGCGCGTGGGCAGTTTGCTGGAGGTGGGCACGGGCTTTCACCCAGAGCTGACCGGGCGCGAAAACGTGTTTTTGAACGGCGCCATTTTGGGCATGCGCCGCGAGGAGATTGCGCGGCATTTTGATGAGATTGTGGGCTTTGCCGAGGTGGAGCAGTTTTTGGATACGCCGGTCAAACATTATTCCAGCGGGATGTATACCCGGCTGGCGTTTGCGGTGGCGGCGCATCTTGACCCCGAAATTTTGATTGTGGATGAAGTGCTGGCGGTGGGTGATGCGGCCTTCCAGCGCAAATGCCTGGGCAAGATGAGCGAGGTCGCCAGCGGCGGGCGCACTGTTTTGTTTGTGAGCCACAACATGGCGGCGGTTCGGACGTTGTGCGGGCGATGTATCTACTTGCGGCACGGCTCCATCGCCACCCAGGGCGATACCGATGACGTTTTGCGCATTTACCAGCAAGATTTGCAGCGGGTGGAGATTGACGCCACCACCGCCGTGCATGATGAAAAAATGCGGCGCGGCAACGGCGCGGTTCGCTTCACCGGCATTCAAGTTACCGATGACACTGGGGCAAAAATCAGCCAGTGTTACCCCGGTCAGGCGGTGCGGTTTGAGATGGATTACCGCGTGATGCGATCTATTCCGCGCATGGATGTGTTTGTGGGGCTGCGCTCTGGCAAATCGGGCGAGTTCGTCACCTCGGCCAGGCATGAGGTGGCCGGGGCAGACCTGAGCGCCGATCATTCTGGCACGGTTGTGCTGGAGCTGCCGGCCATCCCCCTGCGGCCAGGCGAATATTTGCTTTACTTTTGGCTGGGCGCGTCTTCGTCCGAGCCGTTTGATGTGGTGGATGACCTGACCGCCCCGCTTGCGGTTGTGCCGCATGGCAGGCAAAGCTCGGTTGTGTTTGATCACGCCGAAAATATTGGTTTTTTTGATGTTCAATCCAGATTGGTGGAGAAGGAAGTGATTACACCGCCAGATGCGGCGTATTTGGTGTAAGGTTTATAAGTTCGAAAGTTTGCAGGTTTGCGCATGGCGCTCTTGGGCTTTCAAATTTGCGAAATTGCGAACTTATTATTTAGAATATACAAAATGAGCAATTTCAACTGGCAAGACAGCACCGTCCTCGTCACGGGCGGCACGGGTTCGTTTGGCAAAAAATTTTTGGAGACGATGTTGCGCGATTACAAACCGCGCAAGATTATCGTTTTCTCTCGCGATGAGTTAAAGCAGCATGAGATGCGCGTGGCGGGGTTTGACCACCCCAGCTTGCGCTATTTCATTGGCGATGTGCGCGATGGCGAGCGCCTGCGCCGCGCGATGACGGGTGTTGACCTTGTTGTGCACGCCGCTGCGCTCAAGCAAGTGCCCGCGTGCGAGTACAACCCCATCGAAGCGATTATGACCAACGTGATGGGCGCGAAGAACGTGATTGACGCCGCGCTGGATCGCGGCGTGAAGCGGGTGGTGGCGCTCAGCACAGACAAGGCGGCCAACCCGGTGAATTTGTATGGCGCCACCAAGCTGTGCGCGGAAAAGTTATTTGTGCAAAGCAACGCCTACTCTGGCGCAAACGGCACACGCTTTGCCTGCGTGCGGTATGGCAACGTGGTGGGCAGCCGCGGCAGCGTCATCCCCGTGTTTTTGGATCAAAAGAAAACTGGCACAATCACCATCACCGACCAGCGCATGACCCGTTTTTGGATCACGCTGGCGCAGGGTGTGGGATTGGTGGTGCGGGCCGCCGAGACCATGCGCGGCGGCGAGGTGTTCATCCCCAAGATTCCCAGCATGAACATCATGGACTTGGCGAATGCCATCGCGCCGGGGTGCGAGATCAAGATGACCGGCATCCGCCCGGGCGAGAAACTGCACGAATGCCTGATTGGCGAGGATGAGGCGCGCCAGGCGGTGGACGCGGGCGATGTCTACATCATCGAGCCGGCGCATCCGTGGTGGACGGGCGACCAGCCCGAAGCCGGCCAGCGCATGCCGGATGGGTTTTCGTATCGCAGCGACAACAACACCCAGTGGCTCAAGACCGACCAGCTCCGCGAGATGGCGGGCTTGGCTCAGGAGTGAGGGGCGGGGGGAGTAGAAGCCGAAGTTTGTCATTCTGAGCGCGCCGCTGAACCAAACTTGCGCGCCATAAGATGATGCGCGCGAAGAATCTCTGGCTAACAAAGTTTGACGCATAAATTTGGCAGAGATTCTTCGTCGCTCCGCTCCTCAGGATGGCAGTAATGGTTGAGGCGCAAAATGAAATCGTATTACGTATACATCACGGCCAGCAAGTCTCGCGTGATTTATACGGGTGTGACGAATGATTTGAAGCGAAGAATTTACGAGCACAAAAATAAATTAATTCCGGGATTTACCAGCCGATACAACGCGGATCGTCTCGTTTATTTTGAGGAAACTTCGGACGTGAGGCCCGCCATTCAGCGCGAAAAACAAATCAAGGGCTGGGTGCGAGAAAAGAAAATTGCGTTGATTGAGTCAGTTAATCCGACATGGCGTGATTTGTCTCTTGATTTTGAAGAAAATTAGAGTGTGAGCCGTGTCATGCTGAGCGGAGCGAAGCATCTCTGGCTAACAAAGTTTGAAGCGTAAATT
>DAORUN010000001.1:40073-64079 GCA_035433205.1 Thermoflexales bacterium | reverse complement strand
TTTTGGGCGCAGGCTTGTCATGCTGAGCGGAGCGAAGCATCTCTGGCTAACAAAAACTTGGAGCGTAGCTTTGGCAGAGATTCTTCGCGCACAGGAGCGTTTGGAAAGGGCTTGACCCAGTGGTGCGCTCAGAATGACAGAGTTTTTTTGTGCTTGGGCAATCTTTCATGAAAACAAAATTTCTCATCCTCGGCTCCGGCTCAATTGGGCGGCGGCACATGCGCAACCTGCGCGGGCTGGGCGCCGCCCAACTGGCCGCCTTTGACCCCGACCCAACCCGCCTGCAACCGATGATTGACGAGTTGGGCGCGACGCCCTACTCGGATTACGCCCGCGCGTTGGATGAGTTTCGGCCAGACGCGGTGTTTGTGTGCTCGCCGCCCGCGTTTCACATTTCGCAGGCCGCGCAGGCCATCCAACACAACGCGCATGTGTTTATAGAAAAACCCCTGAGCGACACGCTGGATGGCATTGACGATCTGATCGCCCTTGCGCATGAGAAAAACCGCGTGGCACAAGTGGGCTACATGTTCCGCTTTCATCCGGGGTTGCAAAAAATAAAAGCCCTGCTGGATGGCAACGCGATTGGCAAACCGCTCTACGCGCGGCTGGAGTACGCCCAGTATTTGCCCGACTGGCGCCCCTGGCAGGATTACCGCCAGAGTTACACCGCCCGCGCCGAATTGGGCGGCGGCATCATTTTGGATTCATCGCACGAGATTGACACGGCCTGCTGGCTGCTGGGCAAGGTGAGCGGCGTAACCTGCGCCGCCGCCAAAGTGAGCAGCCTTGAGGTGAACGTGGAAGATTGCGCCACCCTCAATCTGGCGTTTGTGGATGGCGCCCGCGCCGATGTGCACGTGGACTTCGTGCAGCGCGGCTACACGCGCACGTGCAAGATCGCGGGCGAGGCAGGCACGCTGGCGTGGGATTACACCATCCCCGGCGTGCAGCATTACGATGCTGAAGGCAAGGCGTGGCGCACGATTGAAACGCCATCCGCCGATATGTATGTGGCCGAGACCCAGCACTTTTTGGAGTGCATTGCCAACAACCGCCAGCCGCTTGTCACGCTGGAGCAGGCGCGAGATGTGCTGAAAGTTGCGCTGGCGGCGAAAAGATCTGCATCAAATCTCACGGGTCTCGCAGACCTGTGAGGTTTACAAAAAATTATGATCAACCTCTCAAACAAAATCGCTTTGGTCACCGCGGGGTCGCGCGGGCTGGGGGCGGCTATTTGCAAAATTTTGGCGGCGCAGGGCGCGGATGTGGCCTTCACCTACGTGCAAAACGACGACGCCGCCAAGGCCGTCGCGGAATCCATCACCCAAATGGGCCGCCGCGCGCTGGCGATTAAGGCCGACGCCGGCGATTTTGACCTGGCGTTTAAGGTGATTGAGCAAGTGCAAAGCGAACTGGGCGCGTTGGATATGTTGGTGTGCAACGCGGGCTACGCGCGTGGGATGGCCCTCCACAAAATGAGCGAGGTCGATTGGGACGATGTGATGCGCGGCTCGCTCAAAAGCGCGTTTAATTACATTCGCGCCGTCTCCCCGCCGTTTATGGAGCGCAACGCGGGCAAAATCGTGTGCATCGGCTCCATCAACGGCCTGCGCGGGCGCATTGGCTCCACCGCATACAACGCGGCCAAAGCCGGGCTGATGGGGCTGTGCAAGACCGCCGCCGCCGAGCTGGGGCGTTACAACGTGAACGTCAACCTGATCGCGCCGGGGTTCATCGAAAGCGATTCGCAAAAGAACACGCCGGAACTCATCCGCAATTTGGTGCTGAACGAGAACGCCATTAAACGGCTTGGCTCGCCAGAAGACATTGCCAGCGTGGTGGCCTTTTTGTGCAGCGAGGACGCCCGCCACGTCACCGGCCAAGTGATTAAGGTGGATGCGGGGCAGTATTTATGACGGAAGACCGAAGACGGGAGACGGCTCTACGCCCGTCTTCGGTCCTCCGTCTTCCGTCTATCAGGCAAAAATGAAAATCCTCGGCATCATTCAGGCCCGCATGGGCAGCACGCGTTTGCCGCAAAAGGTGTTTATGGATATTGGCGGCAGGCCGATGCTGGAGATCGTGCTGGAACGCCTGAGCCAGTCTAAACTGGTGGATGAATGGGTGATTGCCACCACCACCAACCCGCGCGATGACGCGCTGGTTGCGTTCGCCCAAGCGCACAGCGCGCTGGTTTTTCGCGGATCAGAAGAAGACCTGACCGACCGCTTTTACCAATGCGCCAAAGAGCATAAAGCCGATGTGATTGTGCGGGCCACCAGCGACAACCCTTTGGTGGATGGCGCCTTTGCAGATGTGGCCGTGCGCGAATTTTTGTCATCGCAGGTAGACTACGCCGGCGCGACGCTGGGCAAGACGTATCCGCTGGGGCTGAACGTGGAAGTGTTTGGCTTTGATGGCCTTGAACAAGCATGGCGCGAGGATAAAAATCCGGCTTGGCGCGAGCATGTGACCCCGTTTTTTTACATGCAGCCAGAGCGTTTTGCCTGTTTGGGGCTAACCTTTGAGCGGGACGTTCACGCCCTGCGCTGGACGGTGGACACCCCCGAAGATATGGCTTTTGCCCGCGCCGTGTTTGCCCACTTTGGGCGATGGGATTTTGGCTGGCGTGAGGCGCTGGCCGCCTGCGAGGCTCATCCCGAATGGGGCGCCATCAACGCGCAGGTAGAACAGAAAAAGGTGTGAATAACGATTTATGCACATCGCACTTGGGGCCTATTTGCTCAGCGGCACACCCGGCTACCGGCAGGCGGGCATCCACCGCTACATCAAATCGCTGGTGATGGAATTGGCGCGGATGGACGCCCCGCGCTACACGGCGTTGGTTAGTCCGGGCGCGGTGGATCAGTTGCCCCCCGCCATGCCGCGCCGCGCCGCCAGCCGCCCCACCGAGACGCCCTTTGCCCGCATTCGCGTGGAGCAATTGGAAACGCCGCGTGTTTTGCGCGAACTCGGCGCGGATGTGTATCACGGGATGGCGTTTGTCGCGCCGCTCAACGCGCCGTGCAAAACGGTGGTCACCGTGCACGACCTCAGCTTCATCACCCGCCCAGAGACGCACAAACCGCTCAACCGCGCGTATCTCACGTTGTTCACGCGGTTGTCTTGCCGCCGCGCAGCCCGCGTGATTGCGGTGAGCGAGTGGACCAAACAAGATGTGGCGCGGCACTTTGGCGTTTTGCCCGGCAAGATAGATGTGATCCCGCACGGCGTCCCCGCGCGGTTTGTCCGCGCCAGCCCAGATGCCACCACCCGTTTTAAGCAAGAGAAAAACATTGGCCCAAACAGCATTTTGTTTTTGGGCAGCCTGGAGCCGCGCAAAAATTTGCTCAGCTTGATTGAGGCTTTGCCGCGCCTGAATTTGCCCGAATACCAGTTGATTGTGATTGGCGGCGAGGGCTGGAAGTTCAGCGCGATTTACGAGCGGGTGAAGGCGCTGGGGCTGGCGCAAAATGTGCGGTTTGAGGGCTACGTGGCCGATGACGATTTGCCGCTTTGGTTGAGCGCGTGCGATGTGTTCGCGTATCCATCGTTGTATGAGGGCTTTGGGATGCCGGTGCTGGAGGCGATGGCGTGCGGCGCGGTCGTCGTGGCGAGCGATGCCACATCTTTGCCGGAGGTGGTTGGCGATGCCGGTTTAACCCACCCGCCCACCGATGTGGACGCGCTGGCGAACCAATTGCGCCGCGCCTTGGCCGACGCAGAGCTGCGCGCCGCGCTGCGCGAGAAAGCCCTCGCCCGCGCCGCGGGGTTTACCTGGCAAAACGCCGCGCAAATGACGGTGGAAAGCTATCAAAGGGTGAAGAATAAAGAGTGAAGGGTGAAGGGTGAAGGGTGAAGGGCAAAAATTAAGAAGCCGGACTGCTAGGGCTTGAGCAAGCCAAAAATTCGCCCGGCAAGCAATCCGGCTTCTAAGTCGATTTCACTCTTCACCCTTCACTCTTTATTCTTCACCCATTAAAATTCCAACATGAGAACTATCATCATTGGCGCGGGGGCGGCGGGGCTGGCCGCCGGGCGGGCATTGCAAGACGCGGGGCAAGATGTCCTCATCCTTGAGGCGCGAGACCGCATTGGCGGGCGGGTGTGGACGGATCGAACCTTTGCCAACATCCCCATTGAAAATGGCGCGGAGTGGGTGCATGGCCACACCGCCGCCTCGTGGAAATACGTCACCGAGGCGGGCCTGAGCGCCATCCGCGTGAACAAGTTTCGCGGCTATTTGTTTGAGCATTTGGGCCGGTTAAAACCCTACGAAGAATTGCGGGCCGTTCCGGGCTTTGAGCGCATCATCAACCTGGAGGAGCACGAAATTGGCGAGATTGACCCCGCCGCGCCCGACAAAAGCGTGAAGGCGTGGATTGATTCGCTGGGCTTGCCGCAAGAGTGGATTCCGCTGGCCTACATGCTGGTGGCGCACCCCTATTTTGCCGAGCCAGATGAAATTGGCGTGGCCGATCTCTCGCGCGAGGTGCGGGCGCACCACGCCGGATACGACAACTTTCGTCTGCGCGATGGCTACGACCAAATGTTTGCGCACATGGCCCGCGGGCTGGATGTGCGCCTGGGCGCGCCCGTTACGCGCGTGCGCTGGGGCAAACGCGGCGCGGCTGTTTTGGCCGGGGGCGATGAGATCACGGCGGACAAGGTCATCATCACCGTGCCGCTTTCGCTTTTGCAGCAAAATGTCATCGCGTTCAACCCCATCCTGCCCGCCTGGAAAACAAACGCCATTCACGCCCTGCGCATGGGTTGGGGGATGAAAGCCCAGCTCAAGTTTTCATCCCCGTTTTGGGATGTGGCGTGCGGGCGGGTTATTTCTACCGCCGCCGCGCCGGTGTGGTGGTCGCCCACGTTTGGCCGCCCAGAAGCCGAGGCGGTGATGATTGGCTTTATTGGCGGCGACCGCGCCAAACGGCTGTATGCTATGCCAGAAGCGCAAGCCATTGAGGTGATGCTGGACGATTTGTGCCGCTTATTCCAAACCGACGCGCCGCGCAAAACCATTCAGACCGGGCGCATCATTCGCTGGGCAGATGACGAATGGGCGCGGGGTGGATACAGCTTTGTGCCCACCGGCGCATACGATTCGCGGGCAGAGCTGGCCCGCGCGGTGGATGGCGTGCTGCACTTTGCGGGCGAGGCCACCGTGACCGCCAGCAACCCCGCCACCGTTCACGGCGCCATTGAGAGCGGCTGGCGGGCGGCGGCAGAAATTGCCGCGGAGATGGTTGGAATATCGTGAGCAACGGTTAAAAAAACGCGCGGGTTTTGGCGCGGTGGCATACAATTTTTGGGTGCAAAACAAAGCCTTGCGCGGTCTGCTGATGGGGTTCCTGCTGGCGGCGTGCTCATCTTCCGGGGTGCAAACGCCGCAGGCGCAGAGCACATCCGCGCCTGCAAAACAAATGCCCGCCCAAACCGCATTGGCCAAACAGCCCGCCGCGCCAGAAACACCCACCCCCGACCCGCCGCGCAACATCCCAACCAGCGGGGTCATCACCACCACCTACACCGTGAGATACGGCGATACGTTGAGCGGGATCGCGGCGGCGATTGACGCCAGCATGGACGATTTGCAGCGCATCAACAATTTGCCAAACGCGGCGGCCATCCGCGCGGGGCAAGACCTGCTGGTGCTGGTGCGGGTGGAGGGGCGCGGGCCATCCATCAAGCTGCTGCCAGATGGCGAGGTGGTAAACGGCCCGGCGGCGGTGGGGTTTGACTTGCGCGGGTTTGTGGAATCTCGCAAGGGGTATTTGACCAGCTACACCGAAAAAGTGGATGGCGAAATCATGACCGGCTGGCAGGTCATCCAGCGGGTGAGTGAGCAGCACAGCGTGAACCCGCGCCTGCTTTTGGCCGCGCTGGCATATTCTGGCGGGTGGGTGGATGACCCATCGCCCAGCGGCGCAAAATTGCAATACCCGCTGGGCAGCATGAGCGGCGGCAAAACGTTGTATTACCAGCTCAGTTGGGCGGCGGCGAGGCTGAATGAAGGATATTATGGCTGGCGGCTGGGGACGCGGCTGTTTGTTCGTTTTGGCGATGGCAGCCGGGCTTACGTTGGGGATCGCATCAACGCGGGCACGGCGGCGGCGCAAAATTATTTGGCGGCGGTCACGCCTCGCGCGGGTTGGGCGCAGGCCGCGGGCGAGGGCGATGGCGCGTTTATTCAAACTTACCGCAAATTATTTGGGGATTCGTGGGCGCATGACACCGGCGTTCCCATCCCCGCAAACACAAAACAGCCGCCGCTAGCGCTGCCTTTTTCGCGCGGCGAGATGTGGTATTTCACCGGTGGGCCGCACGCGGCGTGGAGCGCGGGCACGCCCTGGGGCGCGTTGGATTTCGCCGCGGCATCTACCCAGGGGTGCAGCGAGCTGAGCGAATGGGTGACGGCCAGCGCCAGCGGCAAGGTGGCTCGCAGCGCGTTGGGCGAGGTGGTGCAATCGCTGGATGCATCGGGCGATGAGCGCGTGGGCTGGAGCGTGTTGTATTTGCACATTGGCACGATTGGGCGGGCCACGGCGGGCGCAATGCTGGCGCTGGGCGACCCGGTTGGGCATCCTTCGTGCGAGGGTGGGGCGGCGGATGGCGCCCATGTCCACCTGGTTCGTAAATATAACGGCGAGTGGATTACCGCCGGGGGTTCCATCCCCTTTGTGCTGGATGGCTGGACGGCTTACGAGACCGACACCGATTACGAGGGGTTTTTGCGCAAGGGAGACCAAACCCGCGAGGCCTTGCAGGCCAAACAGCCAGAGAAAAACGGGTTGGTGAGATAAACGATGAGCGCTAAGTCCCAAGTCCTAAGTGATTTACTCAGGGCTTAGGACTTAGCGCTCAAGACTGTTTAGCGAATTTTTCGCATCGCCACGTTTACGCTGGCGGTCTCGCCCGCGCGAGAAATCACCATGGCTGGGCGTGAGTTGCGGTATATATTTTTGCCGGAGGTCACGGTGACGATCACGCCGTAACGCCTGCCCGCCAAAACTTTGGCCGGGTCGTAGGCCACTTCCCATCCGATGGGCGCATCGCCGGTCACGGTCAGGGTCTTGCGAGAGATCAAGCGAATGCCAACGCCGGCCGGGCTCATCTCATACAACGCCACGGTCACGGTTGAATCTGGCGCAAGCGTGAGCTTTTGGGCGTAGCTGGCTGTGCCGGTGATGACCGCTAAACTGGCTGGCGCGGTGGGCGTAACGGCTGTTGTGCCTGTGACATGCGCAGTGGGCGTTACCGGCGCAACTGGCGCAACTGGCGCAACCGCGGTCGCGCTCACCACGACCGTTGGCAATACTTTTGGCGTGGCGGTCACAGCGGCTGTGCTGGTGATGGGTTTTGCGGCGGTCGGCGTCGCTGCGACCTCGGCTTTTACCGTTGGCGTAACCGCGGCAGCTGGGGCAGCCCCAACTTGCCTGACCGCAACTTCTATGTTGGTCAGCGGCGCGCCACCGGTGAGAGCCGGGTAGCGTGTATCGCTGGTCCACGTCATCTTGCCAGCCGCATCGGTGATGGTGGCTTGCACAGCGTAGCTAGACTTGGCGCTGATCTTAGAGGTGTCATATTTCAGCTCGTACTTGATGGGCACATTGCCGGGGTTTTTGATCACCTGTTCGGCCAAAAGGACGCTGGGCGCATCGGCCCGAGACACGTCCACCAGCCGGACGGTCACGACGCTGTTTGGCGGGAGCGCAATTCGCTCTTTGTAGGTCACTGTGCCGGTGAGTACGCCAGTGGAGCCGGGTTTGGGTGTGGCAATTGTGGTGGCGACAACGGTGCCAGTCATGGGTTTGGTGGGGCTGCTCACGCTGCCGCTGAACACACCAGACGAGGACACGGCGGTTGGGTTGCTTGCCGCCGGCGCGGCGGTGGCGGCGGGTTTTGGCGGGGTTTGAGCTGTGCAGGCCGCAAAAGCCAACATGCCTCCAGCCAGCATCAGCCAAGTGTATTTGTTTATGTTCATCAAAATATCTCCTTTTTTGCAGGGTTTGCGATTTTCGGCGTTAAAGCGTTGATTATAGACACATAAAAGAGCCGCTTGCGGGAAGAGAATTTTTGCATAAGCCCAGCGAAAACAAAAAAAGGACAGAGAACCGCGAAAAACTCCTGTTCTCTGTCCTCAAAACTTTGTTTTAGGTGAGGGGCAGCAACACAGAGGCAAGGAAAAGACCAAACAGCAGCGGCGCAATAAACAAAAGCCCATACACGGCTTTTTCGTAGCGCAGGTGCATGAAATACAAGGCCACCAGCGCAGATTTAACCACCGTGATGCCGATGAGCAGCGGAGCCAGCGTTTGCATGGGCAAATTGCCAAACATCGCGGCGGCCACTTCAATGGCGGTGGCAATCACCAGAATAATAAAAACCAGCACCGGGTTGACGTGCTTGTGGGTATCGGAAGAAGTTGGCATGTCTGTTATTGGTTGGTGGCATTGGTTGTTGGGGCGCCCAAGCGCCATTGCGCCGGGCAAAACCAGCCAACAACCAATAGCCGCTAATTTATGGGTTTAGCAAGTACACAATCGTAAAGATGAAAATCCAGACCACATCCACAAAGTGCCAATACAGGCCAAAGATTTCAACGGTGGCGTAGCGGGTGGAGGTGTAAATTCCTTTTGCGGCGCGCAGAGCCACAATCACGCACCAGATCACCCCCACCAGCACGTGCAGGCCGTGCAGGCCGGTCAGAACGAAGAAGGCGGTGCCAAACGCATCGGCGAGGCTGTGACCTTCGTTGTTGATGAGGTTGTTGTACTCCACGGCCTGTCCCATCAAGAACAACGCGCCCAAGATGGCGGTGATGATGAGATACATCACAAGGTTGTTCTTTTTGTTCTCGCGCACCGACTCGATCCCCATCGCCACCGTAAAGCTGCTGGCCAGCAGGATGAAGGTGTTCAGGCTGACGAGAAGCAGCCCCATCTCTTTTTGGGTGGGCCATTGCTTTGCCGTGTTGCGCGTAACAGCAAAGGCCACTATCAGGCCAAGAAAAATAAGGAACTCCGAGCCGAGGAACATCCAGAAACCAAGTTTGCGGACTCCCTCCGACGGATTTTGTTGCGCTTCGTGCGCGTTGTTGTGCAGTGTGGGCGTACTCTCCATAGCCGCGCATTCTAACGCATAAGCTGGAAATTGGGCAAGGAATTGATAATTGATCAGGCGGCGGTAGCCACCACGAACATCATTGCCAGCATGACAAAAAACAGGATGACGATGTTGCCGTTGCCTTGCGCAGGCTCGGCGGCGAAAGCGCTCACGGCGGGCGCGGGGGCCTTCTTGCCAGAGCGAACCAGCGCCAGCATCATTACCCCGCCAAATACGAAGAACAGAATGAATGTGAAATTTGCGTCCATTTGTTTTGCCTCCAGTTTTTATCGTCTGGCACAGCATACAAATGGATGGCTTAATCGTCGTGACATTTGCCTGACAATTCTCTGACGATTGACCTCCGGGGGCGCGAGTTGAGCGGCGGCTTTACGCCTTCCACTCAAACTTTGGATTTTTAAGATACTCTTTTAGGCTTGGCGCAACCGCATCTTTGCCAGACAAAATGGGGTCGCGCATGGGCCAGTCAATCGCCACATCCGGGTCATCCCAGCGGATGGCGCCCTCGGCGGCGGGGGCGTAATAATTTGTGCATTTGTATTGCAACTCGGCCACATCCGAGAGGGTGAGAAAGCCGTGCGCAAAGCCAACCGGCACCAAAAACTGACGCATATTTTCTGCGCTTAGCTCCACGCCGGCCCACTGCCCAAAGGTGGGTGAGCCAACACGGATATCCACGGCCACATCAAAAATGCGGCCCACCGTGCAGCGCAACAACTTGTCTTGTGGCGATGTCATATCTTGAAAGTGCAATCCGCGCAGCACGCCCTTGCTGGAGCGTGAGTGGTTGTCTTGCACAAAATCGTAGGCCAGACCGCGCTCAAAATAACGCGCCTTGTGATACGTCTCCGCAAAAAAGCCGCGCGCGTCGCGGAAAGAGTCAACGTCAATGATGACCGCGCCCTGCAATTTGGTTGGTGTGATGT
Organism: Thermoflexales bacterium; assembly: GCA_035433205.1. Taxonomy (GTDB): domain Bacteria; phylum Chloroflexota; class Anaerolineae; order J036; family Brachytrichaceae; genus DAORUN01. The sequence goes on along the minus strand of DAORUN010000001.1, from coordinate 54,018 downwards.
GTATGCCCATGTTTGTGTTTTGTTATTCCCCGCACTTTATCATTTTTGGCGGGCAACCCTAAATTTTGCCAGCCGGGTTTTGCATTTTTAGGCGCTTGCGTGTAAAGTTGGCGCACATGGAAGCGCCAGCGCATGTTTTTGCAGAGGGCTACGCCATCAGCCGCGCCGGTTTATCGGACCTTTTTGGCATTTGGCGGCTGGAACGCGCCTGTTTTACCCGCGATGCGTATGGATTTTTTACCCTGCTGACCATGGCGCTCACGCCCCGGCTGGCGCATCTCAAAGTTGTGGCCGATGGTCGTCTGGTTGGTTACGCCGCCAGCGACCTGCGCAGCGGCGAAGGCACAGGCTGGATTGTGACCATTGGCGTGCATCCCACGCATCAGGGGCGCGGCATTGGCGCGCGGCTGCTGGCTTCATCCGAAGATGCCATGCGCCCAGCCATGCGCAGCGTGCGCCTGACCGTGCGGCGTGGCAACGCCCGCGCCATCCATCTGTATGAGCGCAGCGGCTACGCATGGATCACCACTTACACCCGTTATTACGCCGATGGAGAAGACGGGCTGGTGATGGAGAAAATTCTGGCGCCCTTGCATTAATCATGTTCAAAGCCCTGCTTGTTTCCGAGAACCCCGATAAAACATTTGCCCGCGCGATTGTTGAGCGCGACCTTGCCAGCCTGCCAGATAACGATGTGCTGGTGCGCGTGGCGTATTCATCGCTAAATTACAAAGACGCGCTCTCGGCCAGCGGCAACACGGGCGTGACCAAAACATACCCGCACACACCGGGCATAGATGCGGCGGGCGTGGTGGAGGCGGATCGCACGGGCGCATTCCGCGCGGGCGAGCAGGTGATTGTGACCAGCTACGACCTGGGCATGAACACCAGCGGCGGTTTTGGGGAATACATTTGCGTTCCGGCGGGATGGGTTGTGCGCCTGCCAGAGGGCCTGACCTTGCGCGAGGCGATGCAGTTTGGCACGGCGGGCCTCACCGCCGCCATCGCGGTGGATCAGCTTCAACGCAACGATGTTTTGCCGCAAAATGGCGATGTGCTTGTGACCGGCGCGAGCGGCGGCGTGGGCAGCTACGCGGTGGCGATCTTGGCCAAAGCCGGGTATCGCGTCATCGCCGCAACGGGCAAGCTGGAGCAGGCGACCTATTTGCACGCGCTGGGCGCGGCAGAGGTGATGGATCGCGCATCCGCGCTAAACCCATCCAGCCGCCCGCTGCTGAGCGCAAAATATGCCGGCGCGGTGGATGCGGTGGGCGGCGCAACGCTGGCTTCCATCCTTAAGATGATGAAGATTGGCGGGGCGGTGGCCGCGCTGGGAAATGTGGGCGGGGCCGAGCTGAACACAACCGTCTTTCCGTTTATTTTGCGCGGGGTCTCGTTGCTGGGCGTGGATAGCGGCAACCTGCCCATGCCGCGCCGCGCCGCGCTTTGGCAAAAGCTGGCGGATGATTGGAAACCGGCCATGCTGGAGCGCATCAATCAGGAGGTGACGCTGGATGGATTGAACGAACAGATTGACCGCATTTTGCGTGGGCAGATCGCCGGACACGTGCTTGTAAAAATATAAGCCGCGTCTGATGTGCGCTGTCATTTCATACTTTCGATAGTCTGGTCGAATTTGAAAACCCGGACTACAATCTTTCTTGTCAAAAAGGAGTAAAAATATACGATGAACACATTTAGAAAATTTTCTGCTGCCGCGCTTAGCAGCGCTTTGCTGGCGCTCAGCATGGGGTCGGGGGTGATGGCGCAGGGGAAGGTTCCACCCGCCGCGCTCACCGCCAAATCGTACGAGGTTACGCTTAAACCCGGGGCCAGCTACGCGGTGAACGCGCTGGGCTTTTGCATTAGCTATGGCAAACCCTACCCGGAAGATAACGTGATTTTCCCCGGTGGCCGGGTGAAAGACGAGATTGTGCAGGTGTTGAGCTACGCCGTGAGCAGCAAAATCATCACCACCACCGCCGTGACCGATGCCGCGCCGTTTTATCAACTTGAGCAGGCCGTGTGGAAGGCCGCCGATGGCAACTGGCATGACTGGATGAACCGCGGTTTGGTGGATGCCCAAAAGATTTATAGCGAGGCGCTTAAGACGCCCGCGCCCGCCATCCCAGACAACGCGTTTTATTCTCCGGCGTATTCCAAAACGCTTGAGATCACGGTTGCCCCCATGCGGCTGATCTCCGACTCAAAATCTACCGGCGCCCCATATTTGGGCGAAACGCAGATTGTGATTAAGAACGTCTCCAGCAAGTCGGTGAAGGTGGCGATTGTGCCGGGCGCGCTGGCTGGCAGCACCCAGGCCAACCAGCAAGATTTGGGCGTGATGTTTGCCGGTTTGTCTTCTGGCTTGCCCACCACCGGCGCAGAGGCCGCGCAAGACCCATTGCCGCTTATGCTTGTCATCGCAGGGGCCATGCTGTGCGTGCTTGGCTCGGCGCGCCTGGTGATCTCAAAACGACAGGGATAGAAACAGGCGAATAGCCAACAACCAACAACCTGTTATCATTCGCACCAGATGACTTTTGAGATAAACACGAACCCGGCTTTGTTCCCGCCGCGCACATGCGTGATGGGAAGAGCGTTCGCGTAAGTCTTGGACAGCAAGCGAAACCAAAAAGGCAGGCGCCCGCTCTTCGGAGTGGGCGCTTTTGTTTTATGAAAATAGCGCCCGGAGCGCGTCCCAATAAGTTGGGCGAAGCGCTCCGGGCGCTGAGAGAGGAAAATAAATGCGTCTTTCAAAAATGTTTGGCACAACCCTGCGCGATGCGCCCGCCGGGACAGAAGCGGTGAGCGCGCAACTGCTCTTGCGGGCGGGCTACATCCGCCAGCTTGGGGCGGGGCTGTATTCCTATTTGCCGCTGGCAAAACGCGCCATCACCAAAATAGAGAACATCATCCGCGAGGAGATGAACGCGATTGACGGGCAGGAGATCACCATGCCCGTGGTTCACCCGGCAGAAATTTGGCAGCAAAGCGGGCGATGGCACACGATTGACGCCGAGATGGCGCGGTTCAAGGACCGCAAAGACCGCGACATGGTTTTGGCGATGACGCACGAGGAAGTGGTGGCCACGCTGGCTGCCAGCGAGATCAAATCGTATCGGCAGTTGCCGCAAATGGTCTATCACTTGCAAACAAAATTTCGCGATGACCCGCGCCCCCGCGCGGGCCTCATCCGTGTGCGCGAGTTCACCATGAAAGATTCGTATTCGCTGGATGTGGATCAGGCCGGGCTGGACGCGCAATATCAGGCGCATTACGCGGCGTACTTCCGCATTTTTGCGCGGTGCGGCCTGCCCGTAATTGCGGTGGGCAGCGATGTGGGCATGATGGGCGGGAGCGGGGCGCACGAGTATATGTTCCTCACCGAGATTGGCGAGGACACGCTGGTGTTGTGCGATGCGTGCGGATACGCGGCCAACAAACAGGTCGCGGCGTTCGCAAAATCCATCGGCCAAAGCGAAGAAGCGAAGCCAATGGAGAAAGTGAGCACGCCCGGAACAAAAACGATTGAGTCATTGGCTCAGTTTTTGGGCGTGCCATCCAGCCAAACGGCCAAGGCGTTTATGGTGATGGCGACGATTGATGGCGCGGAGCGTTTTGTGTTTGCCGTGATTCGCGGCGATATGGATGTGAACGAGACCAAGCTGGCGAACGCCGTGAAGGCTACCGCCATGCGCCCCGCCACCGAGGCCGAGATTCGCGCGGTGGGCGCGGTGCCGGGCTATGCCTCGCCTGTTAATCTAGCGCTCCGGGCGCTCGCAGCGCCCGGAGCGCTGACCGTAGCGACCGACTTAGCGCCCGGAGCGGTCGAACCGCTTCGGGCGCTGATGATCGTCGTTGTTGACGACGCCATTCCAACTTCGCCCAACCTGGCGGCGGGCGCGAACGAGGAAGGCTATCACCTCATCAACACCAATTACGGGCGCGATTACACCGCGCAAATTGTGGCCGATATTGCCAGCGCGGGCGATGGCTGCGCGTGCGTCCAATGCGGCGCGCCGCTGTGCACCTCGCGCGGGGTGGAGGTGGGCAACATTTTTAAGCTGGGCACAAAATATAGCGCGGCCATGGGCGCAACTTTTTTGGATGCCGATGGGCAATCCAAGCCAGTTGTGATGGGGTCGTATGGCATTGGGGTGGGGCGGTTGCTGGCGTGCGTGGCCGAGGCGCACCACGATGAGGCCGGGTTGATGTGGCCCGCGGCCATCGCGCCGTTTCACGCGCACCTGGTTGTTTTGCCGGGCAAAGATGGCGCGGCGCAGGCGATGGCCGAGCGCGTTTATGCCGACTTGCAAGGCGCGGGGGTTGATGTGCTGTTTGATGACCGCGCCGAATCGCCAGGGGTGAAGTTTGCCGATGCCGACTTGATTGGCTTGCCTGTGCGCCTTACGGTGAGCGGGCGGGCGCTGGCGCAAGGCGGGGTGGAGGTGAAGCGCAGAAACAGCGCAGAGAAAATAATTGTGCCAGAGGCGGAGCTGGCGGCATGGGTGAAGAGCGCGTTGAAAGCCTGATCCGGGCAGCGGGTATCATCAGAACGCAAATATGAACTCAGACGGAATTCCATCTCCGGCGCAGAGAACAGCCAGCCGGTTGCGCGGGCTGGCCGAGATTGTTTTTATGCTGGTCGCGCTGGTCGTTGCCGCGCGGGTCTTTTTGGCAGATGTGCGCGTGACGGGCGAGGCGATGTCTCCCAACTTTGGCTCTGGTGACCGCATTTTGGCGTTGAAGCTGCCTTATCTGATTGCGCCGCCTCAACGTGGCGACCTGGCGGTTGTGCGCGAGCCGCAGACCGGCGGGGCGCTTGTTTTGCGCCGGGTGATTGGGCTGCCCGGGGAAAAGATCAACGTGCGCGGCAGGCAGGTGCTGGTGAACGATGCCATTTTGGCCGAGCCATATTTGGCCGCGCCATCCACCGGCGAAGTGATTAACTTCACCGGCGAATTTCGTTTGCAAAACGATGAGTATCTTTTGCTCTCGGATAGCCGCGAAACGCAAGGCGGGTTTGGCGATAGCCGAAGCTGGGGAGCCGTCCCATCTGCCCGCATTGAAGGCCGCGCCTTTTTGGTGTATTGGCCGCTCAGCGGTTTCCGTCTGGCGCAATAAAAAATACGCCCTTGCAAACCGGGACCACCGGCCCAATCAGCCGCGCGTTGTATTCGTCATCCAGTTGGATGGATAACTGGCCCCCCGGCATGTGCGCGGTGATGTTCGAATCGCACAGGCCGAGTTTGCGCGCCACCGCGGCGGCGGCGCAACTGCTGCTGCCAGATGCGAGGGTGTAGCTTGCGCCGCGCTCCCATATTTCAATTTGGATGTTGGCGCGATCCAGCGCCTTCAAAAACTGCACGTTTGTGCGGTTGGGGAAGCGCGGGGCGTTTTCTACCAGCGGGCCAAGCCGCACCGCATCAGAGTAATTTACGTCGTCGCGCAAAACTACGCAATGCGGGTTTCCCAGGCTGACAAAGGAATAACGCAACTCCTCGCCGCCCAGCACCATGCGGGCGTTTATTTCGTCAAAGCGAACGCGGCCCATATCCACCACCACCTGCGCGCCATCTTTTTGCACAAGACAGGTCACATCGCCGCCCGGCGTGCGCACGCCAAACGGCTGGGCGCCCACGCGTTTGTTGTCGTATAAATATCGCGCAAAAATGCGCAGGCCGTTGCCGCTTTTCTCGGCCAGCGAGCCATCGGGATTAAAAATGCGCAGAGCAAAACCGTCGGGCGTAGATTCGTTCACCAAAATGCCATCCGAACCCGCGCCGTAATGCCGGTCGCAAATGGCGCGGGCCACATTCCCCGGTGTGCGCCCGCCCAAGTCGGCCTGTTCCAGCACAATGTAATCGTTTCCCAGCCCGTGGTATTTGATAAACGGGATTTCAAAAAGTGCCATGATGTTTGATCATAGCGCGGTGAAATAAGCTTGGCAAGGCCAAATGTTGTACACTTTGCGGCGCATGGCGAAATTGAAGAAAGCAAAAAGAAAATACCAGAGCCTGGCAAAAGCCTATATTCTTGGGGCGCGGGCGCTGTTATCCGCAGATGGCAGAAAGCCCGCCAAAAGCGCCATCGCCAAACCAGCCGAGCTAAAAAAAGAAAAACCGGCTGCGCGCAAAACGACCAAAACAAAAACGACCCGCGCGAAAGCGGCAAAACCGCGCACGTTAAAGGCCCGCGCCAAAAAACTGGAGCCAATTTCTGAAAGGCTGACCCGCGCGGCGGCCCGCAAGCTGGAGAGCAGAAAAACATCCACCCGGTTACAGGGCGAGGCCCAGCTTTTGGCAAAGGCCGCCACCGATCTGCAAATTGGCGCTCATCTGCTCAACGTGGCCTCGCGCCGCGCCAAAACTTCATCTGCCCAGCCCCAGTCGCAGGCCGATGAGAAGCCCATCTTGCTGCCAGCCAGCGCAGAATCCAACTTTCGCATCATCTACGGGTTATCGGCCCGCAAAGAGCGCGCGTTGGATGGCGAGGATATTGTGCTGACCGACCGCGCCTCTGCATTGGATGAATTGCAAAAGCGCGTGGTCGCCGCGCTGGATGAAATGTCGGACAGGTGCGTTAATGTGGCGTGGCTTTCGGTGGATGGCGTCTCGGCCATTGGGGTGACCAAATTGCTGCAATCTACCGAGACGGTTGTGGTGGATATTGCCTCTCTGTTTGGCGCGGGCGAGCAAGCCACCGGGCTGATCAAGACCGCCACCGATTTTGTGGCGCAGGCGTATCAGGCTATTCGGGCGGTGATGGGATACCGGGCGCTTGACATGGCGATGGACAAAATGGCGGCGTGGTTGCGCCAAATCGAACGCCATCCCCGCGAAACGATTGGGCAATTGATTGAGCGCCTGCTGGAGACAGCCCGCACCAAAAAAGAGCTGGTCGCGCTGGTGGCAAAATCCAACGCGCCCATGCAAAAACTGGGCAGGGGCGTTAAAAGCGCCACGCGGCTTAACCAGGAACACAAGGTGCGGATGGATTTGGCGTGGAAGCTGGAGCGCGGGCTGCGCGTGGTGTCCATCTTCAGCATCGCCGCCTTGCCTCAGGCGCAAGTGGCGTTGGCGTTTGGCTATTTGCTGATTGGCGCGTACGCCGTGTTCACCACCGCCGATTACGTGGACGCCCCCAAGCTCAAGCGCATAAACCGCATCTCCGGCATCCGCACCGCCATGAGCAGGGCGCTGGCGTAGGGAATGAGAAATTAAGGGACGATGCGGTTCTTATTTCTTATTCTCATCCCGCCCCCTTCGTAACCTTTCTCTGCCCGGCGCATCTCAAGAAGTATCACAGGTCTTGATGGAGGATCATATGCAAAAACCAACGCTGGGCGCAAACATTGCCCTAAACACATCGTATGAAGTGGCAGTGGAAAAAGCCAAAGCCGCGCTAAAAACCGAAGGGTTTGGCGTATTGACCGAAATTGACGTGAAAGCCACGATGAAGCAAAAGCTCAACGCGGATTTTCGGCGCTATGTGATTCTGGGCGCGTGCAACCCGCCGCTGGCCCATCAGGCCTTGAGCGCAGACCTTGAAGTGGGGCTGCTTTTGCCGTGCAATGTGTGCGTGTATGAAAAAGATGATGGCAGCTCGGTGGTCAGCATCATCAGCCCGCAAGGCATGGCCGCCATGCTCAACAACCCCGCCTTTGACGCCATCGCCGCCGAAGCGCAGGCCAAACTAGACCGCGTGGCGCAGGCGCTGGGCGGCTGACCTATTTGTTGTTTCCCAAAAGCGCGGCGGCCAGATCTGCCGCGCTGGAAATAAGCTCATCCACGATATCCTCGGCGGCGGCATCGCGCAGCGCGTCTTTTGCCGCCCTGCCAACCCCATCCAGATTAGCCTCGCGTTTTACCTCATCCCACGCATTGCGATATTCGCGATTCAGGTCTTCCGCCTCTTGTTTTGCCAGCGCCGCCATGTCTGGGGTGATGACCAGCGCGCCCGCCAGAGTTTTATCTTTTGTGCGGCGGCTTTGAACCACAATTAAATACCATCCCAACGTCATCAGCGCTGGCAGGCACAAAAGACCCGCGCCCGCGCTTTCCACCATCATTTTTATTTTTACGTTGGCCTTGTTCGCCAGATAAAAACGCAAAACTGCCGCGCCCTGCTCATTTTTCCATACCCGGTCGTCCTCCCCGGCAGAGGTGTATTTCCACGAAAACTTTTCTCCGGTGGCAAGGGTGAATACCCCGTTATCCATCACATCCAGCGGCATCTCGCCCAGCTTGTCTTTTAACGTTTTGCCATACACCCGCGTTTTTTTCTTAAAAATGCCATCGTCATACTCAAACAAAAAATTGAACACGGCTGCGCCCAGAGAAATGCTGGCTGCGCCCGCGTTGCGCGCATCCAGCAACACCCGCCCCGCGAGGACGTCGTCATTGGCGCACAATTCATACACGCCGGGGGTGTTTGCAGATCCTTGCCAGTGCATTGGGTTCATTTTTAAATCGTGGGCGGCAGCCGGGTGACCGAGACCCGCCCGCCGGGGTCTTTCAGCACAAACCACACCAGCAGGCCGCCCAGCACCAGTATTACAAAATTGGTGATGAATGGGCCAGTGGGCGTGCGGTCATACATCCAGCCCATCACCAGCGGGCCAATAACCTTGCCCGCAGATTGGGCAAAGGTATACAACCCAAACCCCGTGCCGCGCTTTTTGCCGCCGGTCATATCGGCCACCATCGCCTGCTCGGCGGGCACGGCGGCAGAGTAACAAATCGCCTCAATGGTGGCGAACAGCATGAGCGGGAGCGCCGAGGTGAGCAGCGGAATAATGGCCGAGAACATGCCGCTGACTGTGAGGCCGACAACCATGGGCGGCTTGCGGCCAAACCGATCGGCCACGCGCCCCAGCCGCGCGGGCAGCACCGCCCACACGATGGACGCGGGCAAATACGCCAGCGCCAGCAACGCCAAATTTTGGGTGATGTGATCCTGAATAAAGCGCATCACAAACGGCCCAATGCCAGAGACCGATGTGCTGGTGATTAACACAATCGCCATCAGCACATACAACTGCGGGTTGATGTTCTGGTGTTCTTCCTCTTCGGCGCGTTGCATGGCCGCGGCGTGGGTGTCGTGCAGGCGGGCGATGGCAATTGCGCAGGCCAAAACCCCAAACACCGCATACATCCCAAAAATAAGCAGCCACGCCGTCTGCGTAATAAGCAAATTGCCTTTGGGGTCAAACCCGGTGAAGATGAGCACCGGCACGGCCAAAAACCCGCCAATTAACCCGCCCCGGTATTGCGCCTGCTCGGTGCTGCCAAAACTGCCCGCCCGCCCCGCGTCTTGGGCCAGGTCTGCTGTCATGGTATACGAAGCCATCAACATGGTGCCAATGCCAAAGCCATGCACCGTGCGGGCCAGCAAAAGCAGGGTCACACTTTCCGAGACGGCAAACAGCGCCATTGCCAGCGCGATGAGCGCGATGCCCGCCACCAGCACCGGCTTGCGCCCGTATTTGTCCAGCACCGAGCCAATCAGTGGGCGGGGCAACGCGCTCATTAGCTCACCGATGGAGACCAGGGCGCCCGTTTCCAACCCAGACGCGCCAAAACGGCTGTTTGAATACAGAATTAAGCCAATGGTGGCGACCACAAAAGAGAATGAGGCGAGGGTGATGATATTCTGGAGCAGCGTCAATTGCTGACGAGCAACGGATTGCTGTTCCGATTCTTCCTGAACGGTCATGAAGGTAAGATTCTACACGTAAGCGTTGGTCAGGCATCGCTCATCAAGCGGCGCGCTCAATTCTTGGCCGCTTGTCTTTTAACTGGGCAGATGCAAACTCTTGCGCTATACCGTCTCTGCCCATTCCGCGATGTTCAGCGCGGCATGGTCGGCGTTGAGGTCGCAGGCGATTTGCAACCCCACCGGCAACCCATCCACCTGCGCAAATGGCAGGCTGACCGTTGGCAGACCCGCCAGCGCAAACGGGCGCGAGAGATGCAGCACCGCGCCCCGCAAAGGCGCAACCCCGCTTTCAAGCTCGGTCTCGGTCGCGCCGCGCAAAGGCGCAACGCAAGGCACGGCTGGCATCACAATGGCATCCACGTTCTTCAAGCAGTCGCGCATCCCATCGCGCACCAGTTTTTGCAATTGCAGCCCTTGCAAATAATCTTGGGCGGTCACGCGCAGGCCGCGCTCCAGCTCTGCCCGCACAAACGGAGAAAAATTCTCCGGCTCGGTCTCAATCGCCCGGCGATGGGTGAATGATGACTCGGCGCGCAGCGGGACAAACGCGGCCACGCCATGCTCAATGTGCTCCGGGCGAATCTCCACCAGCGTCGCGCCCGCGGCTTTTGCGCGGCGCAAAAAATCCTCAAACGCCGCGCGAACGCCCGCGCTGAGCGCCCCCGCCAGGTAGGCGCGCGGCACGCCCAGGCGCGGCCCGCGCACTTGCGCCGTCTGCGCGGGCGCATCTGCCAAAACCTCAAACATCAGCCGCGCATCGGCCACCGTTTTGGTGATGGGGCCGGCATGGTCGCAACTCCAGCACAAATCCAACGCGCCAGCCAGCGGCACGCGCCCGTAGGTTGGCTTGAACCCCACCACGCCGCACCACGCCGCCGGGATGCGGATGGAGCCAGCCGTGTCTGTGCCCAGCGAGCCAAGCCCAATGCCCGCCGCCACCGCCGCCGCCGAGCCAGATGACGACCCGCCGCTCATCCGCGCGGGGTCGTGCGGATTTTTCACGTCGCCGGTCCACGGGTTCTCGCCGGTGGTGCCCAGCGCAATTTCCACCATGTTTGTTTTTGCCAGCACGATGGCCCCTGCGCCGCGCAAACGCTGCACGGCTTCGGCTTCATCGGGCAAAAGCGTTGGCATACTGGCTTTTGCGCCACATTTTGTGGGCAGCCCGCGCACGTTGAACAAATCTTTTATTGTGATGGGGATGCCATGCAGCGGCCCGCGCCACGCGCCCTCCTGCGCCTCGCGGGTCATGTCTTCCGCCTCGCGCGGGGCGTTTTCGTTTAGCGCGGCGATGGCGTTCAGATCGGCGCGGGTCTGCGCGTTCGCCAGCGCTTGCTCCACAAGGCTGGTTGGCGTGGCTGTTCCGTTTTGCACGGCGCGGGCGGCATCCAAAAGGGTGGTTGGCTGAATTGTCATTTTTTTTGAAGATTTGGCGGGTTGTGGTTTTAGCTCATCACAAACCAGCTTTTTACTTTTTCTGCTTCGCCGCCGCGAAAAGAGTTGTGCGCGAACTCGTTGGTGTGCGGGTTGTAGGTGTAGTCTTTGGCCCACGCCTCGGCGTTTTGGGCAATCTCGCTCATGGCGCTCACGATCTGCCGCGCCTCGTCATCCGTTGTGGTTGGGTGAATGGACAAGCGCACCCAGCCGGGCTTCTCGCTCAAATCGCCCGCCTCAATTTTGTCGGTGATGGAGTGCGAGCGTTGCGGGTCTACGTGCAAGAGGTAATGGCCGTAGGTGCCCGCGCAGCTGCACCCGCCGCGCGCCTGAATGCCATACCGGTCGCTGAGCAGCCGCACCACCAGGTTGTAATGCGCTTGCTCCAAATACAGGGAGATGATGCCCAGCCGATGCGTGATATGCCCGGCCAGCAGGTGCAGCCCTGGCACGCCGCGAAAGCCATCAAACAAAATGGGCAAAAGCTGTTCCTCGCGCTCGCGGATGCGCCCGGCGCCCATTTGGTCTTTTAGCTCAACCGCCAGCGCGGCTTTGATGGTCTGCAAAAAGCCGGGCGTGCCGCCGTCCTCGCGCACTTCAATGTTGTCTGCATAGCTGTGTTGTTTCCACGGGTTGGTCCAGTTCACCGTGCCGCCGCCGGGCTGGTCTGGCACGCGCAGTTTGTAGAGCGAGGCATCAAAAACCAGCACGCCGGGCGTTCCCGGCCCGCCCAAAAATTTGTGCGGCGAAAAATACACCGCGTCCAGTTTGGCGGATGGGTCACCGGCGGGGTGCATGTCTATCTTCACGTATGGGCCAGACGCGGCAAAATCCACAAAACACACGCCGCCGTGCTGGTGCATGATCCGCGCCAGATCGTGATACGGCGTCTCTATGCCAGTGACGTTTGAACAACCGGTGAACGCGCCAATTTTTACGGGGCGGTTTTTGTATTTTTCCAGCAGGGGGATGAGACCCTCAACGCACACCAGCCCTTGCTCATCGGGTGGGATCACCTCCACATCGGCAATCGTCTCTAACCACGAGGTTTGGTTGGAGTGATGTTCCATGTGTGTGACAAACACCACCGGGCGTTTGTCATCGGGAATGTGGGTGAACTCTTGCAATTGCTCGGCCAGCTTGAGGCCGAGGATGCGCTGAAATTTGTTCACCACGCTGGTCATGCCCGCGCCTGCGGTGATGATGACATCGCGCGCCCCGGCGTTTACGTGCTGTTTGAGGATGTGATGCGCGAGGTGATACGCGTGGGTCATCATGGCGCCGGTGTAGCTGCTTTCGCTGTGTGTGTTGGCCACAAACGGGCCAAACTCATCCAGAAGTTTGCGCTCAATGGGCGCATACAACCGCCCGCTGGCCGTCCAATCGGCATACAAAATGCGTTTGTCGCCAAACGGGGTGGGGTAGGTTTGGTCGTTGCCCACCACGTTTGCGCGGAACGGCGCGAAGAATTGTTCTAATGATTTTGTTTCGGCGCTCATCATGGATCACCTTTTTGGTTGCTGGTTGCTGGTATTGTCCACTAACAACTAATTTCTACAAATTCTCCCTGCTTTACGCCGTTTGAGTTTAGCGGAATAGTCAGCGTGCCATCGGCGTGAACAAGAGTGAAAACCAAATTGGATTTGCCCAGCACGGGCACAGCCCACCACTCGCCGTCTCTTTGCTCCAGCCGCACCGCCACGTAATCTTCGCGGCCAGTGGATGAGGCAAGGTTACGCGCCAGCCTTGCGCGTATGACGCCCGCCTGCGCCTGCGCGGGCCGGGATTCCATCCCCAAAAAGGTTTGCACCGCCCGCAGCACAAACAGCCGCGCGATGACCATGGCGCTGACCGGGTTGCCGGGCAAACCAAATACCGGAACGCCATCGCACACCGCCAAAATGGATGGCTTGCCGGGCTTGACGCTGACGCCATGCACCAGCACGCCCGGCGCGCCCAACCCGTTGATGACCTCCACGCTCATATCGCGGGCGCTCACGCTGCTGCCCGCCGAGAGCACAACTAAATCGCATTCGGCCTTTGCTTTTTGCGCCGCGGCTTCCAGCAAGTTGCGCTGGTCGGGCACAATGCCATACAGGATGGGTTCTCCGCCGGTCTCGGTGACCATCGCCGCCAGCGCGTAGCTGTTCACATCGCGCACCTGGCCGATGGCCGGCTTGGCGCTGGGTGGCACCACCTCATCGCCGGTGCTGATGATGCCCACGCGCGGCCTGGCCGCCACCAAAATCTCGGTGATCCCCAGCGCCATCAGCCCGCCCATGTCTTGCGGGCGCAAAACATGGCCGCGCGAATACAACTTTTGCCCGCGCCGCACATCTTCGCCCACGTTCAGCACGTTTTCACCCTCGGCGGCGGGTTTCATCACTTCAATTTGATCCCCCGCGGACGACGTGTGCTCCACCATCACCACCGCGTCCGCGACGGGGGCGATCATGCTGCCGGTGTGAGTCAAAATCGCCTGTCCGGGCGCAATTGGCTGGGTCGCCTCGCGGCCCATTGGGCTTTCTCCGGCCACGCTGAGCAACGCGGGCAGGCCGGGGCTGGCGCCGTATGTGTCGCTAGCGATGACGGCATAGCCATCCACCACGCTGCGGGCAAAGCTGGGCAAATCTTCCGGCGAGGCAATGTCCTCGGCCAGCGTTCGCCCCAGCCCGGTTTGGGTGGGGATGGATTCTGCGCGGGGCTTAACCTGCCAGTTCCGCGCAAAAACCGCCCACGCCTCATTGGGTGGCAAAACGGTGAAGAGTTCGGCGGAGGAAGGCATGTT
>DAORUN010000001.1:27751-39973 GCA_035433205.1 Thermoflexales bacterium | reverse complement strand
GACGGGAGACGGTCATTCTTTACCTTCCATCTTGTTAAAATTCTGGTCATGGATGCCGTGAACACAATTCAAGTTTTAGCGCAGTTTGTCAATATTTTAATTATCAGTCTGGTTGCGGCGGCGATCATGACATGGGCATGGAAGAAATTCCGCACCAGCGATGTTTCTTCGCGCCGCATATTTTTGATTTTGAGCGCCGTGTTTGTGCTTGCTTTGTTTGCTTTTGCCCTAATAAGCGCCAGAATCTGACGGAGGACGGAAGATTGTTTAGGAGCCGTCTTCCGTCCTCCGTCTCCCGTCTCTGAATCACATCTCCTGCAAAACTCCACGCACCAGCGCTGTGAGCTTGGGCGCGAGTTTGGGGGCGGCTTCCATCACTTCCTCGTGCGTGGGCGGCACGCCTTCATCGGCAGACAGCACGGCCACGTTGGTGATGCCGCTAAAGCCCAGCACGCGCATGCCGCAATGCCGCGCCACCGCCACCTCGTTGGTGGTGCTCATCCCCACCGAATCTGCGCCAATGGCGCGCAAAAAGCGCAGCTCCGCCGGGCTTTCAAAACATGGCCCGGCCAGCCCAACATACACGCCTTGTTTTAGCTCCACGCCCGATTCCTTTGCCACTTTGAGCGCGAGTTCTTGAAAGTCTTTGTCATACGTCTGGGTCATGGCGGGGAAGCGCGGGCCGATGCTCTCATCGTTTGGTCCAATCAGCGGGTTGTTGCCCGCCATGCCGATGAGGTTGATCTGATCGGTGATCAGCATCACATCGGCCACCTTGAACGTGCGGTTGATCCCGCCCGCCGCGTTGGTGACGATGAAGTTTTCCGCGCCCAGCGCCCGCGCCACGCGCACCGGCACGGCGATTTGCCAAAGCGGGTGGCCCTCGTAAAAGTGAAAGCGCCCCTGCATGAGCATGACCGGCTTGCCAAACAAATCGCCAATGATGAGCTGGCCCTTGTGCCCGGCCACGGTAGATTGGGCAAAATGCGGGATATCGCCATACGAAATTTTTACGGCGTTCTCCACCAGCTCGCCCAGCCCGCCCAGCCCGCTGCCCAGCACAATAAACGTGCGAAACTGCTTGTTTGTTTTGGCTCGAATGCTGGCCGCGGCCTCGTCAATCATTTGGCGCATGTCTTCTGCGCTCACGGTATGGAAGTTGTTTGTGTGCATCATGGCGGTAAAAAAAGAATTTAAGAAATAAAAAAATCGGCACGGGCTAAATTTCTTATTTCTGAATCATTGGCAACATTGTTTTATACACAGATTGTTGTTGTTCACTCAAACTTATTACAAAAGCGTCATTCACGCCGCCAAAAGTTTGGCCGCTGGTGGATGGGAAATTGGCCGAGGTTGTCTCGCCTGCGGCAAAGACCGCGCCAGATGAGGTGACCGCGACGCCGTTCGCGTAGTCATCGCCCGCGCCGCCAAACCGCCCGCTAAACACCAGCGCGTTGCCCGCCGCGTTGATGCGCGTCACAAACGCGTCTGCGCCGCCGGCGGGCGCGGTAAACGTTGTGCCGATCACCGGGAAATTGGCCGATGCGGTCACGCCCGCCACGACCAGCTCGCCATCCGCGCCGAGCGCGACGCCGTTCGCGTCGTCATCTGCCGCGCCGCCCAAAAATGTGCCAAACGCCAGCGTGGTCATTTGCGCGTTAAGCTTGACCAGCGCAGCATCTTTGCCGCCAGCCAGCGCGGTCTGCGCCCCGCCCAAAACCGGAAAATTGGCCGAGGTGGTGTTGCCCGCCAAAATCACATCTCCCGCGCTGGTGATGGCGATGGCGCTTGCCGCGTCATCACCCGAACCGCCCAAAAATGTGCCAGCCTGAACCGCGCTCAAATCGGCGCTCAGTTGCGCGGCAAACATATCCAGCCCGGCGGCTTTGCTGGTTTGCAGCCCGCCGTTTGTTGGGAAGTTGACCGAAAGCGTATCGCCCGCCACCACCGGCCTGCCTTGCCCATCCAGCGCGATGGCTCGCAGGTCGTCGTCGTCGTTGCCGCCCAGATAGGTGCTGGCGATCACGTTGCCAGGGTTGCCCGCGCTGCCAAGGCGCGTGATAAAGCCATCATACAAACCGCCCGCGTGCGCGGTGGCAAACGCGCCGCTGGTGGTGATGAAATTGCGCGAGGCAGTGACGCCCGCCACGAACACATCCCCGCCCAAAACGGCGATCCCCGCCGCCTGGTCAAAATCTGCGCCGCCTAAATAGCGGCTGAACTGAACTGCGCCGCTGGAATTCAGCATCATCACAAACGCATCGGCCCCGCCAGAATATGAAGAAGCCGCGCCGCTGGTTGGAAAGTTGGGCGAGTAGGTTGTGCCCGCCACGTAAATATTGCCTTGCGCATCCATCGCCACCGCGCTGGGCATGTCTGTGCTGCTGCCACCAAACACTTTCACAAAGATGGGTTGACCGGCGGGCGTCAGTTTTGCCACAAACACATCCACCCCGGCGGGCGCGCTGCCGGTTGGGCTGATGGGAAAGTTGGCCGAGGCGGTGTAACCTGCGATGATGATATTGCCGGATGGGTCGAGCGCAACCGCGCGGGCGGCGTCGTCATCGGCCCCGCCCAGCAGGCGCGCGGCATAGGTTGTGGCCGCGGCACCCATTGGCTGGGTGGATGGCCCAGCGCCGGGCAAAACAAAAACGGCGCACAAGGCGAGGGAGAGCAGAAATCGCATCTGATTTAGAAATAACTGAAACACGCCCATTAGAGTGGAGCATTTTAGACTAAAACCAACCCAAAGGGCCGTTGTTTCCTCCGCGCCAAGAATGCTTGGAGCAAATTTTGGAATTTGTAATGTGTGATTCGTAATTGATTTAGACTTGCGCCCATGGATTCCATTCAAATCTCGCAAGAGTTGGGGCAGTTGCGGGCGCAATTGTCTTATCTGGATCAGGAGCGGCGCAAAGACAAGCAGACCATTGTGGCGCTGCAAGAGCGCATGGAGGGTTTGCTGCGCGAAGTGGAGGCGCGGTCGCGTTACACGCAAAACCTTGAATCGCAAATTTCGGAAATGAAGGCGGGTATTTCCAAGGCTTCTGGATGGACAACCCCGCTGGAGCAGCTTCGCGCCGAATTTGGCGAAATGTTCTCTCGCGCAGAGGATCAGCGAGGCAAGAGCGAGCGCGATGCGGTGCGCGTGCGCCAAATCGAACTGGAATCCATCACCCGCCAGTTGAACGAAATTAAAAAAGAGGTGAAACCTTACAGCCAGTATGCCGAGGCGATTGAGGCCCGCAAGCAGGAGGACGCCCGTCTCTCGGAGTTGATTGGCCGCTTGCAATTACAAACGGTTGATTTGGATCGGCGCGTGGAACAGCCCGGCGTGTCAATTGCCTATTTGGAAGAGCAGCGCCGCCAGGATGCCAGACGGCTCGCCGGGGTGGAGCAGGAAATCCCAGATTTGAAGCGGCGGATTGATTCGCTCCCGCCGCAATTGCTTTTGCTGGATGAGGCCGTGCGCCGCAAACAGGTTGACCTGGACGAGGCGGCCAAGCTGCTGGAATCTCAGGCGCAGGTGCTGGAAAGCCAGCGCGTGAGCGATGTGAACCGCGAACGCAAGTTTGCCGAGTACATGAGCGCGATTGACAAATACAAGGAGACCGCGGATTCCATCCAACAACAAGTGACCGGGTTTGTGCAAATGCGCGAGGAAGTGCGCCGCATTTTGGCCGATATCCCCGATTTTGAGCAGCGGCTGGAAGTGCGCATCAACGAGGTGTTTGAAATTCAACGAGACGCCGAGGAACGCGCCCGGCGCGTGGCCGAAAGTTTCAAGGATGTGGTTGAGAAAGACTGGAAAACCTTTGCTCAAACTCAGGAAGAAAAGTGGCATGACCGTGACCGGCGCATCAGCGAATACGAGCCGCGCATTGACACGCTGGAAGAGGAAATCATCAAATTTCAGCCGCAGATTTCGCCCATATACGAGATATTTGAGGCCTTTGCCAAACACTACGCCGCGGTGGGCCGCGAGTGGCTTTCGGAATCCAACAAGCTGCTGGATGCGGCCAAGCTGGCTGTGCCATCGGATGTCAAACTCTCGCGCCGCCAGCGCAAAAAACAAGCCGCCAAGTTGGCCGAGGATACCGGCCAGCCGCAGCTTCCTCCGCCAGATGAGGACGATGATTTGGTGGAATAAGGGGGTATCTCTTGTTGTGAGTCTTTGGCTGAGCGTCTGCGCAGACGCGATTTCAATCGCACGGATCACCCCGCGCTCATTTGCCTAAACCACGTGTCCTGCATCCGAATAAAGCGGCGTGTGTCATGCTTAATCTCGGCGATGGCCTCGTCCATCGTCATGCGGCCGGCCAGCACGGCGCACATTTGGCGGTAACCCAGGGCGCTCATGGCGGGCAGGGATGGCGCGGCGTCGGCCAAAATGCCGCGCTCGGATAAAAACGCCAAAATGCGGCGGGTCTCCTCCAGCCAGCCCTGCTCAATCATTTGCAAAATGCGCGCGTCGGCGCGGGCATACAGCGCATCGCGTTCTCCTCTTTCGCCGGGATGGGTGGGGGACGGGGTGAACCCGCGAATGTATTCAATCTGCTCCACCCGCAAGCTTAGCGGCTCGCGCTTTTGCAATTCGCTCCATTTTTGGCCGGTGCGCTCCATCACCTCCAACGCGCGGATGACGCGCCGAAGGTTGCGCGGGTCAATGGTGTTGAGCGCGGCGGGGTCGCGGCTAGCAAGCTGGCGGATGAGTTCCTCGGCGGGCAAGGCAGCCAGTTGCCCGCGCAGGGCTTCATCTGGCGGGACTTCCGGCGCCTGCCAGCCCTCCATCAACGCGCGGATGTATTGCCCCGTGCCGCCCACCACCAGCGCGGTTTTGCCCCGCGCCTGAACGTCATCAATCGCGGCGCGGGCCAGCGCCAGGTATTCTGCCAGCGAAAAACTTTCGTGCGGGTCGCGTAAATTGAGCAGATGATGCGGCACGGCGGTTTGTTCTTGCGGCGTGGGTTTGTTCGTGCCAATGTCCATCATCCGGTAAACGTGCCGCGAATCTGCCGAGACGATCTCGCAGGGCTGATGCGCGGCCAGTTGCATGGCGCGGGCGCTTTTTCCCGCTGCCGTTGGCCCAATGATGAAAATAAGATTATGCGTATTCAGGGTATTAAGAGTATAGTTTGGTTGCTGGCCGCTAGCCACTGGCTGCCAGATGCTGATCGCGGAACAAAATACGGGGGCACATCGTCCTTGTGAAGGGAACGCACATGAAAAGAATAAAACTGTTTTATCCATTGATGGCCCTGGCGCTTGCGCTGAGCGCGTGCAACCAGCCGCAACCCACGCCAAAACCCACCGAGCCAGCGCCCAAGCCTTCGGCCAGCCCGGCGCCATCGGCCACAAACACCAGCCAGCCGCCAGCACAACCCACGCCTGCGCCGCGCCCCACCACCAACCCAATTGTGGTGGATGTGACCCCGGCGCGTGGAGAAGCCCTGCCGCTGGACAAGCCTTTGGTGGTGCAGTTTGACCAGCCGATGGACAAAACCAGCGTGGAGCAGGCGTTGCGTGTGCGCGGCGCAACCAGCGATGTGAACGGCAAAATCGCCTGGCAAAGCGATTCCATCCTGACCTTTACCCCGCAAGGCGGCTGGAAACGGGATGAGGTTTATAACGCCCAGGTGGGTGATGGGGCCAAGAGCGCCAAAGGGTTGCCGCTGAACAAGCCGCAATCCTTCCGGTTTAGCTCTATTGGCGTGTTTGAGGTGGCCCAGATGATCCCAGCCAACGGCGCGGGCGATGTAACCCCCGATGCCACGATCACCGTTTTGTTCAACCGGCCGGTGGTGCCGCTGGTGGGCGTGGCGCAACAAGCCAGCTTGCCCAACCCGCTCACCCTCTCGCCAGATGCGCCCGGCAAAGGCGAATGGATAAACACCAGCACGTATGTGTTCAAGCCAGCCACGTCGCTGAGCGCGGGCGCAACGTACAAAGCCAAAATAAACGCAGAGTTAAAAGATACGCTGGGCACAACGCTGGGCGTCGCGCACGAATGGTCATTCAGCGTGGCCGCGCCCATCGTCAAATTTGTAACGCCCGGCGCAAACGCGCGGGATGTTGACCTGCGCCAGCCCATTAGCGTGACCTTTAGCCAAAAGATGGATCACGCCAGCGCCGAGGCGGCGTTCAAACTCTCGCCCGCGGTGCGCGGCACTTTTCACTGGGCTAATGAGGCCGAATCAAAACAAGGCCAAATTGAAGGGCCGCCGCTGAAAAGCGCGCCATCCACCGGGGGGAGCGCAAGCCCAGCCCAGGCCGCCCAACTGGGCGAGGTGATGGCGTTTGTGCCGGATGAAAATTATCAACGCGCCACAAACTATGCGCTGGAGCTGGGCGCGGGCGCAAAGGCCGCCGCTGGGGATGGCCGAACCAAGGATGCGCACAAGAGCGCCTTCCGCACAATTGAGAATTTGGCGATTGCCTCCACTCAGCCCGCAGCAGGCTCCAGCCAGTTTGATGCGGAGAGCCGCCAGTTTCTCATTCGCTTCACCGCGCCGGTTTTGCCAGAAACGGTGATGCCCAATGTCTCGTTTGACCCGCCGCTGACCCAGACCAACCTTTACACGTATTGGGATGCGCCGGGCAAACAATTTGTCATCAACGGGTTGCCGTTTCAGCCTTCAACGCGCTACACGGTCAACATTGCCGGAAACGTGAGCGATAAATATGGTCAAGCGCTGGGCAAACCGAGCGTCGTCTCGTTTGTCACCGGCGCGGCCCGCCCGGTTGTAATTTTGGGCAGCGGCGCAGAAGTGGGCACGCTCAACGCCAGCCAGCCCGCGCTGGCGCAAGTGGGCTTTCGCAACATCACCAAGTTAGACTTTCAACTCTCGCGTCTGAGCGTGGACGATTTTTATGGCCTGACTGGCCAAAACGCATACCAGGCGCGGCAAACTTTTACACCCGGCCCCAACCAGTTGATGAGAACCTGGTCGGTCAATGTCTCGGCTAAACAGAATGAGCTGGCCAGCGCGGTTGTCCCCCTCACCGAGAATAGGGCCGCGCTGCCCACCGGCGTGTATTTCCTCACCATGGATGCGCCGGAGCTAAAAAACGTCAAAAACACGTATTTCCAGCCTGTGCGCCAAATTTTGGTGGTGAGCAACTATCAGGTCACGATGAAGCAAGCCCTGAACGAGACGCTGGTTTGGGCGACGGATTTGACAACCGGCGCGCCTGCGCCTAATTTGCCCGTGGCGCTGGTGGATAAAAATCGCAAGACGCTTGCCAACGTTGCCACCGGCGCAGATGGTGTGGCGGTGGCGAATGTGAGCTACGCGCTGGCCTACGAGGCGTTTTATGCCATCATTGGGCAGCCGGGCGCGAACAGTTTTGGCATTGGCTTCAGCCAGTGGACAAATGACATTGAGCCATACATGTTTGGCCTGAACGCAGATTACATCAACAACCCCGGCCAAACCCAATACAAAACCTATCTTTACACCGACCGCCCCATTTACCGCCCCGGCCAAACGGTCAACTTCAAGGGCATCATTCGCACAGATACCGACGCGCGATACAACATTGCCAGCGGTCTGACAGGCGTAACCGTGCTGGTGCGGAGTGACCGCGGGGCGAAGGTGTATTCGCAAACGGTGGCGGTAAACGGCAACGGCACGTTCAATGGCTCGTTTGTTTTGGCCGATGGCGCGGCGACGGGCTATTACGGCGTGGGTGTGTTATTCCCGGCCGGTTGCGCGCCCATGGATAAACCGCCAAAGCCCGACGATACCATCTGTCAGGGCGCAAATCTCTCCTTTCAGGTGGCGGCTTACCGCAAACCAGAGTTTGAGGTGAACATGGCCCCCGCCAAAGTGGATTTGACTTCGGGCGAGATGGCGCAGGTGAACGTGCAAGCCAACGCTTATTTTGGCGGCAACATTGGCGGCGCAAAGGTAGATTGGACGATGACCGCCACGCCCTATTATTTTGACCGCTACGCCGACCGCACCGACCCCTTCCTCGGACGATATTCGTTTATTGATGCCGACTCGGTGTATCCGGTTTGGCCGCCGGTTCGCAAAGACACGGGCGTGTTTGCAAATGGCGTGGGCCAAACCGATGCGAACGGCAAGTTCGTTATTCCTGCGCCGGTGGATTTGAGCAAGAGCGAGACAAGTTTGTCGCTGGACTTTAGCGCAAACGTGACCGACCTGAACGACCAGACGGTCAGCGCCAATACAAACGCCATTGCCCACAAAGGCCCGTTTTACTTTGGCATTGCGCCAGAGGATTACGTGCTGAGCGCGGGCAAAATGCTCACCGCGCACGTTGTGGCGGTGGATTGGAACGGCAAGCCAATGACCGGGCAAACCGGCGCGGTTGCGTTGTATCGCCGCGAGTGGAAGCTGACGTACGGCGTAAACGAGTTTGGCGAGAACGGCCCGCGCTGGGTGCCCCAAGACATCAAGCTGACCGAGAATCCCATCACCACCGATGCGAATGGCCGCGCCGCGAGCAGCTTTGTGCTTGCTGAGGGCGGCGAATACCGCGTGGTGGTTACCAGCGGCGCGGTGAAGGCCGCGAACGTTATTTGGGTCACCAACTCTGGCGCGTTTTTGAGCTGGCGGCGCGATGACAGCAACCGCATCAGCCTGCGGCCAGACAAAACCGAATACAAAGTGGGCGAGACGGCCAGGGTGCTGGTGCCATCGCCATTTACCGGCACGGTGAACGCGCTGATGACAATTGAGCGCGGAGACATCATCCAGCAAAAAGTGGTTCAGCTCAAGAGTAACAACGAGACGCTGGAAATTCCAATCACCCAGGATTTTGCGCCCAACGCGTTTGTGTCTTTGGTTTTGGCGAAGGGCGCGGGCAGCGGCCAAAACGGCCTGGCCGAGTTTCGGCTGGGGTATGCCGAGTTGACCGTGGATCCCTCCGCGTTTAAGATCAATTTGGAAATTACGCCCGACAAGCCAGGTTACGGGCCGCGCGAGACGGCCACGTATGACATCCGCGCGACCACGACTAGCGGCCAGCCGGTGCAGGCCGAGATTTCCATCGCCCTGATTGACAAGGCCGTGTTGGCCTTGGCCGAGCCAAACAGCCAGCCGCCCATGCAAGTGTTTTATGGCGCGCGCGGGCTGCTGGTGCGCACCAGCAACAGCCTGTCTGTTCGGGCGGATGTGGCCGATATGGCCAAGGCCGCCAGCGCCCCGGGCGGCATGGGCGGCGGCGGTGGCGGCGCGGCAGACCAAAACGTGCGCCAGAATTTTCAAGATGTGGCGTTCTGGAGCGCCATCACCCAAACCGGCCCAGATGGGCGGGCGCAGGTGAAAGTGACCCTGCCAGACAACCTGACCACCTGGGTGCTGGATGCCCGCGCCGTTTCTGCGGATACAAAAGTGGGCAGCGCGACCAAAGACGTGCTCACGTCCAAGCCGTTGCTGGTTCGCCCGGTCACGCCGCGCTTTTTTGTGGTGGGTGATGAGGCCACGCTGGGCGCGGTGGTGAACAACAACACGACCAGCGCGGTGCAAGCGCAGGTCACCCTCGCGGCCAGCGGGTTGGCGCTCAAGGGTGCGGCCATGCAAATGGTGAGCGTACCGGCCAACGGCTCTGCCCGCGTGGACTGGCCGGTTTCTGTGCCAGATGGGAACATGGCCGATGTGACGATCAGCGCGGTGGCGGGCGACCTCAAAGACAGCGCCAAACCAGAGCTGGGCGCAAAAGGCATCCCCGTGCTGCGCTATCTCTCGCCAGAAACGGTGGGCACGGCGGGCGAGGTGAGCGAGCCGGGCAAAAAGCTGGAGATCATCGCCTTGCCGCCGCGCCTTGAGGTGGGCAAGAGCGAACTTGAGGTGAACGTGAACACCTCGCTGGCGCAGGTGATTACCGAGAGCGCCTACTTCTTGCGCGAGAACGCGGCCTACGAGGACAACTTGCAAATCGCGGCGCGGCTGCTGGTGAACGTTTCGCAAAATGCCCCGCGCGAGGAGATTGTGGCCGACGCGGCCAAATTGCTGGACAACCAGCGCGATGGCGCGGGGTGGGGCTGGTTCAAAGACAGCGAGACCACATCGCCCATCATCTCGGCGTATGCGCTTTGGGCGCTCAACCGCGCGTGGGGCGTGGGCGGGCAGGATCTGGGGTCACGGGATCCGATCAACCGCGCGGCGCAATATTTGCAAAATCAGCTTGGCGATGCCGATACTTTCCTCAACCGTGTGGCGGCAGACGAGAGCGCGTTTTATGCCTTTGTGCTGAGCGAGGCCAACGTGCCGGTGAACGGCTATTTGGATCAATTGCACAAAAACAAGGGCAAACTGGGCAGCTTTGGCAAGGCGCTTTTGGCGATGGCGCTCCAGAATGTGAACAAAACCGACGCTAGAATTTCTGGCTTGCTGGCCGATGTGAACAGCACGGTGACCCAAAGCGCGACCGGCGCGACGTGGTCATCGGCCAACGGTGGGTTGCAGCCTTGGGCGTTCACCGCCTTCTTCTGCACCGATACGCGGGCGACGGCCATCATTTTGTATGCGCTGGCACGGCTGGATGCCAAAAATCCGATGTTGCCAAACGTGGTGCGCTGGCTGGTGTCTGCGCGCACAGGCCGCAGTTGGGAAGGCACGCAAGATTCGGTGTGGGCCATCCTGGCGCTGGATGCGTATGCCAACGCGACCGGCGACCGCAACGCCAATTACGACTGGCGTGTTTCGCTGAACGATGCGCAGCTTATGGCGGGCAAGGCCTCGCCGAGCGACATCACCCCCAACCGGGCTGTGATCACGGCCACGCGCTTGCTGAGCGGCACAAACGCCCTCGCGTTTGAGCGCGGCGATGGCGCGGGCCGTTTGTATTACACGGCGCAACTCAAGGCGTATTTGCCCGCTGCCGAAGCCAAGGCGCTGGATCGCGGAATATCCATCAGCCGCGTGTATGAGATGGCGGATTGCGAGCCGCAGCCAGACAAGCTGTGCGAGGCGCTGGCGAGCGCGCCGGTGGGCAAGAATGTGCGCGTGCGCCTGACCGTTGTTGCGCCCACGGCGTTGTATTTCGTTAAAGTTGCCGACCCGTTTGCGGCGGGCATGGAGCCAGTGGAGCTTTCATCGCGCCGCAATCCCATCCCCATGATGAAATTCTGGCCGTGGTTCTTTACGCACACCCAGCTTTACGATGACCACGCCGAGATTTACGCAGATTACCTGCCCGCTGGCACGCACGAGTTTAGTTACGTGATGCATACTTCGCTGGTTGGGTCGTTTAATGTGATGCCGGCGTATGTCACCCAGAGCTACTTCCCAGAGACGTTTGGCCGCAGCGATGGGCAAATGTTTGTGGTGAGCCGGTAAGTTGAGCCGCAGGCCTCGCTAGTTTTGCCTGACAGTGGTCAGGAGAAACGTGCGAGGTCTGCGCGTTTTTTGTGCCCGCACTCGGCCTTGCGCCAAAGGGCGTTATTTTGGCCCCATCGCCAAAATCAGGCCGCTGACGAACGGAATGAGCCACAAAAACCACACCAGCAAGCTGAACTTGTGGAAATTGCGAATGGCATCTTCTTTCTTCAAAATCAGGACGATGGTGGCCCATACCGCGTGAACGATCATCAAAATGATGGCGAACAGACCGGTGATGCCGTGCATGTTAAATTGCATCCCGCCCGCCATTTGGGCCATCATGGTTGTGCCAGAGGTATCGCACACAAACCCCAGCCAGAAGAAGACAAGCTGCCACGGCTTGAGCCGCCCGGTGATTTTTTCGCCCCACACGCCGATGGAGTAGAACGTTAACGCCGAGACCATTAGAACGATTGCGAGTATAAGTTGTTGAGTCATGTTTATTTCGCTTGGTTTTATTTGATTAGTCAATATGGACTATTCAATGATGATTATATACCAAATGAATTCCTCGGTTTGATGGACCTGCGCATTCCAGCGGTCACTCGCCGTCTTGTTTCTGCATTAAAATTCGCGCATGGCCGGGCAAAAAGTCTTTGCTGTTTGATCTGGGTTTTGATAAGGACACATTTAATTGCACGACCAAAACCACGCTCCTCCCAGAACTCATCACCCATTGTGAGCACGCCGAGTAGCCAGACCTCACGGGTTTCGCCCCAACTACGTTGGGCATGACCTGTGAGGTCTTGAACATCCCGCGAGACGCGCCCGCAAATCAAATCGTAAGGGCAACTGCATTCGCCGCGTGAGCCAAGTTGATTAGACCTCACAGGTTTCCAAAACCTGTGAGGTCTGGAACATCCCGCGAGAC
>DAORUN010000001.1:13586-27651 GCA_035433205.1 Thermoflexales bacterium | reverse complement strand
AGACACTCAACCAACCCCCAGCCCCAAAATTTGTATTAACATTGCGCCGATGTCATCTGACGTAAACGCCACGCCCATTCGGCGGCAATATCTGGAAATAAAACGCAAATATCCAGATTGCATTGTGTTCTTCCGGCTGGGCGATTTTTTTGAGACCTTTGACGCCGACGCCGAGCTGATTGCCCGTGAGCTAAACGTGACGCTGACCTCGCGGCCGGTGGGCAAAGACACCCGCGTGCCGATGGCTGGCGTGCCGCATCACGCCATCAACGGCTACGTGGCGCGGCTGATTGAGCGCGGCTACCGCGTGGCGATGGCCGATCAACTGGGCAGCGAGGCGATCAATGGGCTTGTCCCGCGCGAGGTGAAACACGTCATCACGCCCGGCACGGTGATTGAGCCGGGTATGTTGGAGGCGGGCCGCCCCAGCTATTTGGCGGCCATCGCCCGCGAGCCAAACGACGACCCAGCCTCGCCCGTTGGCTTGGCATTTTGTGACATCACCACCGGCGAGTTTCGTGCGGCGCAGGTGGAGAACGCCGCCGAGCTTGAGCGCGAGCTGGGGCGCATTCAGCCCCGCGAAATTTTGACCGAGGGCGGCGAGGATGGCCGCCGCAAATCGCTGCCCATCAGCGGGTTTCCGTCCACGCCCTATCCATCCTACCGGTTTGAATTTGGCAACGCAAAACAGGCCTTGATGGCGCACTTTAAGGTGAGCACGCTGGCCGGGTTTGGGCTGGATGACCGCCCGCTGGCCGTGCGCGCGGCGGGGGCCATTTTGGCTTACTTGCGCGAGATGCAGCCCGCGCAACTGGCGCAACTCACCGAGCTGCGCGCCTACTCGCTTTCGCAATTTATGGGGCTGGATGCGGTGACGCGCCGCAACCTTGAGTTAACAGAGCCATTGCGTGGCGAGGCCCCGCGCCGCCGCCGAGGGCCATCTGCCCAGCCCAGCGCCCCCGCGCCCACCTTGCTGGGCGTCCTGGACAAAACGCTCACCCCGATGGGCGCGCGGTTGTTGCGGGCGTGGATTAGCCAGCCGTTGCTGGACCAAACCGAAATTGAGGCGCGCTTAGACCGCGTGGCCGCCCTTCATGCGGATGGGTTGGGCCGCGCTCAGTTGCGCCAAACGCTCAACCACATGCCCGATCTGGAGCGGCTGACCACCCGCGCCGCCAGCGGCATCGCCACGCCAAAAGATTTGCTCAATATGGGCGCGGCGCTGGAGAAATGGGAATTGATTAATTCCCCCCTCCCGCCGGGAGGGGCTGGGGACGCGGTGCGCGACCTCATCGCGAAAGCCATCAAACCAGAGCCGGATGATGACGGATTTATCAACCCCGGTTTTAGCGAGGAACTGGATGGCATTCATTTGGCCTCGCGCGATGCAAAAGTGTGGGTGGCGAATTTGGAGCGGACAGAGCGCGAGCGCACCGGCATCAAATCGCTCAAGGTGAGCTTTAACAGCGTGTTTGGGTATTACATTGAGGTGACCCACGCCAACACCGGCGCCGTGCCCGCCGATTACATCCGCAAGCAAACGCTCACCAACGCCGAGAGATACATCACGCCGCAGCTTAAGGAATACGAGGCGCTCATTTTGAACGCCGATGAGCGCATTAACAAGCTGGAGCAAAAACTGCTGCGCGAGGTGAACGAGAAGATTGCGGCGCAGGCGGCTGGGCTGATGGCAATTGCGAGGGCCATCGCCCAGATGGACGCGCAGGCCGCGCTGGCCGAGGCCGCCGCGAACAACAATTACACCCGCCCGCGCTTTAACGATGACGGCGTGATTGAGATCAAAGATGGCCGCCACCCGGTGATTGAGCAGCTCATGGTCGAAGTGCCGTTCACACCAAACGACACAGCCATCACCCGCGATGAGCGGATTTTGATTGTGACCGGGCCAAACATGAGCGGCAAAAGCAGTTACATGCGCCAGGTCGCGCTCATTTGTTTGATGGCGCAAATGGGCAGCTTTGTGCCCGCGCGTTCCGCAAACCTGTGCGTGGCAGACCGCATCTTTACCCGCATTGGCGCGCAAGATGAGTTGACCGCCGGGCAAAGCACCTTCATGGTCGAGATGGTGGAGGCGGCCAATATTTTGCGGCATTGCACGCCGCGCAGTTTGGTTTTGCTGGATGAAATTGGGCGCGGCACCAGCACCTACGACGGGCTGGCGATTGCGTGGAGCGTGATTGAATATCTGCACAATCATCCAGACCGGCGGGCCATGACGCTGTTTGCCACGCATTACCACGAGCTGATTCAGCTTGCGGAAAAGTTGCCGCACGTGCGCAATTACAACGTGGCCGTGAGCGAGGACAGCGGCGAGACGGTTGTGTTTTTGCACAAGGTCATCCCCGGCGGGGCAGACCGCAGTTACGGCATTCACGTGGCGCAATTGGCTGGCATGCCCTCGCCGGTGGTGAGCCGCGCACAAGATATTTTGAAGCAGTTGGAGAACGGCACTTTGCAGGTGAGCAACGCGCCGCAAGCCGCGCCAGTGCAACTCAACATGTTCACGCCCGATTCGCCCGCGCTGGCAAAGCTCAAGAGCATTGACCCCGACGCGATGAGCCCAATTGAGGCGCTGACCGCGTTGTATGAGTTGAAAAAGCTGACCAAGAAATAGTGACTGGCGGCTGGTAGACACCAGCCACCAACTCTTAACCCGTTCTTTACCTCCACGCCTTAGCCTTTTGCCCGCTGGTATAGTATTTTTAGATATGAATGAATTTTCAACACCTGCAGATCAGGTGGACTTTCGCACGGCGCGCAGCCGGGCCTTTTTGCGCTCGCTGGTGGGCCAGATTCGCAAACAAAAACACGACCTGATGGCGTGGGATGAAGTGCGCGACAAGCTCAACCTGCGCGGGCTAATTTATCGCGGGGTGCAAGAAGTTCCAATTGAAAAAATTGTGGGCAGCGTGGGCCGGTTCAAAGACTTTGACGATGCCTTTTTGCCGCGCAATGACAAAACAAAAGACCGCTGGGCAAAAATCAACCGCGCGTTTTACCAGGATGTGAGCCTGCCGCCGGTTGTGCTTTACAAAGTGGGCGATGTGTATTTTGTGCTGGATGGAAACCATCGCGTGAGCGTGGCGCGTGAGCACGGCGTGGCGTTTATTGACGCCGAGGTGCACGAGGCGCATGTGCGCGTTAAAGTGACCGCCGATGACCTGAACGCCGACACGCTGGAATTGCTGGGCGAGTACGACGACTTTTTGCATCGCACGCACTTGCACAAACTTCGCCCGGATCAAAACATCCGCTTCACCATTGGCGGGGCGTATCCGCGCCTGATTGAGCATATAGCCATGCACCGCTATTTCATGGGGCTGGAGCAAAAGCGCGATATTTCCGAAGACGAGGCGGTGGCCGATTGGTATGACAACGTGTATTTGCCAATTGTGCAGGCGGTGAGAGAACAAAACGCGCTGGAATTGTTCCCTGGCCGCACCGAAGCTGACTTGTATTTGTGGGTGATTGACCACAAACACTATTTGCAAGAAGACTGCGATGATTGCGAAGACGTTACCCCATCTGTGGCTGCCGCAGATTACGCAGAAAAATATGCCCCGCCGCCCAAAGTTAATATTGTGGAGCGCGTGACCGGCGCGGTGGGTGGCATTATTCAGTCCATCACAGATCTGGTGGATGACGCGCCAACCGAGCCAATGCCCGCCGTGCATGTTGAGGTTGGGCCAGAGGCAGCCGAGATGGTTTGGCAGGGTCAATCCGAAACTGAACACGGGGAATGACGGCTTAAAACCAGCGGGGTTATTTGCCAGATTTTGGCAATGCCCCGCCAACGGGTTGCACCCGCGTTCTGCCCTGCCATGCCACACGCGCCTGCGCCAAAGCAACCCCGCCAAAACTAAAGGCATACAGGGCGCAGGTGGCCGCCGCCGTCCAGTTATCCATCGCCAAAAGCGCCAGGAATGCGGCAAACAAAACCAGCGCCAGCGCCGCCTCGCACCAAAATGACCAATCCAGTTGCAAGGTGTAGCCTGCGCCCGCCCGAGATGGCGCGGCCTTTGGCGTGCGCGTCCACTCGCCCGCCGCGCGGCTGGCAAAACCCATCACCAGACCCGCCGCGTTAGACACCGAGACGCCCAGCCCCAGCATGATCGCGAAAGGAAGATCGCGGGCAAAATCGCGGGCGCGGCGGCCCAGCCAAATGTTGGCCGCGAACATCGAGAGCGCGGGCGCCGCGCCAACCGCGCTGGCAAACCCCACCCATGCCGGAACCGGCTGGCGGCTGAGCGCCAAAATGGGCGTGGTGAGCGCCAACACAAGCACAAAAATATGGATGACGTAGCCGCTGAGGTGCAGGGTGGCCATCACTTTGGCGGCCAGCGAGAGCGGCGACCGCCAGAGCGCGGCCAGTAATTTGCGCATGACCTGCGATGACCCCCGCGCCCAGCGTTTTTGCTGGCGCTTAAAAGCGTTCACGTCATCGGGCAGCTCGCCCGGCGATTCCACGCGGTTGAGATACACCCCGCGCCAGCCGCGCGTCTCCGCCCGGATGCTGAGATCGAGGTCTTCGCTCAGGCAATCGCCCTGCCAGTTGCCCGCGTCCAAAATGCAACTGCGCCGCCACACGCCGCCAGAGCCGTTAAAGTTCATCACCAGGCCGTTTGCGCTGCGGGCGGTTTGCTCGGTCACAAAGTGCATGTTCAACATGGCGGCCTGCCCGCGGGTGATGGCGCTCTGGTCTCGGTTGAGGAAACCCCAGCGGGTTTGCACAAAACCAACGCGCTCATCGGCAAAAGGCGCAAGTGTCCGGCGCAAAAAATCGGGCTGGGGGATGAAATCTGCGTCGAAGATGGCGATGAACTCGCCGGTGGCGGTTTGCAGGCCTTCGCGCAACGCGCCAGCCTTAAAGCCATCGCGCGAGGGGCGCTGAATTAGCTCAACCGCGTGGCCTTTGGCGCGGGCGGCCTGCACGGCGTGGATGGCGATTTGGCGGGTGTCATCGGTCGAGTCATCCAGAACTTGAATGTGCAAAAGCTCGCGCGGGTAATCCAGGGCGCAGGCGGCGGCGATGATGCGCTCGGCCACGTATCGCTCGTTGAACAAAGGCAGCTGCACGGTGACGCGTGGGAGATTTTGCCCACTCTCACCCCCTCCCGGCGCGAGAGAAGTTTTTGTGCGCAAAAACAAAACAAGCAAAATGGCCTGATGCAGGGCATACACGGCCAACAACACCGCAGAAAAGATATTTAACGCAAAAAAAAATTCAATCAAAGGAGGCAAATAAAAACCTCACAGGTTGGCGCATGGTGTTCGCAATGGCGATATTTAAGTGCGCCAACCTGTGAGGTTTAACTACTCAGTTGTTCTTCTCTAAATCGTCCAAATCCAACGAGCCGAGGAAATCTTTGAACGCGCCGAGGTCTTCATCGGTGGCGGGCTTTTCTTCGTCATCGGGCACAACGCCCGCGCGGTTCATCACGTCTTCTTCCACAAAAATGGGGCAGGCGGCGCGCACGGCCAGCGCAATCGCATCGCTGGGGCGCGAGTCAAAGATCACTTCTTTGCCATCAGCGGTTTGCACAAATAATTGGGCAAAAAAGGTGTCGTTGCGCAGGTCGTTTATGACCACTTTTGCCAACTGACCGCCCAAATCGCTCATCAGTTTGATGGCAAGGTCGTGTGTAAGTGGGCGGGCCACCGCCTGCTCTTGCAGGTGGATGGTGATCGCCTCGGCCACGAATGCGTCTATCCAGATAGGCAAATAGCGATTGCTGGTCACATCTTTGAGAATGACCACTCGGTGTTGCGACATCAGGCTGACGCGGATGCTTTCAATTTTGACCTCGACCATGTGCTTGCTCCGGGTACGCAGGATTATACTCACCCAATTGCATTCTGAATGCAGAAAGCAGAATTCTGAATTATTTCTGCATTCTGCATTCAGAATTCTGCTTTCCAACTATGAACATTACTTTCTGGGGCGCGGCCCAAACCGTGACTGGCTCGCAGCATTTGCTGAGCGTGGGTGATAAAAAAATCCTGCTGGATTGCGGGCTGTTTCAGGGAAAACGCGCCGAGGCGTACGCCATCAACCAAAAACTGCCGTTTAACGCCGCCGCGCTAAATGCGGTGATTTTGTCTCACGCGCACATTGATCACAGCGGCAACTTGCCCAGCCTGGCCAAAAATAATTTTCGCGGCAAAATTCACAGCACCGCCGCCACGCTGGATTTGTGTCAGTCCATGCTGCGCGACTCGGCGGCCATCCAGGAAAATGACATAGCCTTTTTGCGGCGCAACCACCCGCAAGTTGCGCCCAGCGAGCCAATTTACACCAGCGATGACGCCGAGCGCGCGCTGGACCATTTTGTGCAACATGAGTATCACGAGTGGTTTCAGCCGGTGGATGGTGTGCGCACCAAGTTTTGCGACGCCGGCCACATGCTTGGCTCTACCTGGGAGCTGCACGAACTGCGCGAGGGAAACCGCTCGGTGCGGCTGTGCTTTAGCGGCGACCTGGGGCGCAACGGGCTGCCCATCTTGCGCGACCCGGAACCCATGCCGGAATGCGATTATCTGATCATGGAGAGCACTTACGGCGATAAATTGCACGACCCAATCACGCTCTCGCTGGGCGCGTTGCGCGATGCGATTCAGACCGCGTATCGGCGCGGCGGCAAGGTCATCATCCCGGCGTTTGCGGTGGAGCGCACCCAGGAATTGCTTTACAACCTCAACCAGTTGATGCTTTCTGGAGATTTGCCCAAGCTGCCCATTTTTGTAGATAGCCCGCTGGCGGTGAATGTGACCGACGCCTTCCGCCGCCATCAGGAATGCTACGACGAGGAGACGCGCCAATTGTTGGAGGCCGACGCGGATGGCGATGTGTTTGCCTTCCCGCGCCTGACCTATGTGCGCGAAACCGAAAAATCCAAGCAGCTCAACCATCTCAAAGGCTCGGCCATCATCATCAGCGCGTCTGGCATGGCCGAAAACGGGCGCATTTTGCACCACCTGCGAAACAACATTGAAGACCCGCGCAACTTGATTTTGTTTGTCAGCTTTCAGGCGCCAGACACGCTGGGGCGCAAAATTGTGGATGGGATGCCGTATGTCAAAATTTTGGGCGATGAGTTTAAGCTGCGGGCAGAGGTGCGGCAAATTCACTCGTTCAGCGGCCACGCCGACCGCAACGATTTGCTGAACTGGGCCAGGCCGCAGATCAAAAACCTGCGCGGCATCTTCCTTGTGCATGGCGAAGCGGGGCCGATGAAAGCCCTTAAGCAGGGGCTGGAAGATTTGGGCGCGAAAAACGTGATTATGCCCGCGCGCGGGCAGAGTGAGCCGCTGGATGGTTAGCGCGACGCCCGCGCATTGCCCATGCTAAAAGGAATTTTGGCCGCCACCATTGCCGCCGCCATTTGGGGCGGGATGTATGTGGTGAGCAAATTGGTTCTGGAAGTTGTGCCGCCGCTCACGCTGGTGGTCGTTCGGTTTTGCGTGGCATTGCCGGTGTTGTTTGTTTGGCAAAAGGTGATGGAAACCCGCGGGGCGGCGCGCTTCACCCTGGGCGATTTTTTGTCATTGGCCGCGCCGGGCTTTGTGGGCTTTTGCGTGTCGCTGGGCGCGCAATTCGCGGGCACGCATCTCAGCACGGCCTCGCTGGGCGCGGTGATCACCAGCGCCACGCCCGCGTTTGTGGTGCCGTGCGCGTATGTTTTGCTGCGCGAGAAACCCACGCTCTGGAAGTTGATTGGGCTTGCGCTCGCCAGCATTGGCGTGGTTTTGGTCATTAACCCCGGCGCAGATGCCATCGGCCAAACCCCCAACATGCTGATGGGTAACGCGCTGCTGGTTTTGGCCGCCCTTACCTGGGCGCTTTACTCGGTGATGGTGAAACGCGCCACCGCCAGAGGCATGAGCGCGCTGGCCGCCACGCTGGGCGTGACGCTTTGGGGCGTGGTGTTTGACGCGCCGCTGGCCGCGCTGGAGCTGCGCAACGCCAGCATTGGCGCAATCACGCCCGCCGTTCTGGCGGGCATCTTGTATTTGGGCGTGGTGTCTACCGCAATTGCGTTTTATTTGTGGAACAAAGGGTTTGAGCTGCTGGATGCCAACACCGCCGCGTTGTGCTTTTTTGCGCAGCCGGTCACCGGCGCGTTGCTGGGTGTTCTCATTTTGAGCGAAACCCCCGGCCCGGGTTTTATTATTGGCGGGGCGCTCATCGCATTGGGCGCGTTGGTGAGCCAAATCCAAATGCAAAATAAAACTGCGCATTTTTAATTTTTTATTTCCCATGAAACACACCACAAAAGCAGCGCTGCTCGCCGATATTGAAACAACTCATGCCGCGCTGGAAGCGACCCTGGCGCGGGTTCCATCCAGCCAAATGAGCGCGCCCGGCGTGACAGGCGAGTGGTCGGTGAAAGATATTTTGGCGCACATTGCCATGTGGCGTTCACGCGCCATCACCCAAATGTTTAAGGCCGAGCAGGGCCAGCCGCCAAAGATGGAGATTCCGGCGACGCTGGCAAAGGCCGCCAACTGGCTGGATCTGTTTAACGCGCAGGAGTATGCCGCGCAAAAAGACCGCCCGCTGGATCGGGTGATGGCCGATTTTGGCGGGTCGCATCGCCAGCTTGTAAAACGGCTGCGAGCCTGGGGCGATGAAGCCGCGTTGTTTGACCCCAAACGCTACCCCGCGCTCAATGGGCGCTCGCTGGCAGAAACCATTTGGTCGGATAGCGCCGAGCATGAGGCCGAGCATCGCGCGGAGATTGAGGCGTGGCTGAGCGCAGCGCCGGCCTGACCACTGGCATTTTGAACAAGACAGGCCCCAAAATTTCGCCAGCTATAATTCGTTTCAGATCGCCCTGCCGCGTTGCAGGGGCGTTCGCGCTACTGCGGCGATGAACAGGCTGATCACGGTTGAGTCTCACAAAAATTAAAGGAGAAGAAACATGAAGTCATTGTTCAAGGGCATGTTGATGGCAACTACGCTATCACTTGTGTTGACAGCCTGCGGCGGCGCGACACCCGCGCCCACCGCCGCGCCTGCCGCCAAACCCACCGATGCCCCCAAGGCTACCGAAGCGCCAAAAGCGACCGATGCCCCCAAGCCAACTGTTGCCCCGACCGCCGCGCCGAAGCCGACGGATGCACCCAAGCCGACAGAAGCGCCAAAAGCTGGCGGCTCTATGCAGATCCCAGACATTGAGAAAGGCAAGTTCAATGTGGCGATGGTTCTGCTTGGCCCGCATGATGACGGTGGCTGGAGCCAGGCTCATTTCGAGGGCTTGCAGTACATGGACAAGAACGTCCCGAACATTCACACGGCTTACATTGAGTCTGTGCCAGACACCGCCGACTCTGAGCAGGTGTTCCGCAGCCTGGCGCGCAAGGGCTTTGACCTGATCTTCGGCACCTCGTTTGGCTACATGGACCCGATGGCTAACGTGGCCGAGGAATTCCCAACCCAAATGTTCATCCACCTGACCGGGTATAAGACCAACAACAAGAACTTTGGCAACCTGATGGGCGCGATGGAAGACATGAAGTATTTGGGCGGCATGTTGGCCGGCGCGCGCATGAAGAAAGACGGCCAGACCAAGGCCGGTTACATGGCGACGTTCCCCATCCCAGAAGAACTGCGCTTGGGCAACGCGTTTGCCCTTGGCATGCGCAAGACCTGCCCCACCTGCACGATGGATGTGCGCTGGATCAACACCTGGCACGACCCGGTGGTAGAGAAGGACGCGGCCAGCTCGCTGTTTGACGCAGGCGCGTATGTGGTCTTCACCGGCGCAGACACACCCGCCGCTGGCGATGTGGCCACCGAGAAGAAGAAGTTTGGTCTGAACTACGACTGGTCTGGCAACTGCGTGAAGTCGGGCTGCCTCACCACCATGTATTGGAACTGGGGCCCAATTTACGCGCAAATTGCCAAAGATACGGTTGCCAAGACATACAAGCCGGGCTTCCAGTATTTCGAGGCCGACTCCGGTTCGTTGGGTCTGTTTGGCTTCATGGAAGGCCAGAAGCCCCAGCCGGGCGTGGCAGACCTGCCAGAGGCCGATGTGAAGATGATCAAAGACACGCTGGCCCAAATGCTGGCCGGGAAGTTCACCCGCTTTGACGTGTTCAAAGGCCCCATCAAAGACAACAAGGGCAAGGTTGTTTTGGCCGATGGCGCCAAGATGGAGCCAGCCGATATTGACTGCTTTGCGGTGGGCGACAAGCCAACCTGCAAGATCGGCATGTATTGGTGGGCCGAGGGCGTGAACGCCGAATTGCCAAAACTCCAGTAGCAACAAGTAGTTAGTTGCTAGTGGTTTTGGCTGATGGGTATCGGGCGGGTGCAGCTCTCCCGATACCCAATTTTTAATTTCTAATTTTTAACTTTGAATATGCCAAATGCCCGTGAAGATGCGCCCCTTGCCGTGCAAATGCGCGGCGTGACCAAACGATTCCCCGGCGTGGTTGCCAATGACCGAGTAGATTTTGACTTGCGCCCAGGCGAGATTCATGCGTTGCTGGGCGAGAACGGCGCGGGCAAAAGCACCCTCATGACCGTGCTGGCGGGGTTGTATAAATCTGACGAGGGCGAAATTTTGGTGAATGGAAAGCGCGTCTCGTTCAACTCTCCCAAGGATGCGATGCGCGCGGGCGTGGGCATGATCCATCAGCACTTTACGCTGGTGCCCACCCAAACCGTGACCGAAAATATTTTGCTGGGCATGGATGAGCCGCGCTTTTTGATGCGCCTGAACGATTACGATAAAAAAATGACCGAGCTGGGGCAGAAATATGGCATGAGCCTTTCGCCCAAAGCAAAAATTTGGCAGCTCTCTGTTGGCGAGCAGCAACGCGTGGAAATTTTGAAAATGCTGTATCGCGGTGTGGATATTTTGATTATGGATGAGCCAACGGCGGTGTTGGCGCCCACCGAAATTGACGGCCTCATCCACACCTTGCGCACGATGGCCGAAAACGGAAAATCCATCGTGTTTATTAGCCACAAATTAAACGAAGTGATGCGCGCGGCAGACCGGGTGACCGTGTTGCGGCAGGGCAAAGCAACCGCCAGCGGGGTCAAAACGTCCGAGACATCCATCCCGGAATTGGCAAAATTAATGGTGGGCCGCGCGGTGAGTTTTAAGATTGACAAGGCGCCGCAAAATTTGGGCAAGCCTGTTTTGCGGATGGAAAACGTGTCGTGCGTGAATGACCGCGGGCTGCCAGCGCTCAAAAATGTTTCGCTTACCGTGCGCTCTGGCGAAATTGTGGGCATTGCCGCGGTGGCGGGCAACGGCCAGCGTGAACTGGCGGATGTCATCACCGGGATGCGCAAATGCAGTGGCGGCAAAATTGTGGTGGATGAGGAAAATGTGGCCAACCAAAGCGCCCTCAAAGCCATACGGCACGGCGTGGCGCACGTGCCCGAAGACCGCAACCATGTGGGCACCGCGCCAAATCTCAGCATCACCGATAACCTCATCATGAAGAGTTACCGCCGCGCCCCGCTGGCAAATGGCTGGTCGCTCAATTACGGGCTGGCAAAAAAAACGGCCAGGGAACTCAAGGATGCGTACTCTATTCTTGCGCCCAATGTTGAAACCTCGGTGCGGCTGCTCTCTGGTGGCAACGTGCAACGCACCATTTTGGCCCGCGAGCTTTCGGCGCGGCCCTCTTTGCTGATTGCCATGCAGCCCACGCGCGGCCTGGATGTGGGCGCGATTGAGGGCGTGCAGCGCATGCTGCTTGCCCAGCGCGAGGCCGGCGCGGCCATTTTGCTCTCGTCCGAGGAGTTGGAGGAGCTGCTTGCGCTCAGCGACCGCATCGTGGTGATGTATGGCGGCGAGATTGTGGGTGAGGTGCAAGACCCCACCGAGCATGACGTGGAGCGCATCGGTCTGATGATGACCGGCGGCAAACAACAACCACCAACAACCAGCAACCAGCAACCAGCAACTAGCAACTAACATGACAGGCTCCATCAAAAAAAGCATGTTTCCGTTCTCCATCAAAATAGAGCCGCGTCTGGACACGCCCAAATGGCTTAGCCCGCTGGTGACGGTGGGTGCGGTGGTTGTGGCGTTGCTGCTGGGCATGGTTGTGCTGGCTTTGGTCGGCGGCGACCCCATCGCGGCTTACAAGCACATTGCCGATGCCTCGTTTGGCGATATTGGCGTGTTCTCCGATACGCTGGTTAAAGCCACCCCGCTCATTTTTATTGGGCTGGGGTGTGCCGTGGCCTTTCGCATGAAGTTGTGGAACATTGGCGCGGAAGGCCAGCTTTACATTGGCGCACTGGCTGCCTCGGCGCTAGTGCTCAGCGGTGTCATCAACGCCTCGTGGTCGCCGGTGCTGGCCATCCTCGCCATGATTGTCGCCTCGATGATTGGCGGCGCCATCTGGGGCGCCATCCCCGGTTTTTTGAAAGCCAAATTAAACGTGAACGAAATCATCACCACCTTGATGATGAACTACATCGCCATTTCGCTGGTGAACTTTTTTGTGTTTGCCGTGTGGAGCGAAAAAGGTTTTCAGATGAGCGCGGTGTTCCCCAAAAACACGTGGCTGCCGCGTCTGGCCGATTTTGCCGCGCAGGTGCCGGAATTTCGCGGTCTCACCACGCACTTTGGGTTGGTCATTGCGCTGGTGGCGGTGGTGGTGGTGTGGTTTATTTTGTATCGCAGCAAGTGGGGTTACGAAATCCGGCTGACCGGCGATAACGCCAAAGCCGCGAGCTACGCGGGCATTAACATTGTGCGCAACACCGTTTTGGTGATGATGCTCTCTGGGGCGCTGGCCGGGCTGGCGGGCATGAGCGAGGTCACCGGCGTGATTCACCGTCTGCAAGGATCGCTCTCTCCCGGATACGGCTACACCGGCATCATCATCGCGTGGCTGGCGCGGCTCAACCCGTTTGGTGTGGTTATTTCATCGGTGTTATTCGGTGCGCTCATTTTGGCTGGCCGAGAAATTCAGCCTGCGGGCGTGCCAAAACTTATTCAGGGCATGATTTTGTTCATGCTCATCGCCAGCGATGTGCTCACCCGCTACCGCATTCGCATTGTTAAAAATTGAATTCTGAATTCTGAATGCAAAATGCTGAAAAAATTTCGGCGTCTGCATTCAGAATTCAGAATTCTGCATTCAGAATTCCCATGGATCCAATCATCTTCTTGCAAGCGGGCGTAGCCACTGGCACGGTATTGTTGTTCGCCACCATTGGCGAAATTTTGGCCGAGCGGTCGGGCGTGCTCAACCTCGGCGTGGAAGGCATGATGCTTATTGGCGCGATGGCCGCGTTTAGCGTCACCATCAAAACAGGCAATGGCTGGCTGGGGTTGGTTGTGGCGATGGCCGCCGCGGCGCTCCTCGCGCTCTTGCACGGCATCGTCACCATCCACTTTCAAGCCGACCAGGTGGTGAGCGGGTTGGCCCTCACCCTGCTGGGCACTGGCCTGAGCCTTGTGTTTGGCGAAGGGTTAAGCAAGGCCGGCGCGGTAACTTTGCTGCCCAAATTCACCATCCCCGTGCTAAGCGCCATCCCCGTGCTTGGCCCCATCCTGTTCACCGATCACAGCGTGATGGTTTACATTGGCTATGCGCTCATCCCGCTCACGTGGTTTTATCTCAACCGCACCCGCCCTGGGATGCACCTGCGCGCGGTGGGCGAAAACCCATCCGCCGCCGATGCGATGGGCATAAACGTGTATCGCACGCGCTATTTGCATGTGATGGCGGGTGGGGCGCTGGCCGGGCTGGCCGGGGCCACCATCAGCCTGGCCGTTTCGCCCGGCTGGTTTAGTGACCTCACCACCGGCGGATTGGGATGGATCGCAGTTGGGCTGGTCATCTTTGCGCAATGGGATCCTGTGCGTGCGGCGTTTGGCTCGTATGCGTTTGGCGCATTGCGGCGTTTTATCTTGGACGTGCAAGGCCCGCAAACCATCTTTGGGATTGCCAACCCATTTTTTTACAACCCGTATTGGGGCTTCTTTTTGCAAATGCTCCCGTATGCTTTCACCATCATTGTGTTGGTGCTGGGGTCGCGGGCGGCCATGCGCCAGCGCCT
>DAORUN010000001.1:0-13486 GCA_035433205.1 Thermoflexales bacterium | reverse complement strand
CTTCAACGCCACAATTTGTCTGGGCAAATCTGGCCCTTGCCACGCCACCTCAAAGTGATCGGCGCTGCCCCCCTGCTTAAAACGCAACTCAAAATAAAGCGGTTGATCCGCCGCGAGCGCCATCACCCGCGAGCGCTGGCCGGGTTCTTTGAGCCACTCGCGCGGCATTGTCCACGCGCCCACCCGCGCCTCGCGCTGGCCGCCCAGCCACAACTCAGATGCGTCATCGCTGGCGAGCCAAAACGTGTAAAACCCATCGCGCGGCGGGCAAATTGCGCCGCGCACCCGCGCCGTGTAATTGTCCTCGCCGGTGGGGGTTAGCTCCAGTTTTTTCAACGTCGTTTTGCTGGATGGCGCTTTGGCGGTGATGCTCTCGAAATCTTCCAGCGTGTTGCCCGGCGTGTTGGGCCACTTTTCCATCACCGCGTTGCTGGCGCAGGTGGATGGCTTTTGCGCCGGGGTTTTTGCCGCCGCGCCATACACTTCAAAATCGTAAAGCGAGTAACCCCAGTCGCCAGAGCGTTGAGCGGCGACCAGCCGCACAAATCGGCCAACGCCATTTTTGATGAGCGAGACCAACCCGTTGGGCGGAAAATCTTGCTGCACGCCGTAATACTCACTCCACGGCCCATCCACATTTGAGGCCAGCGAGAGCGTGTAGGCTTTGGCGTAGGCGGCCTCCCAGTTAAGCACAACCCGCGAGATGTTGACCGTTTGGCCCAGATCAAGCGTAAACGTGACCACATCGGTGATGGCGCTGCTCCAGCGGGTGTTGGAGTTGCCATCCACCGCATAGGCGGGCGGGTAACGCATGTCTTGCGCGCTGCTCGCCATCACCGGTTTGTTGAACGCCAAATTGACCTGCGCGTTTTGCGGCGTGGCAGCCTGGCCTGGTTTGGCGTTCTTCACCTCAAGGTGGATGGGTTTTCCGGCGGGGATTTTGACCCACATTACATTTCCGTTTGCGCCGGGCATGATCACGTATCCCGCGTCCATCGGGTTCAGCGCAAATTCGTAATCGGCTTTGGGGATGGCTTTGCCGTTGACCATCGGCGCGCCATCTGCCACCTCATTGAGTTGAACGATATAGCTGGTGAGCGCGGGCGTGTAGCTGCCTTCCACCTCGCCGGTGTCAAAGACAACCGTGTTTCCATCCCGCCGTGTTTGAAAAACCTGTTTGAAATACGCGCCGTTTTCGTAGGCGTAGGTGTGGCCGTCATCATCGTAATACTCAAAGCGGGTGAGTTTGTCCGATGGATACACATCCACATTGAGTTGTTGAAGCGGAGTTTCGCCCGTGTAATTCTGCGCAGCTTGTTTGGGGATGATCGCGCCTTCGCGGATGAATGTGGCGAAGCGATCCACCCGCACCTGGCCGGGGCCAACATATTTTTGGTGGGTAGAACTTTCCATCCAAACGCCCTCTGGCAGTGTGACCACATGCGTTTGCTGGTCGGTCATCGCCGGAGAGACCAGCATGTATTCGCCAAACATCCACTGGCCAATCTGGTTGGCCTGCGCGGGGTCATCGGGAAACTCGTAAAACATTGGGCGAACCAACCCAACCCCGGTCTGGTTTTTTTGGCGCTCGTATGAATAAATATAAGGCATCAATTCGTAGCGTTGTTTGATGGCGTCTGTCGCGGCGTGTTCTGCATCTGGGCCAAACACCCAGGGCTGGCGCACCTCATACTGGTAGCCATGCGCCCGCATGATGGGCACAAACGCGGCGAACTGCATCCAGCGGGCATACGTTTCGTTGCTCATGGGCGGGTCGTTGATAAACCCGCCCGCGTCCATTGACCACGAGGCCGCGCCCATGCTCACGCTGCTCAACATGCGGGCGGGCTGCCGCGCCATGCTCTCCTCGCTAGACTCAATATCGCCCGACCAAAGCGCGTAGGCATAGCGCTGCGCCCCGGTGAAGAAGCTGCGGTTGAGGGTGAACACGCGCTCATCGCCCGCGCTGCGCTGGCCTTCATACATCGCCCGCGCCATGTTTAGCGCCTGCGCCGGGTCAAAGACATCCTTTGTCTCCGCGTTGATGTCCGCCTCGTCGTTCCACCAGCCTGCGATGCCAGACTTGTAAAACACCTGCGCGTTTTTCCAAAACCATGCGCGGCATTCTGGTTTGTTAAAGTCAATATCGCGGGCTGGCAATTTGGAAAAATAATCGGCGTAACTTTTATGGCGCGGATACCAGCAGCCCAGCGCGTCCAGTTCTTGCGCGGCCTGGGTCATCGCGCCATCCGCGTTTTGTGTGATGATGCGCGGCTTCATGATGCCCAGCAAATGCACGCCTTGTTCGCGCAGGCGTTGCGCCAGCTCGCCGCTTGCGCCGTCTGGAAAGGTCTCTTCGTTCCAGCGAAACTCGCCAAAATGATCCTGTCCCCATGCCTTGTAATCAAAATCCAGCCCAAACCCATCCAGCGGAATATGTTTATCGCGG
Source organism: Thermoflexales bacterium (assembly GCA_035433205.1). GTDB lineage: Bacteria > Chloroflexota > Anaerolineae > J036 > Brachytrichaceae > DAORUN01. Next base: position 11,037 of record DAORUN010000001.1, on the reverse strand, counting down.
TAGGTTTTCACAATCGCTTCCAGTTGGCTTTGGGTAATGCCCCACTGGCTGTTGATGAACCCCAGCGCCCATTTTGGCAGCATGGGCGGGCGGCCAGTCAGCGCGGTCATGCGGTTTATCAATGCCTTTGGCCCGCCCACCATTACAAAAAAATCGGGGATGGCGCCCTGGTTGAATTTGTAACTCAAGCGTCCGGGGTCGGCCTCAAATTGCCCGCTCATGGCATCTACCAGCACGCCCAGCCGCGCCGAAAAAATCCACGGGCCGGTGGCGTTTCCCTGAAGAGGTGGTTTTACTGCGCCGCCATCGGGTCGCAGCAAGCCGTCTTCCACGCTGCCCCATACATCGCTGGCGCCCACGCCGTAAAACTGCGCCTCGCTGTGCAGGATAGCGATCTGGCCCGGCAGGTCTGTGACCCGCGCCAAAAGTTTGTGGCTGGCGTCGTATACCCGCACTTCCAGCGGGCTGCGTTGAATCTCCACGCTCATCGCCCGGGTGCGGATGCTGGCCAGCGTTGCGCCCATCCGCGCGGACAAAATTTCACCTTTCCCGCCCGGCGGGGCCGGGGGTGGGGCGGGCGCAAGAACCAACGTGGGCGAAATGGGCGCGCTGGAAATGCGGATCGCATCCGGCCCGACCACATCCACCTGCAAACGGGTTGCGCCATTTGTGAGCGTGATCGTGTCGCCAGAGCGGGTAAAACCGGGTTGCGCCGCAGCCGCATCTTCAAAGGCAAAACTGGTCTTGCCGGGTAAAAAAAACGCCAGAAGCGCCATCCACACGACCAGCCAGCGGGCCAACTTGCCTTTTAATTTCACTCAAATAAGTGTACCATTCGCGCGTTGCAGGCGATGAGACGGCGGAAGAAAGAAATAAGAAATAGATTGCGCGAAACCATTTCTTATTTTCTTTTTTCTAAAGGAGCACACACATGGAGACTTTTTACTCGCAGTTGGCGGCAATTTCATTTGCGTTGCTGGGGTTGTGGTGGGTGGTGGTGCAAATGAAATACAAAACGTGGACATCTGCGCCGGGGCGGCTGATTACCGCCTACGCGGTTTCGGCCTCGTTTGTGGCGCTGGGGGTGCTTTCGCTCATCGCCATCATGGATGACCCGCAAAGCCAGATTTGGCGGCTGGGATCGGGGCTGGGCGCGGCATTGGGCATTTTGGCGACGCTATTTGCGCTCATGCGCGGGCATCTCAGCTCTGCGCAAAGGGTTGGCGAGGGGTTTGTGCTGGTGTTGTTCGTCGTGATGGGTCTTCTCTCGTTTGTGACCACGCCCCTGCTTGGCCTGCGACCAGTTGCGCTGGAGGGTTTGCTCAGCGTGGGGACGCTGGCGCTCACCGTGCATGTGATCTGGCAGTTTTTTGTGGAGAAGGCCGAATAACCCGCGCCCATGAAACTGGTCATCATTTACGGCGCGGAGGCCAGCGGCAAGCTCACGGTGGCGCGGGCGCTGGCGCAGCGCACCGGCTACCGCGTTTCGCATAATCATCTCAGCGCAGACCTGGCCACCAGCGTATTTGAGTTTGGCTCGCCGGGGCATTCCGAGCTGGTGGTCTCTGCGCGGGCGCTGGTGTTCCAGACCGCCGCCAAATACGGCGTGGAGGGCGTCATCTTCACGTGGGCGTTTTCGTATCCAGACTTCATGCCGCATCTGGAGCGCATCCGGTTTGCGTTAAAGCCGTATGACACGCAAATTTTGTATGTCCATCTGTTTTGTTCGGATGAAGAACGCCGCCGCCGCGTGTTGGCGCAAGACAGAAAAAAGTTTGGCAAAGTGAATACCCTTGAGCAATTGGAGGCCGCCGCGCGCAGAAAGCGTTATGGCGCGATCCCGGACACAAACAGTTTGGAAATTGACAACACCCATCTGGATGCGGATGCGGCTGCGGAGCGGATCATCGCGCATTTTGGTTTGCCCAGTTGTAATTTGTAATTTACGATTGCCCGCAGGGTTACAATCAAAAAACTATGAAAATTGCAGTCATTGGTGGAACAGGCAAAGAAGGCGGCGGCTTGGCTATGCGCTGGGCGCACGCCGGACACAACGTAGTCATTGGCTCCCGTGATGCGGCCAAAGCTCAGGCCTCTGCCACCGAGTTGAACGCCGCCCTGCAAGCGGCGGCATCACATGCAAACAACGTGACCGGCGCAGATAACCTGGCTGCCGCACAGGATGCAGAAGTGGTCGTGCTGAGCGTGCCGTATTCTGCGCACGAGGGCACCATCGCCAGCATATTGCCCGCGCTGGCTGGCAAAGTGGTGATTGATGTCGCAGTTCCCATCAACCCAACCGATTTTTTGCGGGTGAGCGTGCCCAAGGGTGGCAGCGCCAGCAAGGAAGCGCAAACCCAAATTGGCGATTCAGCCAAAGTGGTGGCCGCGTTCCAAAATATCAGCGCAACCCATCTAAAAAAACTGGATGAAAAAGTGGATTGCGATGTGCTGGTGTGCGGCGATGACACCGCCGCCAAACAGGTGGTGCTGGGGCTGGTCAAAGATTGCGGCATGATTGGCTGGGACGCCGGACCGCTGGATAACGCCGTGGTCGTTGAGGGTCTTACGCCGGTGCTGCTGGGCATCAACAAACGCCACAAGGTCAAGGGCGCTGGCTTGCGCATTACGCTGGGATAACCGATTAGACCTCACAGGTTTGCCAAACCTGTGAGGTCTGTTCAATATGCAACCGCTCCAACTTTTTCCCATCACCGGTCTGCCCATCATCAAACCGGGCGATGACCTTGCGGCCATGCTGGCCGATGCCTTGCGCGGCCACGCGCGGGCGCATGATGCGCTCGTGGTCACATCCAAAATTGTGTCCAAAGCCGAGGGCCGTTTTGTGAACCTGCGCGATGTCACGCCATCGGCCAAAGCGTTGGAGCTGGCGCAAAAAACAGGCAAAGATGCGCGGCTGGCCGAGATGATTTTGCAGGAATCGCAGGGCATCTCGCGCACCGCGCCAAACCTCATCATCAGCCAGCACCGGCTGGGGTTTGTGTCGGCCAACGCGGGCATAGACCACTCCAATGTGGGCGATGACCCCGACTTGATTTTGCTTTTGCCGCGCGACCCCGACGCCAGCGCAAAACATTTGGCCGATGGGCTGGCCGCCGCCCTTGGCTTTTCCATCCCTGTGATCTTGGCCGATAGCCATGGCAGACCGCACCGCATGGGCACGGTGGGCGTGGCGATTGGCGTTTCTGGAATGCCCGGCGTGGAAGATTGGCGCGGGCGGCCAGATTTGTTTGGCTACAAACTTCAGCACACCGATATTGGCCTGGCAGACATGGTCGCCTCAGCGGCCACGCTGGTGATGGGGCAGGCGGCAGAGAGCACACCCGCCGTCCTCGTGCGCGGCCTCGTCTACTCGCCGCGTGATGGCAACGCCGCGGAGATTATTCGCCCGGGGCACATGAATTTGTTTCCGTGAATCAGATGCAAAAGACAGGGATGACAAGGATGACAGAGATGACCGGGATGATGCGATCACCCTTGTCATCCCGGTCAGCCTTATCTGTGTTTGCCCTCATCTTGGTGATGGCCCTCACGGCGTGCCAAACGGTCTCCAACGCCACGCCCACGCCCATGCCAACGGTGGCCCTGCCCACCGCGCGGCCCACGCCTGCGCCAAAACCGGCGCAGACCTACGCGCCATCTACCTTGCCCGCGCCAAAAGAATCCAACGCCACGCCCACGCCGGTGGTGTATCGCGTTGGGCCTGGCGATACGCTCATCCCAATCGCCAACAAATTTGGGATCAGCGTGCAAGAACTGATTGAGGCGAACGCCAACCTTGACCCCACGCGGCTGCAAATTGGGCAAGAGTTGGTCATCCCAAACACAACCGTTCAGTTGCAGGCCACGCGCGCCCTGCTGCCATCGCCCACGCCGCTGCCTTTTACCGTGCGCGGCTTGAACGTGTATCGCACCGCGGCGGGCAGCCTGGAAGTTTTGGGCGAGGTGTTCAACCCCGGCCCAAACCCAATCGGCAACGTGCAATTGCTCATCTCGCTGATGGATGCCGGGGGCAAAGTGTTGCTCAGCCAGCCCTTTTTTGTCGCGCTGGAAGTTGTGCCGCCCTCGTCCACCTCGCCATTTCGCGTGCTGTTTGCCGACCCGCCGCCGTCATACGCCACGTTTAATGTCAACATTTTGCGCGCGGAAAATTTTTCGGGCAACGCGCGTTACGCCAAAGTGAGCGTGACCAAAAATCAGGGCGCCCCAGAGGGCAACTTGTTTCATGTGACCGGCGAGGTGACCAACACGGATGTGGTCACAGCCAATCTGGTGCGCGTGATCATCACAACCTATGACCCGGACAAAAAAGTCATCGGTTACCGCTACGTGCAGTTGAACAATGACGAGGCGCTTAAGCCCGGCGCGGTGACGCCGTTTGACATCACGCTGCTGTCCTCCTCACCCAACGTGGCCTCGTACGCCGTGGCCGCAGAAGCGGTGAAATAAAAAAGGGTGAAGAGCAAAATTTCACCCTTCACCCTTCGCTCTTCACAAAACGCTCGCCGGGTCCACATCCACAATTACCCCGCGCGGAATTTCCAGCCGCGCCAACAAGTCGCGCGGAGAGGTCGCGCGGGCGATCACTTGCCAGCGGTGCTGTTTGTTGCGTCGCGCAAAATACGCCTGCGCTGGCCCAATCACCATGCTTTTGCCGGATGGGTCTTCGCGCGTGCCGAGCGCGCGGCGAAGCTGGCGGGCGATGTGCTCGCAGGTTTGGCGCGCCTTGTCCGCGTTTTCATCGGCGCATTCAAACCGCACCAACCGCGTGAATGGCGGCAGACGCAAGGGCTTGCGCTGCGCCATCTCGTAGCGGTCAAACCCCAGCACGTCGTGCCTGGCCGCAAAACGGATGGCCGGAGTTTCGGGGTTATACGTCTGCACAATCACGCGGCCTTTTAGCAAACCGCGCCCGGCCCGCCCGGCCACCTGTTCGATGAGTTGGAACACGCGCTCGCTGGCGCGAAAATCCGGCAAAAACAAACCCACATCGGCCAACACCACGCCCACCAGCGTCACGCGCGGCAAGTCAAGCCCTTTGGCAATCATTTGCGTGCCCACCAGCACATCGGCGTTGCCATCCACAAACCGCTTGAGCATTTGATCCGCGCCGCTTCTGGCGCTGGCGTTGTCTTTGTCCCAGCGCACCACCCGCGCCTTGGGGAAAGATTCGTGCAACGCCTGCTCAATTTTTTGCGTGCCCAGCCCAATAAAGCGAATGCGATTCCGCCCGCACGATGGGCACACCGCTGGCACCGGCTCGGTGTGATCGCACTGGTGGCATTTCAAGGCGGAGGCCGGAGGACGGGAGACCGACTCACCCGTCTTCGGTCTTCGGTCTTCCGGCACGGTATGCAATGTTAACGGCGTGTCATCATTTGGACAACGCAGCACATCGCCGCAATCGCGGCACAACACGCAAGAGGCTGTGCCGCGCCGGTTGAGGAACAGCAGCGCCTGTTCGCCCCGCGCCAGCGTCTCGGCCAACGATTGATGCAACGCCCCGCTGAACATGCTCATGTTTCCGCCGCGCAGCTCGGCCCGCATGTCAATCACCTGCACGTCTGGCAACGGCTGATACGCCACCGCCTCGGTCTCTGGCAGGGCGGCGGGCTGCAACCCCATCCGCGCCGCCTGGTCGGCAATGCGGTTCACATGCCCGCGCACGCGGTTGGGAAGCTCCAGAAGTTTGTAGGACGATGGACGATGGACGATGGACGATGGGTTTGCCGTCCATCGTCCATCGTCCATCGTCTCAGACATAGCTTCCAACGATGGCGTTGCGCTGCCAAAAATGAGGGTAGCCCCGGTTTGGGCGGCGTAATGTTCGGCCACGCGGCGGGCATCGTAATACGGCATGGCGCTTTGCTTGTACGATGAGTCATGCTCCTCGTCCAGCACAATCAGCCCAATGCGCGGCACGGGCGCGAACAACGCTGACCGCGCCCCGACCACGATGGGCAAATGTCCATCGCGGATGCGGCGCCAGGTGTCAAATCGCTCACCGGGGCTGAGGCGGCTGTGCACCAGCGCCACCTTGCCCGGAAACCGCTCCAGAAATCGCCGCGATGTTTGCGGCGTCAAACTAATCTCTGGCACAAGAATGATGGCCCCTTGCTCGCGTTGCAAAACCATCTCGGCGGCCCGCATGTAAATCTCGGTCTTGCCGCTGCCAGTGACGCCGCGCAGAAGAAAATTGGGGGAGGACGGAGGACGGAGGACGGAAGACAGCCCTTCGTTAGTTTCCGTCTCCCATCTTCCGTCTTCCGTCTGTTCAAGCGCCCCCCGCACCGCGTCCCAGGCGCGTTGCTGGTCGGTGGTGAGCGGCGGGGCGGTTCTGGCGATGTAATCCGTGTCGGCCAGCGGGTCGCGCCAGCGTTCGGCGTCGCCCAGGATGAGGTAGTTTTGCTCGGCCAGCCAGTACAAATCGGGGCGGGTGGCGCTGGTCTCCGCGCTCAACCAATCGGCCCAGGCCAGCCCGTTGTGCGCTTGCAAAAATTGCAGCGCGGCCACGCGCCGGTTCACCGCCTGCTCGTTGCGTTTGGTGATGGAACCCCAAAGGTTTTCATAAACCACCTCCAGCGTGTCAGATGAGATGGTGAGTTGCGCCAGCGTGCTGCGCACCGGATGCGTTTTCGGCAATTTGAGCGTGCTGGTGCGGCTCACCTCGCCCGCATCCACCAGTTTTTTCAGCGCTTCCTGCCAGCCTTCTACCCCGCGAAATATCTTTTTTAATTTGGCCTCGGTGTGCGGGCCGCGCGCTTGGAGCAGTTGAATAATTTGCGCCGCAACACCAATCTGCCTTTTGGGTGAGGGCTTTTGCTGTTCCGCGATGGCATACACATACGAGGTGCGCGGGGTGAACCCCGGCGGCACCATCAAGGCGCAGGCGCGGCCCAGCGGCGCGTAATACTCCTCGCTAACCCAGCGGGCCAGCGCCAGCTGCGCTGGGTTGAGCGCGGGCTGTTCATCCAGCAGGCTGTGCAGCGATTTTAGATCGCCGTGCAAAGGCTTCAGGCCATCCGCGCCGCCTTCGGGGTCCATCCCCACCACCACCCCAGACACAAACCGGCTTTGCAAAGGCGCGACCACCGCGCAGCCCATGCGCATTTGCCCGGCCAGTTCTTGTGGCACGGCGTAGGTGAGGGGTTTGTCAATTGCCGCGGTGAGTAGCGCAACCTGAACGTTCATCTCGTTTATTTAAACATGCGGCATGATTTGTTCCGCAAACATTTCCAACCCGCGCAGATCATCTATGCCCCACCACTGAACGACCGCCTCTTGTGCGCCCGCCGCCGCGTAGTCGCGTATTTGCTGAATGATGACCTCTGGCGAGCCGATGATGGCCGAAAGATCGTGCGTGAAATAAGCCAGCAGATCGGCATCTGTTTTTCCGGCAAACGGCGCGATGGGGCCGCGCAGAAAACGCAGGCGTTCTTCGCGCTCGGCCTCATCGCGCCAGCACAAGGCAGGGAACATCACGCTGCGCATCACATCGCCCGGCTTGCGGCCATTTTTGATGAGCAGCTCGTTGAGCAAAGTGTTGCTCCTGGCAAAACTTTCTGGCGATGCGCCGGGCGCATTCCAAATATCTGCAAAACGCGCCACCAGAGGCAACGTGCGCTTTGGCCCGCTGCCACCCAGCAAAATGGGCGTGAGGCGGGCCGGGCGCGGCAAAAGATGCGCCCCTCGCAAATGGTAAAAACGCCCTTCAAAATTAAACGGCTCGGCATTGCGGATGAGTTTGGCGATCACCTCCACGCCTTCCTCAAACCGCGCAAAGCGGGTGGCGGGGTCATCCAGCGGATACCCAAACATGGCGTGTTCGCGCTCTTGCCAGCCTGCGCCAATGCCCAGGATCATCCGCCCACCGCTCAAGTCATCCAGCGCCATCGCCTGGCGGGCCAGCATGATGGGGTCACGGAAGCTGAGCGGCGCGACCAGCGGCCCAAACTGAATGCGCGTGGTGTTGCCCGCCAAATACGCCAGCGATACGATCAACTCCAACGAATCCAGGTCTGGCGGCGCGGGCATGGTGAAGTGGTCGGAGCGATACAACGTGGCAAAGCCCAACTCCTCGGCGGCGGCGGCCATCTTCTGCCAGCGCGGCCAGGTCAAGCCGCCCATCCCCTCAATCATCAAAGAAATTTTCATGGTGATCCTCGTGCGTTTTGCAACGCCTCAGCGTACACCGTTTCGTAATCTTGCGCAATGGCGGCCCAGCTAAATTTATTTTGAATGAGCGCGTGGCCGTTGGCGCTCAGTTGCGCAGCCAGCGCGGGGTCGCCTAGAACGCGGGCCATCGCGTCGGCCAGCGCGGCCTCATCCCCCGCGGGCGCCACCAGCGCGGCGCTGGCTTGCCGGGCGATGGGCGCAAGACCGGCCTCGGTTGTGGTGATGACCGGCACGCCGCACGCCATCGCCTCCAACGCCACCAACCCGTAGCCTTCCTGCGCCCCAGAAATAGAAGGCAGCACAAACAAGCTGGATTGGTTAAAAAAAGCGTTCATCTCATCATCTGGCAAACGCCCCAAAAATTGCACATCTTCCGCAATGCCCAACTCGGCGGCCATGCGCTCGTATTCTGCGCGAAGGCTGCCTTGCCCGCCCACGCGTAAGTGCGCTTGCACGCCACGCGCCCGCAGCCGCGCCATCGCCCGCAAGAGCACATCCAAACCTTTGTAACGATGAAATTCATCCAGCACCGCCAAAAATGAAATGCTGGCGGCCTGGCGCAATTCTGGGCGCGGGTAAAGCTGGGCGGTGTCAATCCCGGCTTTTAGCAGGCGCGTTTTGTTCAGCGCGGTTTTCAGCGGGCTGATGGGGCTGGCGAGGTGATCGGGCGTGAGCGTGATGAGGCGATGCGAGGCGCGCAGCAACACCCTGAACGCGGTGGCGTTATACGCCGCGGCAAACGCGCGGGCCATCCCGCTTTGCCCAACGATCTCGTTGTAAAAACTGGTCACCACCGCCTTGCCGCGCAGCCGCCCCATCCACGCCGACCAGTCTGCGCTCCACGGCGTGGGCAAATGGGTGTGCACGATGTCAAAATCCTCGCGCAGCAGGCGCAAGGGCAGGGCGGGGGTGATGTTTGTGTTGGCCAGCTTGCCCGCCGTGCGCAGCCGCGTGATGCGCACCCCGTCCAGCTCGGTGGGCTGGGCGCTGGGTTCATCGGAGGTGATGACATGCACCTGATGCCCATGCTGGGCCAACGCGCGGCTAAGGCCCAGCACAACCGTCTCCACCCCGCCAATGGCCGGATAAAACCGCACCGGCGTTTGCAAAATTTTCATGCGCCCAAATTATCCGCCACCGGGCAATTGGCTTGCGTAATTGACGCAAAATTGATTGGGTTGGCCTAGGCTGAAAGCAAGGTCCAACACATTCTGGAGAAAAAATGAAAACATTTCGGTATATCAAGCCGTTTTTTGCCCTAATTTTGATTTTGTGCGTAGCCGCGCCATCGCCCGCGATGGCACAGCCCGCGCAAAGCCCGCATTGTTTTGGGTCCAGTTGCAGCGGAAAAGACCCGCAGGTGTATGGCTGCTGGCGCGATGCGGTCACGGTGGCCCGCAGCCCGCAACTGGGCACAGCCGGCGCAGGCTGGCTGGAAGTGGTGGAAGTGCGCTACTCGGCCATGTGCGGCGCGCGCTGGGCGCGAGTAACCAGCCGCTTGCCAAAAGCGAAAATCCATCACACCAACGCCTATTTGCCAGAACACCCCAGCACAGCCGTGACAAAATATGGCGCGGCGGGGGCGATGGTGTATAGCAAAATGTGGTGGGCGGTCAACCCCAGCGGGTCGGCCTGCGGCAACACATTCATGCAGCGTAACCCCCTCATCCGCATACATTGCACACCGTAACGGGTGCGCATTCGCCCAAAAACGCGGAAGAGAATCGGAGCAAGAGCGCCAGGCTTCAGGCATTTGAAGGACAGGCGCTTCTTTATTTCACCGCGGAGACGCGGAGACGCAGAGAATTCTTTTGAACTGGACTTACGCAAGATTAGAACCTCGTAGGTTGGCCTGCCCGATTTTGGAAAGCCGGGACATTGCAGGCCAACCTGCGAGGTTGATGGATTGCCTACCACGCCATTCCCCGCATTCAAAGGAGTTTTTTGCGTAAGCCCAGTTTGAATTGAAAATATTTTCTCTGCGCCTCCGCGCCTCTGCGGTGAAAAAGAAAAAATATAAAACGATCTAATCTTCTTCAACATCCCTTTGGCTTTTTTTGTGTTGCCGTACAATCCGGTGTATGCGAGATGTTTTGCCTGATATTCAAAAATGGGACGCACAAATACCAGTGTGCGTGGCGACCGTTGTGCAAACATGGGGCAGCGCCCCGCGCCAGATTGGGGCAAAACTGGCCTTCACCCCAGATTACAAACTCAGCGGCTCTGTAAGCGGTGGGTGCATTGAATCTGCCGTGATTGAAGCCGGGCTGGACGTTTTGCGCACCGGCGCGCCGCGCCTTTTGCATTTTGGCGTGGCGGATGAAACCGCTTTTGAGCAAGTTGGCCTCGCGTGCGGCGGCTCCATTGAGGTGTTTGTTGAACCGCTCACCCCAGCGGCGCGGGCATTTTGGGATGAGACCGCGAAGGATGATCTCGCCGCCGTCAGCGTAACCATGCTGGATGGCCCGGCCATCGGCGCGAAAGTGATGGCACGAGAGGGCGCGGATGCTCGGGTTTTTGCGAGCGCAGAACTTAATGTCATTGAGGCGATGAAAGTTCTGGCTCAGGAACAGCTCTCTCAACCCAACGCGCAGACCCATCGCCATGCGTTGTCCAGCGCGGGGAGCGCATTGGTGGAGGTGTTTTTGCCGCAACCCACGCTTATTCTGGTGGGCGGGGTGCATATTGCGGTGGCGCTTGCGCCCATGGCAAAGCAACTGGGTTATCGCGTGGTTGTGCTAGACCCGCGCGAGGCGTTTGGCAACCGCGAGCGTTTCCCCAGCGCGGATGAACTCATCACTGGGTGGCCAGATAAAGCGCTGGCCCAGATACCCATCACCC